>JAIESI010000245.1 GCA_019746135.1 Xanthobacteraceae bacterium
CGGAAGATCGAATGGCCGCGGGCGTGGCCGTACTGGACGTAGAAGACCGGGTTGTCCTTCGACTGCTCCTTGACCTTGGCCATGTCGAAATCGAGCACCGCGTCGTTCTTGCGGTAGAGCATCATGAAGCGCACCGCGTCGCGGCCCACCTCCTCCACCACCTCGCGCAGCGTGACGAACTCGCCGGAGCGCTTCGACATCTTCACTTCGACGCCGTCGCGGCTGAGCTTGACGAGCTGGACGATCTTGACGTCGAGATCGGCGGTGTCGCCGGAGACCGCCTTCACCGCGGCCTTCATGCGCTTGATGTAGCCGCCGTGGTCGGCGCCCCAGACGTCGATCATGTCGCCGAAGCCGCGGTCGAACTTGGATTTGTGATAGGCGATGTCGGAGGCGAAGTAGGTGTAGCTGCCATCGGACTTCTTCAACGGGCGGTCGACGTCGTCGCCGAAGGCGGTGGCGCGAAACAGCGTCTGCTCGCGGTCCTCGTAGTCGTCGACCGGCGCGCCCTTCGGCGGCGGCAGGCGGCCTTCGTAGACGTAGCCCTTCGCGCGCAGCCATTCGATGGTCGCGCCGACCTGATCGGCCCCGTCAATGAGCGAACGCTCGGAGAAGAAGATGTCGTGCTGGACGTTGAGCGCCGCGAGATCCTCCTTGATCGCGACCATCATCATCGCGATCGCCTTCCCGCGCACCAGCGGCAGCCATTGCGCCTCGCCCATGGACTTGAGCGTGTCGCGGAACTCCTTTTTCAGCGCCTCGCCCACCGGCTTGAGATAATCGCCGGGATAGAAGCCTTCGGGAATTTCGCCGATGTCCTCGCCGAGCGCCTCGCGGTAGCGCAGGTAGGCCGAGCGGGCGAGCACATCGACCTGGGCGCCGGCGTCGTTGATGTAGTATTCGCGCGTCACCGCAAATCCCGCGAACGCCAGCAGGTTGGCGAGCGCGTCGCCGAACACCGCGCCGCGGCAATGACCGACATGCATCGGCCCGGTGGGGTTGGCCGAGACGTATTCAACGTTCACCGGCTTGCCGGCGCCGATGGTGCCTTTGCCGTAATTTGCAGCGGCGCGCACCGCATCGGCCAGCGCCTCGCGCCACACCATCGGGTCGAGCGACAGGTTGATGAAGCCCGGCCCGGCGATCTCGGTCCTGGTGACCTCGGGAAGCTTGCCGAGCTCGGCCGCGATCTTCTCGGCGAGATCGCGCGGCTTCATCCCGGCGTCTTTGGCCAGCGCCATCGCCGCATTGGTCGCGAGATCGCCGTGGCTCGCCTCGCGCGGCGGCTCGACGACGATGCGCGACAGGTCGAGCGTCGAAGGAACCGCGCCGGCCCTGGCCAGCGTTTCGACGGCGGTACGGACGTGCTGGGTGAAGACCTGGAAAACGTTCATGCGCGCGGGTGATAGCAAATCGTCTTTGGGGAGGCGAGAAAAACGTCCGGGACAAGCGCGCTCTCAATCCGTCATCCTGAGAAGATGTGAAGCTGTCGTCCCGCGGGCGGTGCTATCCCTCCCCGCGAGGGGAGGGTCCGCGCAAAGCGCGGGGGTGGGGAGAACTCACCGCGAAGCGTATCGCCTCCTTTGACAAAAGAATTGTCCCACGCACGACCGTCTCGTGGGGCACCTTCTCCCCACCCGGCCGCTGCGCGGCCACCCTCCCCTCGCGGGGAGGGATGAGACCGCCCGTGCCGCTTGCGCTTCACTTCAATTCCGGCGTCCAGCCGAACAGCCGGGCGTGCTCGCCGATGGCGTAGCGGTCGGTCATGCCGGCGATGTAGTCGGCAATCCGCAGCGCCCGGCCGACGGCGTCCTCCGGCTCAAGGCCGGCGAGCCATTCCGGCGGCAGGTCGGCCGGCGCCTGCACCAGCCGCTCGAACAGCCGCCGCACGACGGCCTCGGCCTCGCCCATGATCCGCATGATCCGGACATGGCGGTAGAGCCGCGGATAGAGGAACGCCTTGATCGCCTTGTCGGCCTCGGCGAAGGCCGCCGAGAAGCCGATCACCGGGGCGCCGGCGTTGCGGATGTCGGCGGCCGACCGCGGGGCAAGCGCTTCGAGGCGGCGACGGCTCTCGCCGATCACGTCCTCGATCATGCGGGTGAGGACGCGGCGAATGAGCTCGTGGGCGCGGCGGCCCGGATCGAGCCTGGGGTGCTCGCGGGCGATGTCGCGCAGGATGTCGCCGATCAGCGGCAGGTCTGCAAGATCGCCGATCTCGAACATGCCGGCGCGCAAGCCATCGTCGATGTCGTGGGCGTCGTAGGCGATGTCGTCGGAGATCGCGCCGGCCTGCGCCTCGGCGCTCGGCCAGCTCCAGAGATCGAGATCGTGGACCCGGGAATATTCGGCGATGACACGCGGCAGGCCGCCCTCACGGTAGCGCGCGACCGGGCGGCCGTCGCGATCGGTCAGCGGGCCGTTGTGCTTCACTAGGCCTTCGAGCGTGTCCCAGGTGAGATTGAGCCCGTCGAAGTCGGCGTAGCGGCGCTCGAGCGAGGTGACGACGTGCAGCGTGTGCGCATTGTGGTCGAAGCCGCCGAACAGGCCGAGGCATTGATCGAGCGCGCGCTCGCCGGCGTGGCCGAACGGCGGATGGCCGAGGTCGTGGCCGAGCGCCGAGGCCTCGGCGAGGTCTTCGTCGAGGCCGAGCGCGCGGGCGATCGAGCGCGCGACCTGGGTCACTTCCAAAGTGTGGGTCAGGCGGGTGCGGAAGTGGTCGCCCTCGTGGAAGACGAACACCTGGGTCTTGTAGGCGAGCCGCCGGAACGCGGCCGAATGGATGATGCGGTCGCAGTCGCGGCGGAAGTCGCTGCGGGTGGCGCTCGGCGACTCGTCGAAGCGCCGGCCGCGGCTTTTGGCCGGATCGGACGCATAAGGCGCAGGCGCGGACCCTGGAATCGCCATCACTTTCGCCCGAAAAACCCTGCTCGATTGACCTTGGCCGCTGCCGCACTTACCTATCATGGCAGACGCGGGCGGGCCTACAGGCCTCCCACGCGAAGGATTGGACGCGATGACCGACCTCACGATCACCGACCGGGCGGCAAGGAAGATCGGCCAGATCCTCAAGGCCGAGCCGTCGGGCGCCATGCTGCGGCTGAGCGTGCTCGGCGGCGGCTGCTCGGGCTTCCAGTACAAGTTCGACGTCGAGAGCGCCAAGGCCGACGACGACGTGACCATCGAGCGCGACGGCGTGACGATGCTGGTCGACCCGGTGTCGCTGCAGTACCTCGCCGGCTCCGAGGTGGATTTCGTCGACGACCTGGTCGGCGCGTCGTTCAAGGTCAACAATCCGCAGGCGAAAACCTCCTGCGGCTGCGGCACGAGCTTTTCGCTTTAACAGTTCCGCGCCCGGCCGGTCACCAGGGCGTGCATTCGTAAATTTGCCATGGCCGCTTCACCCCCAAAAGCCGCCATGACAGCGGACAAAGTCGATGTCGGCCAAGAAGCGCGGCGCGCGTTTGATCCAGTTGAAGCGGGAGCAGCGCCTGCAGGCGGTACACATGTCGCCCCGCCGTTTTTTTTCGAACACCGCTTGACCTAGATCAAAGCGAGCCGCGATCCCTGCCGTGATTGTTGGTTCAATCGCGGTGTCCCGCATCTTTCGTCAAGGGAGGGATCGACATGCCGCACTACCAAGTCAGCCTGTACAAGGATCTGCTGAGCTCGGACGGCCATCCGTTCCATGGCCTGCGATCCATCGTGGAAGTGGATGCCGACGCGCCGGACAGCGCCATCAAGATCGTCATGAGAAACATGCGCGGCAACGTCCACGACTGGAGCGTCGAGGCAGCCGAGAAGCCGCCGCGCGAGCCGACAGAACAGCCGCCAAGAACGTAGCCACGTCAGAATCGGACATGCCGCGTGCGTTGGGCTTGCTGGTCCGCTACAGCCGCTTGTTGCCGGGAGGAGTTCCTATCAGGAGCGAACTTCAGCCTTTCCCCTGACAGGCCCTCACCCTCGGACGTGCCCTCCAGCCGGGGATGATCCATTCAAGTCATCCCTGCCCGTGAACGCGCCCCAGCCAGGGGGCCTTCATGGCCGCGTACTCTCAAATGGTCGCCGTAGAGGTGGGTCATGACGACATCGCCAAAAGAAAAAACTTCACCAGCATCGGCTCTCGCTTTCGACGTTGGTCAATTTGGCCAGCAGCACGTGGATGCATTCGCGCAAATGCAACAGGACCTCGTCAACCTGCTTGAGGAGGCGAACCGCAACTGGCTTGCTCGAATCGAGGTGGAGTGTGGTTCAGCAATCGATCTTGGCGCCAAGCTCTCGGCCGCGAAAACGATTCCCGACGCCGTGAAGGCCTACGAGGAGTGGCTGGGCGAGCGGTTGCGTTGGCGAACCGATGATAGCCGGAAGTCGATCGCCGACGGCCGAGAGTCTGCAGACCCAAAATCCGGCATGCCGATTGAACTTATCGAACGATACTTGCCGTCTTTGGTGATCGAGTGAAGGCCTCGTGTCGGGCCCCAAGCCTCCGGTTCGATTTTGCCGATTGCCGGCCCGCCACGCGCACACTGGACGCGTCGATCATCGGCACGGCCGCATCATGAGAGGCGGCCAGCGCTTCCATGATCCGGTCCCAGCCCGCTGCGCGCCGCCACCGAACGCGCTCCGTCGAGGGCTGGCTAACAACGTACGCGTCTTCGGGACACCCGAACAGGGGTAACGCGCGTCTCAAAAGGGTTACTGACCGGCCTCGCCCGGATTGTCGGCTGCAGGAGCCGAGGAGTCGCCGGCGGCACGTATTGCCCTAAATGCGCTCGATGTTGGCGCTGGCGACGGTCTTGGTCCACCTCTCGATGTCGGAGGCAACCCGCGCGCGGTACGCCTCCGACGTGGTCGGGCGCGCCTCGCCGCCGATCTTCCTCAGCCGCTCGATGGTGTCGGGCTCCTTGAGGCTTGCCACCACCTCCTCGTTGAGCTTCGCGAGCATCGGCGCAGGGATTGCGGCGGGGCCGGCAAGCCCGAGCCACGACGTCACCGCGTAGTCCTTGACGCCCTGCTCGGCGAAGGTTTGAACGTCGGGCAGCACGAAGAACCGCGACGGGCCGGTGATGCCGAGCGCACGAAGCCGCCCGTCGCGCACCATCTCCGCGACCACGGTCATGTTGTCCATGAACGCGTCGACGCGCTTGCCGAGAAGATCGGTCGCGGCCTGCGGCGAGCCGCGATAGGGCACGCTCTGCACCTTGATGCCCGCGGTCGCCGCGAACAATTCCAGCGCCAGATGCTGGCCGGTGCCGTTGCCCGGATGCGCACAGAGCAGCTTGCCCGGCTCGGATTTCGCCCGGGCGATGAACTCGGCGAGGTTCTTCGCCGGATGATCGGGATAGGTGACGAACACGAACGGGAAGTCCGACAGCATGCTGATCCAGGAAAAATCCTCGAGCGGCTTGTACGGCAGCGACTTGTAGATCGCGGCCGACACGGCGTGCCCGCCGGCGGCCAGAAACAGCGTCTTGCCGTCGGGCGCCGCGCGCGCGACCGACGCCGCCGCGGTCGAGCCGCCGGCGCCCGGCCGCGGCTCGACGATCACCTGCTGGTTGAGCCGCGCGGCGAGCCGCTCGGCGATCAGGCGCGCGGTGAGATCGACGTTGCCGCCCGGGGTGAAACCGTGGGCGACGGTGATGGTGCCTTCGGGCCGGGCCGGCTGCGCGAACGCCGGTGCAACCGCGACGGCCGAGAGCCCGGCGATGGCCGAGCGGCGCGTGATCTTCGAGTTCATGATGCCCCTTCCCGTTCGTTTCAGAGCCGTTCCCGTTCCTGCGGAATCGGGAACGGCTCTGGATTCTTTGCTCGGTCGCATTTTCTGCGGCGAACCGCTGCACACCCCGGATCAGGTCCGAGGCAGGCTTTCGCCGGAAAATGCCCTAAAGCGGGATGACTTTTCTTCGAATCGTCATCCCGCTTTAGCTTCTTGTTTGAGCGTGATCTTTTCCGAAAACCGCTTCACACTTTTCGGGATCATGCTCTAGTGCGGCGCGGACGCCACCTTGTAATTGCCGTCGCGCATGATGCGCGCGCCGGACTCCTTGAGCTCGTTGAGACGGCGGCGGTATTCCGCCTCGCCAAAGGTCAGCTTGCCGTTGCGCTTGCGGATCACGCCGTCGATGATGACGGTGTCGACGTTGCCGGCGCCGGCGATCTCGACGATCGAATAGACCGGGTCGTAGACCGGCGCCATGTTCACGTCGTCGGCGTTGAGCATGACGATGTCGGCCTTCTTGCCGGGCGTGAGCGTGCCGATCTTGCCATCAAGCTTGAAGGCCTTGGCGCCGTTGATGGTCGCCCATTCCAACGCCTCGCGCGACCTCACCGGATTGGTCTTCAGCGGCGAGTTGCCGCGCAGCGCGTTGTTGCGGACCTCCTTGCCGCGGGCGAACAGCAGCGCCGCCTGCATCTCGCGGAACATCTGGCCGGAGCAATAGAGCTCCACGTCGATGCCGAGCGACGGCGCCCCGCCCTGCTCGCGATAGGCTGCGACCATCGCATCGCCGATATGGTGGTGCAGCTCCACCAGAACGGTCGAGGTGAGCGTCGCGCCGTTGTCGACCACGACGCGGAGGTCCGCGGTGTCGTAGCTCGTGCCGTGCACGAGGTTGTGGTCGGGCCCGAGCAGGCCCGCCTTGGCCATCTTCGCATAGCCGTCCGGCACCACGCAGTCCTCGCGGCGGCGGGTGTGCGAGGACGAGACCAGGCCGAACTCGCGCGCCATGCGGATGTCGTGCTCGACCACCTCCCAGGCGCCCCAGTCCGGCCCGAGGATCGCCATCGCCAGCGTCACGCGCGCATCGTCGCTCGCAAGCCTGCCCTTGCGCAGCGCCTCGACGCGCTCGCGCGGGTGCGGCACGTGGGTGAACGGCGTGCCGGTCTCGAGCCCGATCGGCTTGGCGGTGCCGTGGGCGAACACGGCGCGGATGCCGCTGTCGATCAGCCCGTCCACCGCGCGCTCGGCGTGCTCGATCGAGGTGATGTTGTGGCACCAGTCGACCAGCGTGGTGCAGCCGGCGTCGATCTGGGCGAGCGCGCCCATCAGGTTGGCGATGTAGTTGTCTTCGGGCTTGTAGCGGGTCGCGAGGTTGGAATGCACGTTCTTGAAGTAATCGGCCGACATCCACTCCACGGCGATGCCGCGCAGCGCGGTCTCCCAGGTGTGCATGTGGGCGTTGACCAGGCCCGGCATCACGATCTTGTCGGAGGCGTCGATGGTCTCGTCGGCGGTGGCGTTGAGGCTCCTGCCCGCGGCCTTGATGGCGTTGCCGGCGATCAGGAGCTCGCCGCCCTTCAGGTCGCCGATATCCGGATCGAGCGTGACGAGCCAGCCGCATTTGATCAGGGTGGATTTCATTGGTGGCCTTCCGTGGCTTCGGACCGTGGCCACGATAAGCGGTGAGCCCGGCCGGGAACAGCCGGTAGGCCGGTAGGCCTGCCGTGCGCGGGCCGGACTTGCGGCCGAGCGACATCATGGCGCAGGTCCGCCGATCGGAGGAGGAATCCGGCGTGGGCGGCGGGTCAAAACCGGATCGAATTCCGGTTTTGAATTGAACATATAAATCAATCGAATGCGCGTTTCGATCGAAGCTGAACCGGCTTGCGCTTGCAGCAAAGATCGCCTACGTCGCCGCTCATCGAGCGGCACTGCAATCAAGTGCGCCAAGCCGTTTCGCCAATTTGTTTGAATGCTGTTTTGAAATTTCTGAATTCGGTTTCGGCGCGATCCGCCGATCGCTCTCATTTGCACAAAGGTCATAGCGATGCCCGCTGCCCATCAGATTTCCGCCCTGCCCCACCCGGCCGATCACCAGCGCGAGAAAGAGACGCTCACCGGATTGATCGGCGGCATCTACGATGCCGCCCTCGATCCCGCCGCCTGGAGCGACGTGCTGCCCGAGATCGCCGCGTTCGCAGGCGGACAGGCTTGCGGATTTCTGTCGAAAGACGCGGCGAACGATTTCCTCACCGTCGAGCATTACGCCGGCGTCGCGCCGCACCACCTTCAGGCCTACGCGGAGAATTTTGCGCCGTCCGATCCGCTGCTCATGGTGCCGCACTGCGACCCCGAGCGGATCGTCAGCATTCCCGAGCTGGTGCCGTTCGACGAGTATCGCGAGAGCCGCTTCTGCCGCGAGTGGGCGCAGCCGCAGGGCTGGCTCGACGTCGCCAATGCCGTACTGGACAAGTCGGCCGCCCATTGCATCATCTTCAGCGTGGTGCGCGACGACGCGAGCGGCTTGGTCGATGCGGAGCTGCGCCGCCGGCTGGCGCTCGTCATCCCGCATGTGCGGCGCGCGGCGCTGGTCGAGAGCGCGATCGACCGCAAGCAGAGTGAAATCGCAGCCTTTGCCGCGACGCTCGACGGGCTGAACGCGGGCCTGTTCCTGGTCGATGCCGAGGGCCGGATCGTTCACGCCAACGCCGCGGGCCGCGCAATCCTGAGCGGCGACGATGTCCTGCGCTCCGCCGGCGGCCGCCTCGTGGCGCGGGATGCGGCCGCGCAGCAGAGCCTGCGCGAACTGTTCGCGGCCGCGGGCCAGGGCCGCACCGACCTTGGCCGGCGCGGCATCGCGCTGCCGCTCGCGGCACGGGACGGCGAACGGCATGTGGCCCACCTGCTGCCGCTGTCGCAGAACGCACGAGCCCGCGCCGGACTCGGCGGCAAGACCGCGGCGGCGGTGTTCGTCCGCAAGGCCGCGCTCGCCGGCACGTCGCCGGCCGAGGTCGTCGGCAAGGCATTCCGGCTCACGCCCGCCGAGCTGCGCGTGCTGCTGGGCATCGTCGATGTCGGCGGCGTGCCGGAGGTCGCGACCGTTCTCGGCGTCGCCGAGAGCACGGTGAAAACCCATCTCAGCCGGCTGTTCGAGAAAACCGGCACTGCGCGCCAGGCCGATCTGGTGAAGCTGGTCGCGGGCTTTGCCACGCCGCTCGTGCATTGACCTCGCAAGGCTCACGCCGAGTTGATCGGCCGCAGCAAATTTTACCGGCGACGCTCACCCGATCGCATGACGCAAAACGCGAAACGCGGCGGCACTGTCGCGCCGATTTCGCATCAGCGAAACGGCTATCCGCGGCGGGCCGATTGGCGCCCGCACGCCAACAAAAAAGGAAGAGGCATGATTGTCGCGAGCAATGCATTTGATCGTTTCATCGCCGGCTTGAGGATTTTCGGAGCGCTCGTCGCGGGCGCGGTGCTGATGGCCGGCACGACCACGACGCTGAGCGGTTCGCGGTCCGCGGCCTGTGGCAGCAGCGCCGGCAAAGCGGCGGGCCTGCCCACGATCGTCACGCAACACCAAAGCGGGATGACTTTTCCTCGAATCGTCATCCCGCTTTAGCTTCTTGTTCGAGCATGATCTTTTCCGAAAACCGCTGCACACTTTTCGGGATCATGCTCCAGGGCCCATAGCGCGTCGACCCGGCTTCGCTCGCTGCGCGAGCTACGCCGGGCTGGAGTCCGCCCATAGCGCGTCGAAGACGCGCGTAAACGCGCTGATAGCGCGTTGGCGCGAAGGCGGAAGGCGCGCGTAAACGCGCTGATGGAGGTTGCCGGCCGGCGTGTCCCCCGTCCCCTCACGCCGACCGGGGCCTCAGCGAGGCCGGGCCATGGCCGGACACGTCCGGTCATGGCCCCGGTCCGCCCGCCCAACACCCGATGGGAGCAAGCATGCGAAATGTCGCCGTCCTCCTGCTGTCGTTTTGCGTCAGCGCCCTCGTTGCCGTGGCTTGCGTGTCGCTGGTCAGAACCTGCAATGGCGCACAAGCGCACCAGCGCGCCGCGCCGCTCGAGGCGACCCACGCGCGGCCCGACGGATGGAAAACCGTCCCCGCCTACGAGCTCGACGAGGTCTGGCCGTTCTGAAGCAAACCCGCCGCGCCTAGTTCGGCTTGATGCCCGCAGCCTTGGCGACGGCCATGTTGTCGGCGATTTCCGCCCTGATCCGGGCGGCAAATTCGGCAGGCGTCCAGGTGAGCGGCGCGATGCCGGCCTTCGCGAGCCGCTCCAGCGTGGACGGGGTCTTGACCGCCTTGATGGTCTCGGCGTTGAGCTTGTCGACGACGGCGGCCGGGGTGCGGGCCGGCGCGAGCATGCCGATCCAGATCGGGAATTCGGCGTTGCGGTAGCCCGCCTCGAGCGTGGTCGGCACGTCCGGCAGCTCCGGCGCACGCGTCGCCCCGTTCGTCACCAGCGCCACGAGCTTGCCTTCGCGGATATAGGGCAGCGCGGTGTTGATCGGGCAGAAATAGAACTCGACGCGGCCGGTGATCACCTCGGTCAGCGCCTCGGGGCCGCCGCGGAACGGCACGTGGGTCGCCTCGAAGCCCGCGGCAAGCTTGAACTTCTCGGCGCTGAGATGCGTGCCCGAGCCGACGCCGACCGAGGCGAAGTTGAACGAGCCGGGCCGAGCTTTGGCGGCGGCGACCATCTCCTGGATGGTCTTATGGCCCTTCGACGGCGCGATGATCAGCACCGCCGGCAGGCTGCCGAACGGCGCGACCGGCGCGAAGTCCTTCTCGGTGTCGTAGGGCAGGTTGGCGTAGATCGCCGGCGACACCGAAAGCGCATTGGAATGGGCGAGCAGCGTGTAGCCGTCGGGATCGGCCTTGGCGACCGCATTGCTGCCGAGCGTGCCGCCCGCGCCGGTGCGGTTCTCCACCACGATCGGCTGGCCGAGCTGCGGCGAAAGCTGGTCGAACACGATGCGCGGCACGAGGTCGGTCGCGCTGCCGGCGCCGAACGGGATGATGGCGCGGATCGGCCGCGTCGGCCAGTCCTGCGCGGCCGAAGCCGCGGGCAGCAACGCAACGAGTGCCGCGATCGCGGCCAGGCGGCGCATGGTCATGACAGTCTCCCCCTAACCAAAGCGGTTCTCGCGCCGGCGAGCCAGCAGCGCCCACGCGCGTCCCGGCGGCGCGGCGGCTACTCGGCCGCGACCGCAGGCTTGCGCGGCGGCTCGCCGACCTCCTCGAGCTGCGGCTCGAGGCGACGCTTGAGCACGCGGTCGATGCGGTCGAGATAAACGTAGATCACCGGCGTGATGTAGAGCGTCAGCAGCTGCGACAGGATCAGGCCGCCGACCACGGCGACGCCGAGCGGCTGGCGCAGCTCCGCGCCCTCGCCGCCCGCGACCGCGATCGGCAGCGCGCCGAAGATCGCCGCGAACGTCGTCATCATGATCGGGCGGAAGCGCAGCAGGCACGCCTCGCGGATCGCGACCTCGGCCGAGAGACCGACGCGGCGGCGCTCGATGGCGAAGTCGACCATCATGATGGCGTTCTTCTTGACGATGCCGACCAGCATGACGATGCCGATCATGGCGATCACCGACAGGTCCATCTGGAACAGGATCAGCGTCAGCAGAGCGCCGATGCCGGCCGAGGGAAGGCCGGAGATGATGGTGATCGGGTGGATGAAGCTCTCGTAGAGGATGCCGAGCACGACGAAGGCGGCGAAGATCGCGGCGAGGATCAGGACGCCCTGCCCTTTCAGCGACTCCTGGAACACCTGCGCGGTGCCCTGGAAGCTCGTGGTGATCTGCGCCGGCAGGTTGAAGTCGCGCTCGATCTGCTGGATCGCCTCGACCGCCTGGCCGAGCGACGTGCCGGGCGCGAGGTTGAACGAGATCGTCACCGAGGGCTGCTGGCCCTGGTGGTTGACCAGCAGCGGGCCGACGCTGGTCACCGGTGTGGTCAGCGCGGTGAGCGGGATCGCCTGGCCGGAGGACGTGCCGACGCCGGGAATACCGGCACCGGGGTTCACCGCCGATGCGACGCCCGAGACCGCCTGCGCCGTGCCGGTGCCGGTGGTCTTGATGAAGATGCTCGCGAGCTTCGACGGATCGTTGCGGAACTCGGGCTTCGCCTCCAGGATCACCTGGTAGTCGTTGCTCTGGGTGTAGATCGTGGCGACCTGCCGGCTGCCGAAGGCGTTGAACAGCTCCTGGCGGACCTGGTCGACGGTGATGCCGTAGGCCGCGGCCTTCTCGCGGTCGACGTCGATCATCATCTGCGGATTGGTGACGTAGAGGTCGGTGTTGACGTCGAGCAGGCCGGGCAGCGCCGAGATCTTCTCGCGCAGCTCGGGCGCCATCTTGTAGAGCGTCGCGGTGTCGCTCGATTGCAGCGTGTATTGATAGATGCCCTTGTTGATGCGGCCGCCGATATTGATGTTCTGGATCATCTGGAAATAGACGCGCATGCCGGTGACCTGGGCGGTCGCGCGTCCCATCCGCGGAATGATCTGATCGAGCTTGCCGCGCTCGGATTTCGGCTTCAGCGCCACCAGCATGCGGCCGTTGTTCAACGTGGTATTGGGACCACCGACGCCGACCGTGGAGTTGACGTAGAGCACCGCCGGATCATTGCGGATGATCTCGGCGACCTTGCGCTGCCGCTCGACCATGCCGTCGAACGAGATATCCGACTGCGCCTCGGTGATCGCCAGCATGTAGCCGGTGTCTTCGCGCGGGAAGAAGCCCTTCGGGATGACGATGTAGAGCCAGACCGTGCCGACGATGGTGCCGAGCGTGATCAGGAGCGTCACGAACTTGTACCTGATCACCTTGTCGAGCGACCATTCGTAGCCCTTGAGCCAGCCCTGGAACATGCGTTCGAACCAGCGCAGCAGGAAGAACTGCTTCTGCTCCTCGCCGGGGTGATGGCCGCGCAGCACGCGCGCGCACAGCATCGGCGTCAGCGTCAGCGACACGAAGCCCGAGACGACGATCGCCACCGCGATCGTGACGGCGAACTCGCGGAACACGCGGCCGACGATGCCGCCCATCAGCAGCACCGGGATGAACACGGCGATCAGCGAGAAGGTGATCGAGACGATGGTGAAGCTGATCTCGCGCGCGCCCTTGAGCGCCGCCTCGAACGGCCGCATCCCGCCCTCGATGTGGCGGACGATGTTTTCCAGCATGACGATGGCGTCGTCGACCACGAAACCGACCGACAGCGTCAGCGCGAGCAGCGTCATGTTGTTGATCGAGAAGCCGAGCGCATACATCGCCGCAAAGGTCGCGACCAGCGAGATCGGCACCGCCAGCGCCGGGATGACCGTCGCCGTCACCGAGCGCAGGAACAGGAAGATCACCATGATCACCAGCGCAAAGGCGATCAGCAGGGTTTCCTGCACCTCGTAGACCGCGCTGCGGATCGAGACCGAGCGGTCGAGCAGCGTCTCCATCTTGATCGAGGCCGGCACCTGGGCGCGGAACTGGGGCAGCTTCGACTTGACCAGGTCGACCACCTCGACGGTGTTGGCGTCGGGCTGGCGCTGAATCGCCAGCACCACCGCGCGGTCGTTGTTGAACCAGCTCGCGACCTTGTCGTTCTCGACGCCGTCGATGACGTTGGCGATCTCGCAGAGCTTGACCGGCGAGCCGTTGCGCCAGGCCGCGACGACGTTGCAGTAATCGGCCGCCTTCCGCATCGCGCCGGTCGCGACCAGCGTCACGTTGCGCTCGTTGCCGGCGAGCGTGCCGACCGGCGTGTTGGAGTTGGTCTTGGCCAGGACGGTGCGGATGTCTTCCAGCGAAATGTTGCGCGCGGCGGCGGCGATCGGGTCGACCTGCACCCGCACGGCGAACTTCTGCGAGCCGTAGACCAGCACCTGGGCAACGCCCGGCAACTGCGAAATCTGCTGGGCCAGGAGCGTCTGGCCGTATTCGTCGACCGTCGACATCGGCAGCGTCGACGAGATCAGGCTGATGAACAGGATCGGGAAGTCGCCGGGATTGACCTTGCGGAACGACGGCGGCGTCGTCATTTCAATGGGAAGGCGTCGCGCTGCGACCGAGAGCGCGGTCTGCACGTCGAGGGCTGCGCCGTCGATGTTGCGGTTGAGGTCGAACTGGATGGTGATGCGGGTCTGGCCGAGCGTCGAGGTCGAGGTCATCGACGAGACGCCGGCGATGGTGGAGAACTGCCGCTCGATCGGGCCTGCGACCGAGGCCGCCATGGTCTCGGGACTCGCGCCCGGCAGCGTCGCCGTCACCTCGATGGTCGGAAAGTCGACCCGCGGCAGCGCCGCGACCGACAGCAGGCGGTAGCCGAAAATTCCGAAGACGATGAGCGACGCCGTGATCAGCGTCGTCATCACCGGGCGCCGGATGCAGGTCTCCGAAATGCTCATGTCGGAATGTCGCCCTTAAGAGTCGGCCCTGGCACCACGGATCGAAACTCTGGTCCCGTTCTGCAACTGAAGCTGGCCGTCGGTGACGACCGTCTCGCCTTCCTCCAGCCCGGATGCGATGGCGGCAACGCCGTCGACCGCCCGCTCGACCGTGACCAGCCGCTTGGTCGCCGCATTGTCCTTCACGACGAACACGAACTGGCCTTCCTGGCTGATCTGCAAGGCCGCGGTCGGAACCGAGACATGGACGTCGCTGCGCAACGTCAGCGCGGTGTTCACCAGCGTGCCGGGCCACAGCAGCTCGTCATCGTTCGGCATGGTGGCGCGTACCGTCACCATGCCGGTCGCGGCATCGACCGCGTTCTCGATCATCGTGACCTGACCCGTGGCGCGCGCGCCGGAGCCCGGCACGATCGCCTCGAGTGTCGCGGTCTCGGCGGCCAGCGCCGCGCGCACGTCCGGCAGGCTCCGCTGCGGCACCGTGAAGGAGACGTAGATCGGCGCGACCTGGTTGATGGTGGCAAGCGGCGCGATGTCGGCCTGGCGCACGATATTGCCGACCTTGGCACTGGCCATGCTGGTGCGGCCGGAAATCGGCGCGCGGATGGTGGTGTAGCCGAGCTGCACCTTCAGGCCCTGCAGCGTCGCCTTGTTGGATTCGGCGAGCGCCTTCGAGACGTTGAGCTGGGTCATCGAGTTGTTGAGCGTGACCTGGGTGGTGGCGTTCTTCTGAACCAGCTCGCTGTAGCGGGCGACGTCGCGCACCGCCTGCTCGTGCTGCGCCTCGGCGCTGGTGATCACCGCCTCGACACGCTTGATCTCGGCCTCGATCGTCCGGTTGTCGAGCACGAACAGCACGTCGCCCTGCTTGACGCGGGCGCCGTCCTCGAACTTCACGGCAACGATCTCGCTGTCGATGCGCGGCTTGACCGCGACGCTCGCTATGGTGGTCACGGTGCCGAGCGCCTCGAGCCGGAACGGCACCGGCTTCCTGACCGCCTTGGCCACCGCGACCGGGATGCTCCGGTCGGCCCGCGGCCCCTGCGCCGCCGCCTTCTGCCCGGACGAACCGGTCCACAAAAATATTCCACCGCCCGCGAGGGCGAGCACCCCTGCCACCCCCACAACCAGAGCCCGTCTGTTCATTTCCCTTGCCGGCTCCGGTGCCAAACCAGGAGCCGTACTCCCTCTGTGATCCCGCCCCGACCCGCTGCCCCCAGCGATTTTACAGAATTCTTTAGCATACCGGGCCGGCCGGTTGCACGCCCCGTCAAAAGCACGAACACCGATAGCGGCGATTTGCTCCAAGTCCTTTAAGCGCTTGGCGAACTCAGGCATGGTGGTTAACCACCGCCCACCCCGAAAAGCCGGCAAAAAGCCCCCCGATGCGGATCGCCACCTGGAACGTCAATTCGATCAAGCAGCGAATCGAGAACCTGACCGCCTGGCTCAAGGAGCGGTCGCCCGACATCGTTTGCCTGCAGGAAACCAAAACCGTCGATGACGCCTTCCCGCGGGAACCGCTCGAGGCCCTGGGCTACAACGTCGCCATCCACGGCCAGAAGACGTTCAACGGCGTCGCCATCCTGTCCAAGCTCAAGTTCGACGAGGTCACGCCCCGCCTGCCCGGCGACGACGCCGACGACCATGCCCGGTTCATCGAGGCGACGGTTTCGACCGACCGCGGGGTCTTGCGGGTGGCGTCGATCTACCTGCCCAACGGCAATCCGCCCGACACGGACAAATACCCATACAAAATCAGATGGATGGATCGGCTTGCGAAATACGCACATGAACGGCTCCAACTGGAGGAGCCGCTCATTCTGGCCGGCGACTACAACGTCATCCCGACCGCCGACGATGTTCACAATCCGGCGGTCTGGACCAAGGACGCGCTGTTCCTGCCGCAGACCCGGTCCAAGTTCCGCGCCCTGACCAGCCTCGGCCTGACCGACGCCATTCGCGCGGTGAGCGACGACAAAGGGCTCTACACGTTCTGGGACTATCAGGCCGGCGCCTGGCAGAAGAACTGGGGCATCCGGATCGACCACCTGCTGCTGTCGCCGCAGGCCGCCGACCGGCTGACCGGCGCGGGCATCGACAAGCACGTCCGCTCATGGGAGCGGCCATCCGACCACGTGCCAGTCTATGCGGATTTTGCGATCGAGGCGGTCTAGCCGGTTGGCGATATTGCGCGCCTACTCGCGGCGACCTTCGAGAAAGCGCCGGAGCAGGATGTAAGCCATCGCCTGCTCGTCAGTGGTCGCTTGCGCTATCGAGGTTTCGCGCAACTGGACGATCCAGGGCTCCTTCGCGCCCGGGCCGTCGCTCGCAACCGTCATCCACATCAGGCCGGCGGCGCGCTGGCGCTGGCCGTGCTCGCCGTTGAACAGGATACGGCCGAGAACCGCCTGCGCCTTGTAGTGTCCCTTGTTGCAGGCAAGCACCAGCCACGGCACCGCCCGCTTGACATCGCGCGCCACGCCGTTGCCGTCGAGATACAGCGAGGCGAGCTGGAACTGCGCTTCCGGATCGCCGAAATACGACGCGGCATGGCCGAACATGCGCCGCGCGAGCTCGGGGCTCGGCGCCACAGCCGAGTTCGGGATGCCTTCGAGATAATAGTGGCCGAGCGCGACGAAAGCGTTGGCGACAAAGCGCGCCCGCGGGCTTCCCGGATTGTCATCGGCATGGCTGTCGGCGAACTTCTGGAAATACTCAAACGCGCGGATGTCGTCGCGCTTGACGCCGTCGCCGTCGGCATACATCCGGCCGAGCTTCCACAATGCGAAGCCGTGGCCGTGCTCGGCGGCGTATTGCAGCGACATCACCGCTTGCGCCTTCTCGCCGGTCTTCAGCGCCTCGGCGGCACTGCGATAGGCTTCACCGGGCGACGTCGGAATGATCGCCGATTTGAGCCCCGGCGCGACCGACTTGGGACCGGAGGGCAGCGAGCTCGCCAGCGGCTGCACGCCTGGCGCGATCACCGGATTCGGCGATGGGCTGCCGTCGAGCGACCGGGTCGGCTCGATGCCTGCGGCGAGCGCAATCAACGCGACGCTGGTGACGACGCTAAATGTCCGCATAACACGATTTCTCGGCGGCGGCGCCAGGATGGGTGACCGCGCCATGCAGGGCATCGCCGACCTGCTGGGCGTATTTCCAGATGTAGCCGGAACCGAAATCGGTCTCGCGCGGCTTCCACGCCTTGTGGCGCTTGGCGAGCTCTTCGGCCGAAACCTTGACGTTCATGGTGCCTTTGACGGCGTCGATCTCGATGATGTCGCCGTCCCTGACCAGCGCGATCGGCCCGCCGACCGCGGCCTCAGGCCCGACATGGCCGATGCAGAAGCCGCGCGTTGCGCCGGAGAAGCGGCCGTCGGTGATCAGCGCAACCTTGCCGCCCATGCCCTGGCCGTAAAGCGCCGCGGTGGTCGCGAGCATCTCGCGCATGCCCGGGCCGCCCTTCGGGCCTTCGTAGCGGATGACGAACACGTCGCCTTCCTTGTACTTCTTCGCCTTGACCGCAGCGAAGCAATCTTCCTCGCGGTCGAAACAACGCGCCGGGCCCGAGAACTTCAACTTATCCATTCCGGCGACCTTCACGATCGCGCCTTCCGGCGCGAGATTTCCCTTCAGTCCGACCACGCCGCCGGTCTTGGTGATCGGCTTGTTGGCCGGCCGGACCACGTCCTGGTCCGGATTCCATTTCACGCTCTTCAGGTTCTGCGCGATGGTACGGCCCGTCACCGTCATACAGCCCCCGTGCAAAAATCCATGATCCAAAAGGGTTTTCATCAAGAGCGGAATGCCACCAACCTCAAACATGTCCTTGGCAACATAACGGCCGCCCGGTTTCAAATCGGCGATATATGGTGTTCTTTTGAAGACTTCGGCGACGTCGAACAGCGTGAAGTCGATTCCGCATTCGTGAGCAATTGCAGGCAGATGCAACGCAGCATTTGTCGAGCCGCCTGAAGCCGCCACCACGGCTGCGGCGTTTTCCAGAGCCTTTTTGGTCACAATGTCGCGCGGACGAATGCCCTCGGCGATGAGCTTCATCACCTGCTCGCCGGCGGTCATGCAGAACGCGTCGCGGATTTCATACGGTGCCGGGGCACCGGCCGAGTACGGCAGCGCCAAGCCGATCGCCTCGGACACGGTCGCCATGGTGTTGGCGGTGAACTGGGCGCCGCACGCGCCGGCCGACGGACAGGCGTGCTGCTCGAGCTCTTCGAGATCGTCGGCGTTCATGGCGCCGACCGAGAATTTTCCGACCGCCTCGAACACGTCCTGCACGGTGACCGGCCGGCCCTTGAAGGTGCCGGGCAGGATCGAACCGCCGTAGATGAACACCGACGGCACGTTGAGGCGGCACATCGCCATCATCATGCCGGGCAGCGACTTGTCGCAGCCGGCCAGGCCGATGAGCGCGTCATAGGCATGGCCGCGCACGGTGAGCTCGACCGTGTCCGCGATCGCCTCGCGCGACGGCAGCGAGGACTTCATGCCCTCGTGGCCCATGGCGATGCCGTCGGTGACGGTGATGGTGCAGAACTCGCGCGGCGTGCCGCCGGCGGCCGCAACGCCTTTCTTTGCGGCCTGTGCCTGGCGCATCAGCGCGATGTTGCAGGGCGCGGCCTCGTTCCAGCAGGAGGCGACGCCGACGAACGGCTGATGGATCTGCTGCGTGGTCAGACCCATCGCGTAATAGTACGAGCGATGCGGCGCGCGCTCGGGGCCTTCGGTCACGTGGCGGCTGGGGAGCTTGGCCTTCAGCTTGGTGCGAGCGTCCATAAAGAATCCTGCGACGTTTCAGCCGAAAGCATTGCCCCCGGCCCCTCCGCCGCTGTCTCCCCCCACGGGATTATCGCTTGCGGATTAAAAACTCCGTCCCAGCCATTACCTGTTCCGGCTAAAAAAACCGGAAAAGCCACAACGGCTTTGGACGGACTTTGGTTTCATCAAAGGGTATGGCCAAATCGCGGCGTGGTGCAGTAAACGGCGGTGTACGGATTCAAATGTTCCAAGATTGTTGCCGCCACGCCACAGGTGGTGGCCGCACCGCAACATGGCAATGGCCGCCCGCAAGATTCGTCGCCCATTCTTTTCGCGAAGCGTTCACCATGTCGCACCCGAACTGATCGGCGCGACCCTGCTGATCGGCGGCGTCGGCGGCCGGATCGTCGAGGTCGAGGCCTATCACCACACCGACCCGGCGGCGCACAGCTTCAACGGCCAGACGCCCCGCAATGCGGTGATGTTCGGCCCGCCGGGATACGCCTACGTTTATAGGTCCTACGGAATCCATTGGTGCCTGAACTTCGTCTGCGAGCCTGCGGGCTCGGCCAGCGCCGTGCTGATCCGGGCGGTCGAGCCGGTCGAAGGCCTGGCCCAGATGCGGCGGCGGCGCGGGCTTTCCGACGAGCGGCTGCTGTGCTCCGGCCCCGGACGCCTCGCCGAGGCGATGGGCGTGACGATCGCCCACAACGGGCTCGCCCTCGACAAGCTGCCGTTCGAGCTTTACGCCCGCGAGCAGGAGCCGGAGATCGCCACAGGCATCCGCATCGGCATCACCAAGGCGGCGGACTTGCCCTGGCGCTACGGGCTGAAGGGCTCGCGCTACCTGAGCAAGCCGTTTGCGAGCCGTTGAAGCCCGGTATCCACGCCAATGGACACGGCCGACATGAGCGAAAATGCCGACGAGCTGGCCGACGACCTGGCCGCAATCAGGGCGATCATCGCCCGGCAATTCGCCAGCCTGAGCTGGAGCCGCCACGCGCCCGCCGACTGGAGCTCGTTCCTGGGCGATTTTGTCGAAGGCGCCCTGCTCTATCCCGCGGCGCGTCCCACGAGATCACAAAGCGTCACGGCCTTTGTCGACCGGATGAAAACGCTGTCAGGCACGACCCTGCGGTCGTTTCACGAGACTGTGCTCGGCTGTGAAATCCGGATCTTTGGCAATATCGCCGTGGCCGCGGCCGCGGTCGAGATCACCGAGAACAATGCGGACGTGAGCCGCAGCGTCGAGATGATGCTGCTGGTCAAGAGCGACGGCGCCTGGCGGATTGCGTCGCAGGCCTGGGACAAGGCAAGTCCGGACAATCCCATTCCCGAAAGCCTGCTGCATGGCGGCCGGGACGGCACCGCGTCTTAGTCGACGTCAAAGTCAGGCCGCGGCGCGGGATGCGGCGTGGCGGTCCTTCACGTCGGTGAAGACGATGCCCGGCGCGCGCTCGCGGGTGTAGCCGAGATAGAAGTCGTTCTTGGCGAGATAGACCGGATCGCCATCGAGGTCGTCGGCGATGCTGAGCCCGTGATCGGCGATGAACTTTTCCAATACCTTGGGATCCGCCGCAGACACCCAGCGCGCCAGCGCGAACTCGGCGGTGTCCCACATCACCTCGAGGCCGTATTCGTCCTTGAGGCGGACGCGGAGCACGTCGAGCTGCAACGGACCGACCACGCCGACCAGGGCCGGCGAGCCGTCGCGCGGCCGGAACACCTGCACCACGCCCTCCTCGGCGAGCTGCTGCAGCGCCTCCTTCAGCTTCTTCGCCTTCATCGCGTCGGGGAGCCGCACCCGTCGCAGGATTTCCGGGGCGAAGTTCGGCACGCCGACGAAGTTCAAGTCCTCGCCTTCGGTGAGCGTGTCGCCGATGGCGATGGCGCCATGGTTGGGGATGCCGACCACGTCGCCGGCAAAGGCCTCGTCGGCGACCGAGCGATCCTGCGCGAAGAAGAACTGCGGCGCGTTGAGCGAGATCGACTTGCCGGTGCGCACCTGCTTGACCTTCATGCCGCGGGTGAGCTTGCCCGAGCACAGCCGCGCGAAGGCCATGCGGTCGCGGTGGTTCGGGTCCATGTTCGCCTGGATCTTGAACACGAACGCCGACATGTTGTTCTCGTCGGCCTCGACGGTGCGCTTGTCCGCCTTCTGCGCCCGCGGCGGCGGCGCGATGCGGCCGATGGCGTCGAGAAGGTCGCCGACACCGAAATTCTTCAGCGCCGAGCCGAAGAACACCGGCGACAGGTGCCCCTCGCGGAACGCCTCCATATCGAACGGCTTGCAGGCTTCCCGCACCAGCTCGAACTCGCCGGCGATCGCGGCGGCATCGAGATTGGCATTGAGTGCGGCGACCTCCTCAATGGTCATTTCCCGCAAGGTGCCGGCCTTGCCGGCGTCGCCTTCCAGGAGCCGCACCCCGCCGCCCTCGATGGCGATGGTGCCGACGAAGTCGCGGCCGCGGCCGACCGGCCAGTTCGCCGGCGTGGTGTCGAGGGCGAGCGTCTTCTCGATCTCGTCGAGCAGGTCGAACGGATCGCGGGACTCGCGGTCCATCTTGTTGATGAAGGTGACGATCGGGATGTCGCGCAGCCGGCAGACCTCGAACAGCTTCCGCGTTCGCGCCTCGATGCCCTTGGCGGCGTCGATCACCATCACGGCCGAGTCGACGGCGGTCAGCGTCCGGTAGGTGTCCTCGGAAAAGTCTTCGTGGCCCGGCGTGTCGAGCAGGTTGAAGACATGATCGCCGTATTCGAAGGTCATCACCGAGGTGACGACCGAGATGCCGCGCTCGCGCTCGATCGCCATCCAGTCGGACTGGGTGGAGCGGCGGTTCTTCTTGGCCTTGACTTGGCCTGCAAGCTGGATCGCGCCGCCGAACAGCAAAAGCTTCTCGGTCAGCGTGGTCTTGCCGGCGTCGGGGTGGGAGATAATGGCGAAGGTGCGCCGCCGCTCGATCTCATCGGCGAGCGGCGAGCGGTTGTGGCCCAAAGAAGCCGTAGAGCCGGGCGCGCGAATGGGTGCGTTCATGGGGGCGTATTTACAGAGTCAGGCCCCGGATTCAAGCCGCCCGGTCGGCTGGATCGAATCCAAGCTCCCGGCGCGCCTTCTCGACTGAAAACGTGCCGTCGTCCTCGGCGATGTTGTAGATGCCGGGAGTCCCTCGCGTCGTGGCCAACAATGCCGCCTGCGCCGCGGCCCCGCAGGTCAGCGACCCCGGACTGCCGGGCTTGTCGAACCAGGTCCCCGGCCCATAGAGCCGGCCGTAGCGCAGCACGATGCCGTCGATGCCGGGCGTATTCAGCACGGCCTGTTCCAGCCCCTTGACGCCTCCCACGCTGCCGTTCGCCTCGTCGAGCGGATCGCCCTCGCGATGTGGCGTGGGCCCCGGCGCGTAGATGAAGGCGATGCTTTGCGCGACGACACGGCGGACGTTCGCGGCCCTTGCCGCCGCCATCAGGTTGCGGGTGCCTTCGATGCGGAGCCGCCCGTTCTTCTCGCGCACGACGGCCACCTGCGCCGGATCGCTGACGTCGGGCAGATCGGTCAGTTGATGGATCACGATATCGGGCCTTGCGGCCGCGACCGCGCGCTTCAGGCCCTCGGCGTCGAACGCATCGACCGCGACGCCCTTTGCCCCGAGCGCCTCGATCTCGGCAATTTTCGAAGTCGACCGCGTGGTGCCGGTGACCACATGGCCTGCGCCGCGCAACAGCCCGATCAACGGGCGACCGATGACGCCGGACGCACCGGCCAGAAACACATTCATCACAGCCATTCCAATACGGTCACGACAGCGCGGCGAGCACTCACGACAGCGCAGCAAGAACCTGGGCGGTGTCGTAGTACTCGTAGTATTCGACCGCCTTGCCGTCGACGAAGCGCCAGGAGTCGGCCTTGCGCGTCCACACCACCTTGCCGGTCTTCTTGTAGCGCCAGCCGCAGCGCCCGAGCATGACCACGCGGTCGCCCTGGGCGACGAAATGCTCGGCGGTGTACTCGATCATCTGCCAATCGCGCGCGAGCCCGGCGAAGTATTCCTTCAGCGTACTCTTGCTCTGAAATTGGGTCAGATATTCGGCGCCGGGCGGGCCTTCGGCGATCGAGCCGAACGAGATCTGATCGGCGCAGATCTTCATCCATTCGTCCACGCTCGCGCCCTGGCTCTCGCCCCATTTCTTGTAGGCGTCCTTCAGGAGCGCCACATTACGATCTGTGTCCGACATCGTCGCCTCCCGCTCAAGTTGCGCCATCAGAGCGCAAGGCCCAGTCACATGCAATGCCGCGTTCGGTTTCGACGGTGAGGTCATTTTTTCCGCAGGGCAACGAGTCCCGCCCGCCATTCGAGGTCGAGCAGCAGGCCCGCCGGCAGCGTGGCCGGCACCGGCGCGATGGGCAGGCCCGCCGCGGCGAGCAGCCGCGCCACCCAGTGGTTACAGACGTTGAAAACATGAAACGCCTCGACGCCGCGATAGAACAGACTCGGCCCGTAGAGCCCCGCGCCGAGCGGCTCCGGCGGCGATGCGCCCTCGTTGCCGAAGCTCGCCTCCAAAGCGTCGAGCATGCGCGCAAATCCGCGGCTCGACAGCTCGACGCGGACGATATCGGCGCGCGGGAAAACCTCGCGCGGAGGACCGGGCAAGCCGACCACGTGCACCACCGACGGATTGCCCAGCCGAAACAGCGCACGCACCGCAAGCCCGAACGTCAGCGAGGCGACGTTGGGCACATGCCGGTAGAAGCCTTCGTCGCCCCAGCCGATCTCCAGCAAGCCGTATCCGGAGAACCGCTGCGCCATGGCACCGAGCGCGAGGTGGCTGCGCCGACGTGCGGCCTCGGCCATCGTCTCGCGCGGCAGCACCAACCCGGAATGGTAGCCGTGGCTCACGACGAAGATTTCGACGCGCGGCTCGTCTGGCCCGGGCGGCCACAACGCCGGATCGGCGGAGCGCGCGGTCAGAATCGCCGCCGAGATCAGCACCAGGATCAGCGCGACCGAAGCGCCGGCGATGCCGAAGCCAGCGGCGCGCCAAAGTCTCATGGTCCGGTGACGTCGATCACCACAAACTCCGGCGGCACGCCGATCCGCAGCGGCACGCCGCTGGTGCCGAGCCCCGCGGTGACGATCATATGCCTCTCGCCGTCGACCACGAGGCCGTGGGTCCAGTGCATCGGCGCGGCGCTCGCGTTGGTCAGCGCGCCGATGCCGGGAAGCCTGATCTGGCCGCCGTGGGTGTGGCCTGCAAGCGTGAGGAAGGGACCGGCCGGAACGCCGGCGAAATGCGCAGGGTCGTGCGTCAGCACGATGGTTGGGCGGTCCGGCGCAAGATTGGCCAGGAGCGTCCGGCCATCCGGCCAGGCGATATGCGCATCGGACAGGCCGACGATGTCGATGCCGTGATTTTCGTAGGCGAAGGACGAGCGGCCGTGGTCGAGTGTCGCGATGCCGGCCCCGCGCAGCGCCGCGGCGACATCGGCCTTGCCGTAGACATAGTCGTGATTGCCGAGCACGCCGAAACGCCCGCAAGGCGCGGCAATCCGCGACAGAATGCCGGCGATGATCTTTGGCGGCACGCGCCCGCCGCCGAACAATTGCATGTTCACATAGTCGCCGCCGAACAACACGAGGTCCGGCGCAAGCGCCGTGACTTCATCGGCAATCGCGGTCAAGCGCGCCACGTCCCCGGTGTGCGAGCCGAGATGGAAATCGGACAGAAACGCGATCCGCAGCGGCCGCGGAAACCGCGGCCAGCCGGGCAGCGTCAGCGCGTGCCGCTGCACCACATGGCGCTGCGGCCGGGCGAGCAATCCGAGCAGGCCCTTGCGGCCGGCGGCATCCTGATAGGGCCGGCGCAGCACCGCACCGGCGACGATTTCGAGAAATGGGCGGCGTTCGCTCACGTTGCTCGCTTAATTGGCGTGCTGCAATCGCTCCAGCGCCTCGACGATCTTCTGCCGGCGCCCGACCGCCTCCTCGCGCTTCTCGCGTTCGCCCTCGACCACCTCTTCGTCGGCATTGGCGACGAACTTCGGATTATTGAGCTTGGCGTCGACACGCTGGATGTCGGACTCGGCCTTCTTCATCTCCTTGTCGAGACGCGCGCGTTCGGCGGCGAAATCGATCACCCCCTTGAGCGGCAGCGCGGCAATTTCTCCGCGGATCAGGAGCTGCACCGAGCCCTGCGGCGGCGCATCGGCAAAGCTGATGTCGGCGACGCGGGCAAGCCGCTTGGCGAACTCGGTCCAGCGCGCGGCGCGCGCTTTCGTCTCGGCCGACGCGCCGGCAAGCACCACCGGGATCGGCGTCGACGCCGGGATGTTCATCTCGACGCGCACCGAACGGATCGAGGTGACGAGATCGATCAGCCAGCCGATCTCGGCCTCCGCCCTGTCGTCGTCGAGGCCTTCGAGGCTCGACCACGGCGCCAGCACCAGCGGCGTCTCGCGCCTGGGTCCGGTCTCGGCGGTGACCCGCCACAGCTCCTCGGTGATGAACGGCATGAACGGGTGCAGGAGCTTGAGGATTTCGTCCAGCGCCCAGGCCGCCATCGCCCGCGTCTCGCTCTTGGCGGGACCATCCGGGCCGGTCAGCAGCGGCTTCGACAGCTCCACATACCAGTCGCAATAGACGTTCCAGACGAAGCGATACGCGGCATTCGCCGCATCGTTGAACCGGTACTGCTCGATCGCCCCGGTGACCTCGCGCAGCGCCTTCGCGGCCTCATGCGCAATCCAGCGGTTGAGCGTTTCCTTCGCCGACCCGGGATCGAAGCCGGCGACGCGGCCCGCGCCGTTGAACTCGACGAAGCGCGCCGCGTTCCAGAGCTTGGTCGCGAAGTTGCGGTAGCCCTCGACGCGCTGGGTCGAGAGCTTGATGTCGCGGCCCTGCGCCGCCATTGCGGCGAGCGTGAAGCGCAGCGCGTCCGCGCCGTAGTCGTCGATCAGCGCCAGCGGATCGATGACGTTGCCTTTGGACTTCGACATCTTCGCGCCCTTCTCGTCGCGGACGAGCGCGTGGATGTAGACGTCCTTGAAGGGAATATCCTTCATGAAGTGCAGGCCCATCATCATCATCCGGGCGACCCAGAAGAAGATGATGTCGAAGCCGGTGACCAGCGCGGAGGTCGGATAGAAGCGCTTGAGCTCGCTCGTCTCGCCGGGCCAGCCGAGCGTCGAGAACGGCCACAGCGCCGACGAGAACCAGGTGTCGAGCACGTCTTCGTCGCGGGTGAGAAACGGCGCCCGCCTGGTCGGCTCAAGCGCCATATCGCGCGCCTGCTCCGCGGTCAGCGCGCCGGTCTCCTGATAGTAAGCGAGTGCGCGCGAGACGGCCTCGTCCTCGGTCTCGGCGACGAACACCTTGCCGTCCTGGCCGTACCAGGCCGGGATCTGATGGCCCCACCAGAGCTGGCGCGAGATGCACCACGGCTGGATGTTCTCCATCCAGTCGAAGTAGGTCTTCTCCCAGTTCTTCGGCACGAAATTGGTCTTGCCGTCGCGCACCGCGTCGATCGCGCGCACGGCCAGCGCCTTGGCATTGACATACCACTGGTCGGTGAGGAACGGCTCGATCACCACGCCCGAGCGGTCGCCGTGCGGCACCGTGTGCGTGTGCGGCTCGATCTTGTCGAGGAAGCCCGCCGCCTCGAGCCGCTCGACGATGGCCTTGCGCGCCTTGAAGCGGTCGAGGCCATGGAGCTTCATGGTCTCGTCGAGCGCGGGCGTCGACGGCAGGCCGTCGAGGAACGCTTCGTTGTCCTGCAAGGCGAGCCTGCCCTCGACGTCGAGCACGCTCACCTGCGGCAGGTTGTGCCGCTTGCCGACCTCGAAGTCGTTGAAGTCATGCGCCGGCGTGATCTTCACCGCGCCGGTGCCCTTCTCGGGATCGGCGTAGTCGTCGCCGACGATCGGGATGCGACGGCCGACCAGCGGCAGGATCGCCATCCTGCCGATCAGATGCTTCAGCTTTTCGTTGTCGGGATGCACCGCGACCGCGGTGTCGCCCAGCATTGTCTCGGGCCGCGTGGTGGCGACAATGATGTGCTCGCCGGTGCCCTCGACCGGATACCTGATGTGCCAGAGATGGCCCTTGATCTCGACCTGCTGCACCTCGAGGTCGGAGATCGCGGTGAGCAGCTTCGGGTCCCAGTTGACCAGCCGCTTGTCCTTGTAGATCAGGCCCTCGTTGTAGAGCTGGACGAACACCTTGAGGACGGCCTTCGACAGGCCTTCGTCCATGGTGAAGCGCTCGCGCGACCAGTCGCACGACGCGCCGAGCCGCTTGAGCTGGTTGACGATGGTGCCGCCGCTCTCCGCCTTCCAGGCCCAGACCCGGTCGAGGAACTTGTCGCGGCCCATGTCGCGGCGCGACGGCTCCTGCCGCTCCATCAGTTGCCGCTCGACCACCATTTGCGTCGCGATGCCGGCATGGTCGGTGCCGGGCTGCCACAGCACGTCCTTGCCGCGCATCCGCTCGAACCGGCACAAGACATCCTGCAGCGTGTTGTTGAGCGCGTGCCCCATGTGCAGCGAGCCGGTCACGTTCGGCGGCGGAATGACGATGCTGTAGGGCGCGGCCGCCGCGCGCTCGGGCCGGCCGCCGCGGAACGCATGCGCATCCTCCCACGCCGCATAGATGCGGCCTTCGACTTCGGACGGCTGGTAGGTTTTGTCGATCATTGCGATGAAATACGCCGATTTGTCGTGAATCTGGTGGCGCGGTAGAAAGCCCGCCACCCCCGATGCTGTCAACGCCGTCCCCCTCGCCCGCCCCACAAGCCTCACCGAGCCCGAAAGCGGCCAACGCCGCCATCCTGGCGCTCGCGGTGGCAAGCTTCGCAAGCCAGGCCCTGGTGCGGGCCGCCGACACGCTGTTGCCGCAAATTGCCGCCGATTTCGCCGTTTCGGCCGGTGCCGCCTCGATCGTCATCACCGCCTATGCGCTCACGCACGGCTCGATGCAGTTCATCACCGGGCCGATTGCCGATGTCTTCGGCAAGTACCGCACGGTCGCGCTCGCCTGCGCGCTGTCGGCGGCAACCGTGGCGGCCTGCGGGCTGGCGCGGACCCTCGACACGCTGACGCTGGCCCGCTTCGTCTCCGGCCTGACGGTCGCCTGGATCCTGCCGATCAGCCTCGCCTTCATCGGCGACGTGGTGCCCTATGAGCAGCGCCAGCAGGTGCTCGGCCGTTTCCTCGCCGGCCAGGTGCTCGGACAGCTGTTCGGCCAGGCCGCCGGCGGCATCGTCGGCGACTGGTTCGGCTGGCGCACCGTGTTCCTGCTGCTGGCGGCGATGCTCGCGGTCGCCGCGGCGGCACTCGGCTTCCAGCTTGCGTCCAACCCGGTCACGCGCGCGGCGCGCGCGTCGACAGAGCGCCGCGGCCTGATCGAGAGCTACCGGATCGTGCTCGGCACGCCCTGGGCCCGCATCATGCTCGTCGCCGCCGGCATCGAAGGCACCTTCTTCCAGGGCATCTTCTCGTATATCGGCGCGGACCTGCACCTGCGCTTCGGCCTGAGCTTCACCGCGGTCGGCATCGTCATCGGCATCTTCGCGCTCGGCGGGCTGATCTACGCCGCGACGGTCAAGACACTGATGCGCCGCCTCGGCCAGACCGGCATCGCCCAGTGGGGCGGCACGATCATGGGCCTGTCGTTCCTGACGCTCGCCGTGCAGCCGGCCTGGTATCTCGCGCCGCCCGCCATGCTCGGCGTCGGCATCGGCTTCTACATGCTGCACAACACGTTGCAGACCGAGGCGACGCAGATGGTGCCGCAAGCACGTGGAACTGGTGTGACCCTCTTCGCGTCGATGTATTTTCTCGGCCAGACGCTCGGTGTGGCGCTCGGCGCGCCGGTGATGGACCGCTATGGCGGACCGCCATTGTTCATGGTTGCGGCGATCGTTCTGCCCGTGCTGGCGTTCTGGTTCACAGGGAAACTGAAGCGGCGGTAGTGTGGAAACGGCCCGCAAGATCGGGCGTCAGAGGACCGAAGCGTTCGACAAGACCCTTCAAGAAGGTCGTCCGGTCGCCCCCACTAGGGACCGGCAGAGGAACCGCCGTCAGCTCGAAGAGGATGATTGCGGGGGGTGGCCCTGGCTGGGCGGGGCGTCGTCGGAGGCGTCTTGTTTGCCACTTTGCAACAAACCAGTTCCGAGGAAAGCTGCCACTACCATCGCAATGGTGCCGCCGCCGATGACTGCGGCCGTGATAGTGGCCCCGGTATACAAGGCATACGTCGAAACCATCAGCGCGCCAAAAGCGAATGTCCCAGCGCAAATCTGTGAGATGCGCTTTTCTCGCGACTGGCGCCTAGCCCGGATATCTCACACTGTCTTTGCACGGTCGGGCTGCGGTGCGCGCCGGTTTTCTGGCATTTTCGGGAAC
>JAIESI010000380.1 GCA_019746135.1 Xanthobacteraceae bacterium
GCCTGAAACGATACCCTCGTGTTATCGGAGATCGCGCCGCACCGAATTCCAACCACTTTCCGGACGGCACCGAAGCGCTTGTTGTTGTGCCCTCTCCCAAAGGGCTACGGGATTCACACATCTCGAAAACAGACTCTTCTTCAATGGGTTACGCGGACACCCCTCGTGAGCCATCCGATGTTGCCACAATCGCTCGAAGTGACTCTGATGACTCATGTTTTTCGTCCGGCACACGATGAAGAGCGAATCAGATGTGTGAATGCCGTAGCCCAAAGGGAGAGGGCGCAGCAACGAGCGGCAGCTTTTTTTTGACGCAGTAGAATTAGAGCATTTTCCGGCGAAAGCCTGCCCGGACTTGATCCGGGCGGTTTCGCCGCAGAAGTGCGACCAGGTAGAGACCTCGGGGAGGGTGCTCAAATGAAAATGAAGCGGCGTGATTTCATCAGGCTCGCGGGCGGCGCGGCGGCAAGCGTTGCCGGAAGCGTTGCAATGCCTGCGGTGGCGCGGGCGCAGTCCGACTATCCGAACAAGCCGGTTCGCATCATCACCCACTCGGCGGCCGGCGGCTCGCCGGACGCGCTGCTCCGCATCGTCGCCGACAAGCTGTCGCAGATGTGGGGACGCCAGGTCCTCGCGCTCAACCAGCCGGGCGCCGGCGGCTCGGTCGCGGCGCGCGCCGCGGCGCAGGCCGATCCCGACGGCTACACGCTCTACATGCCCGCCTCGTCGGCGTTCGTGGCGCTGCCGGGCGCGCAGCCGAACCTGCCGCTCGAGCTGCCGCGCGACTTTCTGCCGGTCGGCTTTGTCGCTTTGCAGCCGTTCTTCCTCTGGGTGGGGACGCAGGTTCCCGCCAAGACGCTGCCCGAGTTCATCGCGCTTGCGAAGGAGAAGCCCGGTCAACTGGCCTATGCGGCCACCGGGCGCGGCACGCTTTCGCATTTGACCGGCGAAGGCCTGCAGCAGCACGCGAGCATCAAGCTGCAGCTCGTGCCCTACACCGGCGGCACCGCGCAGGCGCTGAACGACGTCATTGCCGGCCGGATCCCGATGGTGATCGATGCCTATCCGCCGCTCGTTGGTGCGATGCAGGCCGGGCATGTGAGGCCGCTTGCGGTCGGCTCCGACAAGCGGCTGGCCGCGTTCCCGGACGTGGCCACCTTGCAGGAGACGCTGCCCGGCTTCCGCTCCAACGGCTGGCTCGCTCTGGTCGCGCCACTCGGCACGCCGGACGCGATCGTGCAGAAGCTGAACGCGGATCTGCGCGCAGCGGTGCTCGACCCCGCGACCAAGGAGAAGCTTGAGACGACCGGCAACTTCCCCAACCCGATGACACCGTCGGAATTGCTGACGTTCATCCAGGGCGAGCAGAGGATGTGGAAGCCGGTGGTGGAAGCGATCGCGCGCAGTCCGAGCTGATCAGGCCGGGCCGAAGGCAAAACGCTGCTTGCCGCTTCCGGGGCGACTGCATTTGACATTTGTTCTTGTTGTGTTCTAGCCGAATGCATCGGCACTGGCCTGTTCCGACCGCTGGTGGCCCAGTTTGAATTATGAGGTGGCCTCTTTTGATGGTCTCTCCCCAAGTCCAGGGAGTGATGGAGTGTCGCACCTTCATTCGATTGCTGTTCATGTTGGTTGTTCCACATTCGCTTCACGGGGCGACCCGCGGAAGGAACAGCGACAATGCCTCGCCTCTCTCTATTGCTTGTGGCTGCCGCGACAGTGCTGTCTATGTCGCCGGCGGACGCACGCGACGGCTGCGGGCGCGGCTGGTTCTGGAACGGCAGCGCCTGCGCACAGGACGAAGAGGACGACTCCCCCACATACACAGAACCGCCACCGCGATATTACGGTGGTCATCGCGGGCCCCGTCTCGAACCTGTGCCGCGTTACTACAGCCCACCGCCGCCGCGATACACAGACCGTCCGATCTATGGACACAACAGCTCCGGCCGGCCCGAGGTATGGTTTCGCCCATACCGCAATCAGGTTGGCGCGCTCGCTTGCGCCCAGCCCGGGTACACAGTCCAAGACGGTGTGTGTAAACGGTATCGGGGCTACTAGACGATAGATTCCATGAAACCTGCGCTCATGGAACGGTTGGTTTGTTGGTGGATTCCTCGTTTGCGTTTGAAGCAACGAGGAGTTTCATCATGGCGGGATGGCGGCGAGCGATCGAGTTGGCCCTGAGCAACGACGAGATTGGTGCTTTGACGGCTCTTTCCCGTTCGAGAACGGAACCTGCGACCAGAGTCTCGCGGGCGCGGATGTTGTTGGCGTACCGGGAAAACCCTTCGTTCTGCGCCGTGGGACAGATGATTGGGGTCCATCACCAGACCGTCGAGCGCTGCGTCGAGCGGGCGTTGGCCTACGGCGCGCTGGCGGCACTTGATGATCGACCGCGACCGGGCAAGGAGCCGACGATCACCCCGGAGGCCAAGGCTTGGCTGGTGTCGCTGGCCTGCGACAAGGCCAAGGATCACGGCTATCCGCATGAGTTGTGGACCACACGGCTGCTGGCGCGCCACGCACGCGAGCATGGACCTGCGGCCGGGCACGTGTGTTTGGCCAACTTGGTCCAAGGCACGGTAGGCAAGATCCTCGGCAAAGAGGACATCAAGCCGCACAAGGTGCGCTACTACTTGGAAAATCGCGATGCCGAGTTCGAACAGAAGATGGCCGAGGTTCTGTGTGTCTATCGTGAAGTCGAGGTTCTGAAAAAGGCCGCTGTCAAATCGAAGCGACGCAAGCCGGTCGCCGTCGTTTGTTGCGATGAAAAGCCAGGAATCCAGGCCACTGCGACCACGGCACCGGATTTGCCGCCCGAGCCCGGCGTTCACGCGACCTTTGCGCGGGATCACGAGTACAAGCGCCTCGGCACGCTCAGCCTGTTGGCCGGCATTGATCTGCTGAGCGGCAAGGTCCATGCACTCGTTCGAGATCGGCATCGCAGCCGGGAGTTCATCGAATTGCTCAAGCTGCTCGATGGCGCTTACCCGACAGGCACCGCAATCAAGCTGATCCTCGACAATCACTCCGCGCACATATCGAAAGAAACCAATGCTTGGCTTGCCACCCGGCCGGCCGGACGCTTCGAGTTCACCTTCACGCCCAAGCACGGTTCGTGGCTCAACCTGATTGAGGGCTTCTTCTCCAAATTTGCTCGCTCGGTCTTGCGCCACATCCGGGTGAGCTCAAAACACGAGCTCAAGGAGCGCATCATGGCTGGCATCCACGACGTCAATCGCCATCGGGTCATCCACACATGGTCCTACAAACTTGCCGAGGCGGCCTGATATGATTCAAACCAAGGAAACGCTGGTCTAGGTGACAATGAAAGGCCGCGTCAGTTGGCGGCCTCCTTCCTTACCTGCGCTTCGATCGCATCGAATAGGTCGCGCTGCACCGGCAGATGCGGCCTGAAGTTGCGGTTGAAGTTCTTCATGAAGGTGTCCCAGTCGGGGGAATCCCTCATGAGCGCGTTGACCACCGCAACCTGCTTCTCAAAGTGAGGATGCCCAACTTCGCCGCTCAAGAACCGGTGAGCAAATTCGCAACGACGGTGACGGCCATGGGGGTGATCACCACGGCTTGTCGCACAGGCGAGCTCGCCAACACAGCATTCAGGGCTGCCATCAGCACGATGCCGATCAGAAGCCCCGGCAGCAGTGGCAATCCGATGATCTGCTTCAGGCCGGCACATGGGCGTGTGCCCCTTTCCGATTGACGCCCTGAGTCGATACAATGCCTCTTGTAACCTTGGGGGGCGGGCATGCGCCGGCGTGATTTCCTGGCGGGTGTTGGCGGCGCGGCCGTAGGGCCGCTTTCGGCTCAGGCACAGGGCAACGCCCGGACGCAGCGCATCGCGATCTTGATCGGCGTGCCCGCAAACGATCAAGACGGCCAACGATGGTTGAGGAGGCTGATAGACGCGCTCCGAAATCTGGGTTGGCGAAACGGCACCAACGTAAACATCGATCTGCGCCACGCATCCACCATCGACCAGATGCGTGCCGCTGCGCAGGAACTGATCGATCTGAAGCCCGACGTGATTGCGGTTGCGACCACGTTGGCGAGTTTGGAGGTGTTGAGGAAGACCACCACGATCCCCGTGGTCTTCAGCATAGCCAATGATCCGGTGGCGCTTGGGCTTGTCAAAGACCTGTCTCGTCCAGGCGGCAATGCCACCGGCTTTTACAACATCGAACCCGCGCTGGGGCAAAAATGGATCGAGGTGCTTAAGGAGATTGCGCCGAGGGTGACGCGCGTTCAGGTGTTCATCAACTCGATGGCTGGTGCGCAGCTTAAATTCAGTTGGCCGAAAATTCAGGCTGCTGGTGCATCGTTGGGAATCACGCCCGAGTCAGTCGAAGTGCGCAGTATTGAAGAGATAGGCAAGAAGTTGGAGTCGATCGGGCACGATCCACAAGTTGGCCTCGTCTTAGCCCTCGACGATTCTTTCAACGTGTCCCGCGCGCCCCTCATCACGTCATTTGTTTTGCGTCATCGCCTAGCGGCGATCTACCCGCTCCGCGACTTCGTGTACGCTGGAGGGCTTATCTCGTATGCGGTAGACCTTGGCGACTTGCAGCGCCGGTTAGCAGGCTACGTCGATCGGATTCTGAAAGGGGAAAGGCCCGGCGATCTATCGGTCCAGGGACCCACCAAGTTCGATCTGATGATCAACTTAAAGGCTGCAAAGGATATCGGCCTGACAGTGCCCCAGACCCTTCGCGCCCGCGCCAACGAAGTTATCGAGCTCGGGCGGTGATCCTTGTTGCGCTACTTGGGTCGAATCGCCGCAATAATCCAGGGCGAGTCCCCGGGGATTTTTCGAGCGGTGCCTCCGCGTCCGTTTAATCAACCGGGCTCCCCCGGGGCGCCTCGGGACTCCGTCCTGCGGGCACTCCGTGTGCAGGGAGTTCTGCTGGACCATCGGTCAGGCGTTCTCACCGGCCAATAAGCACGGCCCGACGTGTGGGGCTACCGTTTTGGCCGCGTCAGCTTCTCGCTGGGGGGCGGCTGCCGGCGCCTCGAATTGGTCGGCAACCAGCCCCATGCGCTAACGTTCACGGCGTGACGCATCCCGACCGGCTGGTCCAATGCCGCAACAGGTTGTCGTCCGCGGCGTAGATGGCAACCATCACCGCGCCGGATGCTTGGAGCTCTCCGTGGTCTCTTCGAAGCCGGACAGCTCATCGCTGCATGTGATCGTCTCGCGCGAGGGCCCTGCAAAAGCAGGCGAATATTATGCTGTTGCACATGCCCTATGCCTGCGGCACCGCGCAGGCTCAAACGACGTTATCGCCGGACGGATACAGGTGGTCATCAATGCCTATCCGCCGCTCGTTGACGCGATGCAGGCCGGGCATGTGAGGCCGCTTGCCGTCGGCTCCGATAAGCGCTTTGCCGCATTCCGGGACGTGGCGACCTTGCGGGAGACGCTGCCCGGCTTCAGCTCCAACGGCTGGCTCGCACTGGCCGCGCCGCTCGGCACGCCGGACGCGATGTGCAGGAGCTGAACGCGGACCGGCGTGCGACGGTGCTCGATCCCGAGGCCAAGTACAAGCTCGAGACGACCGGCAACGTCCCCAATCCGATGACGCCGTCGGAATTGCTGACGTTCATGCAGGGCGAGCAGAGGATGTGGAAGCCAGTCGTGGAGGCAATCGCGCGGAGTCCCAGCTAGGCTCGGGGTTGCCGGCGATCTGCCGCCGCATGCGCGGCGCCGCAAGGTCGCGTCCGAAGGCAAGACGGCCGGCATCAAAGCCGACGGCGAGGCGAGGCTGATTCTCGCCACGAGCTGTGGCGACGAAGCGCGGCACCGGACGGAAGCGCGCAGGGTAGCGGAAGCTAATTCTACTTAGCTACCCATGAGATGCACGACGGAAATCCTCGCCTGCTGTCAATGCAGACATTGACTGCTTATGTCAGCACGGCGCCTGCAGCGCAAGGATTCGATGACGGCATGGTAAAGCGCGCGAAAACAAAGAAGCCCGCTCGGAAGAAGGCCGGCGGCTTGGCTGCACTGGCAAAGCTGCCGCGGCAGGACGAGAACGAATTCGAGGCGTACCCCGACCCGTGGGCGCCGCCCGGAAAGGGACCGCCCCCGCGGCCGCCGGGCTGGAAGTCGCGCCTCCCTGGACCGCTTCCGCCGAACCTGCGACCGCATCGTATCGGCGGAGCGCCACTGCAGGATCCAGAGGACCGCCGCGACGCGCACTTTGCGATGAGGATGCACGAAAATCTGATGGAGGCACTGCGGCGCAATTCGCGCCGCCGAGGATGGAAGGTCAGCCAGTACGTCGAGAAGATTCTGATCGACGCGGTCAACGCCGAAGCCGGCTCACCGATCGTCGACGCGGTCCGGCGCTACCGCAGTCCGCAGGACCAAGCCTAGATCGCCGCACTTCACGGCGCGCGCCTGTGAACTCATCGACGATCGCATCAAGGACTGACAGGCCGCATGGCTACGTCAGCGCATGAAAGACGTACTGCGGGCGTCGCAGTGGTCGCTAGGCTCACGCGCCGTTGCGGCGCGACCGGATAGTCGAGATCCGCACTGGTCTGGCGAGCGCCGCGCGAGAAATCAAATTATCAGGCACTGCGCGGGGGCTTATGGGAGAGCCCGGAGCGCATCGTCTTCCTTGGGGTCAAGTGTCTTTCGTATATCGACAATCCGACGTATAAGATGAAGCTTGGCGACCGCTCTATTGCTGCAGAGCGGTCTGCGGAAATCGCAACCAAAAAGTTGATCTATCGAGCGTCGACATACACCGCGCGCGACCTCTTCGATCTTGCCGCGATCTACTTGTGCGATCGTTCAGCCTTAACCGAGATTGCGCTCTGTCCGGCAATCACTGATCACGTCGTGTTGTCCGCTCTGATTCGGTTGAATCTTATCAAGCAGCAGTATCAATCGGACATGAGAAGACTGATTAACTCGACGCCGCGGGGCGAGCAATTCATCGACAAATCCTGCGAAATTGCTTTGGAAGCCCTCGCAGAGATTCGGAATCTGATCCCCAAAAAAATTAGACCGAACCAAGCAACGGGATGCAGTGTTCTTAAAATCGCGTGCCGAGGGGCTTGTTCCGTAAGATCGATTGCGCACGATCGCAAATTCACGAGGCCTCGAACGGTTACCTGGCTTCCAAGATCAGCGGTCCTCACTGCGGCCAGGGCCGTTCCCAATAATAGGCGAGGGCGGGTCCGTGAGCGGTTCGCCCTGGAAATGCCAGCCGTAGAGGGGAAACGAGACGCTCGCGCTAGCGGATGAAATGCGGTTTCGTGAAGAACGCGGACGCAGCCGGTCACCCGGCCGCATCATCGTTGGCAGTGAGCATGAGCCTCATTCGCCCGACGTTCATCCGGGCCAATGGGCGGCTCGGCTTTAGTGAGCAGGCGGCGCATTCACGCCCTGAATGACCAGCTCCTTGAGATCGCCGCGGCAAATGTCGCTGAACAGCGTGCTCATCTCGATCTCGACCACACTGACCTCGCCGTCGCCGTTCTCCTCGATGCGGAAATTGAACCACTTGGTCAACCTCACAACACTGTAGAGGCGCCGCCACATCTGGTCGTTGACATTCTCGGGCGTGTTGCCGGCGCGCAGCCGGTTGGTTAGATCGACGATCTCCCGGGCGAGTTCATCAACCGATCCGGGAGTGGCCGGGACATGGTGCGGGTGACGGCGCAGGACCCATTGATCGACGATGAAGTCCTTGGTGCGCACTACAGCAAGCCCGAAAGCCACAGGGCCGTTGGGCGTGACCAGCCCCACCTGGCGGAGAACGTTGAGGCTCGGCCTGCCGTCATGGCTGACGAGTTCAACGCCCTCGATGCTGCAAGCGGCATTGAGGCACTTGAGCAGAACCTCGAGCTGGTGCGGCGTCGCGCGGCGGAGCTTCGAGCGCAAAGCGTCGAAGTCACACTTGATGATTTTCGCGAGATGCCTACGCACGACGCTGCGCGGGTCGTTGACAGCCGCCATCACCAGCACGGGCAGTTCGGCAGGCGTGCAGTTCTGGCCCATCACAGCGGCCATCATGATCTGGCAGTCCGCGGCAGAAAACAGATGCCGCAGGTGGGTAACAACTCTCCATTCGACGGGAGTCATCCTCTATCCTCTCTCTCATCCTCGGCCAGGGTGGAAAGCTATGAGGATGAACGAGGCGGCCGAGCAATCCTCGTCTCCCCGACTACGACAAGAAGCTGTCGGTGATCATCGGCCAGATGCCTCGCGTCGTTGGTGACGACGCAAAAACTCTTCATGGCCGGATGGAAACGAGGACGGATGAACCCCTAGCGCCGTCGCTCTAACCGCATTCCCCATACGGGGCCGCCGTCGAACATGTCGATAGCGGAAGGGCGCAAACTCCTAACATAGACACGTATCCGTGCCAATCCGCGGGAAATGACGGAAGTGCAGATTGGTAAATGCGAAGTGATAAGTTCTGAGGCGTGTACATCTCGACCTCGTTTCGGCCGAGCAAGCCGTGGCGGTGCAACGAACTTTGCGCTGTCTTTGGGAACGGAGGCAATACAACTTCGAAATCAATGGGGCCGGGTTCGCTTTATCAGAACGAACCTCAATGGCGGCCGGCCTAGAAACGCGCGGAAAGCCGTCTGGCGAGGGGCGGCTGAAACCAGCTCTGGCTCACTCGGAAAACGGCGTCGCTCCCTCAAGTTTTATGAACAAGCTGAGGGAGCGAGGGAAGAACGCGGCAAATGCAGGGGGCGTGCATCGTCGCCGGCGATGTGCATAGGGCGGAAAGGCTGTCGCTCACTCAGCCGCGGCGCGCCAGTTGCGGACCGCCTCATAGGCGCCTGCCGGCAGGGTTGGCCGCATCTCGTCCTCCGAGACGCCCTCGCGCATGTGGACTTCGACGGGTCGCCGCCGGAATCCGCGTGCCGGAGATGCAGGGCAGGCGGCCCATCACGCCGGAAATGCCGACGACCACCGGCTCCGATCGTGGCCGCTCGCCGCGCGCGATCGGCACCGCGACCTTCACAGTGAAGTCCTCGACCCAGCTCTTGGCGGCGGTCAAGCCGATGTCAGCGCCGCGCGCACGTGCTTGACAGCTCGATCGAGCGGCCGGCGAGAACCAAGTCGAGGAGTTCATCCATCACTCGCGGTCGGCAATCCGGATCTTGGCCCGCCGCACGATCAGTCGCGCCTTCGCCCGATCAAGCACCGAGAAGAACCCGTTGTCGACCTTCTCTCCGGCGGCCAAGCGCGCAGCGTCGCGCTCCCGTGCCTCGCGCTTCAAGCGCTGCCGGTCAGCAAAACTGTAGCGTTTAGGTTCCTCCGACATGCGCACACTCTACCACACGCGCTTTGTTGACGACCCCTTGCTGCGCCTGGGCAAATCTGTCGTCTCTCGACCCACGTTGTACCGAAGGGCTATTTCGGCCGCTTGGCGGCTGAGCCGTGCGCCGTCAAGTCATTGATATACTTTAGTTTCGGCGTGGCGGCGGGAGTGGGATCGACCTCGGACTACGGATCTACATCCCCGGCCGCTTCAGCTTCTCGCTCGGCGGCGGCTCCCAGTTCTGGGTTTCCTCGTAGCGCTTGGCGTAGCGGTAGAACGTCCCTTCAAAGTTGCCGAAGGCGATCACAAAGCCCGCCCAGCCGTCCTTGAAGCCGCGCTTGAAGATGTAGTGCTTGATGAATGCCCACAGCCCATGGCCGAACGCGCTCGCCATCGACACGCGCTTCTTCGTCAGCTTCGCCGCGCCGAGCGTGGAGTAGCGGTTCATCTTGCGGATGACCTCGTCCAGGTTTCGGAACGGGAACTGGTGGATGGCCTGTTCGAGGTGTCCGACCGGCTTGGCGGTGAGGAGCTCGTAGCCCTCGTGGACCGGATCGAGGGTGTAGCGCATCGCGCCTTTGCGGAAGAGCTGCGGCTGGCGGTAGTTCGGATACCAGCCGGAGCCGGTGATCCAGCGGCCCATCATGTAGGAGCGCCGTGGCACCAGATACGCGTCGTGCGCGGGCTCGCCTGCAACCGTCGCCAGGATTTCGTCGCGCGCTTCCGCCGTGCAGCGCTCGTCGGAATCGAGGCTGAAGATCCACTCGTGGGTGCAGTGTCCGAGGGTGCGGTTCCGGAGATCGCCGAAGCCGTGGAACGGCACCTGCACCACGCGCGCGCCGAGCGCGGTCGCCAGCGCCGCGGTGTTGTCGGTCGAGCTCGAGTCGGCGACCAGCACCTCGTCGGCCCACAGCACGCTGGAAACCGCGGCCTCGATCTTGGCGGCTTCGTTGAAGGCGATGATGTAGGCGGTGATTTTCGGCATGCCCTCGGCGGGTCGGCTGGTCGCGGCGAGGGGGTGTTTTACCCGGCCCCCGCCCGCTTGACCATTGCGGATGTCCGGCGCGGGACGGCATAACAGGGTAAGCATTCCGCGAGGGGACGTGGCCGACCTGATCTCCATCATCGTGACGACCTACGACCGGCCCGACGCGCTGGACGCGGTGCTGCGCTCGCTGTCGCGCCAGCAGGACCGGCGGTTCGAGGTGATCGTCGCCGACGACGGATCGGGGCCCGAGACCGCGGCGCTGATCGAGGCGTGGCAGCCGCGGCTTGGCGCGCCGCTCGAGCAGGTCTGGCAGGAGCATCGCGACTTCCGCGCCGCCGAGATGCGCAACCGGGCGATCCGCGCGAGCCAGGGAAGCTACTGCGTGTTCCTTGACGGCGATTGCCTGGCGCGGCCGGATTTCGTCGCGGTGCACCGGAGCCTCGCCGAGCCGGGCTGGTTCGTCACCGGCAACCGCGCGCTGCTGACGCGGGACAAGACCGAGGCGGTGCTGCGCGACCATGTCGAGATCGAGAGCTTCGGGCTGTCAGACTGGATCGGCGAGCGGGCTAAGGGCGGGCTCAACCGCCTCGCGCCGGTGTTGCAACTGCCGCTCGGCCCGCTGCGCAAGCTTCGGCCGCAGGCCTGGGAAGGTGCGCGCTCCTGCAATCTCGCGGTCTGGCGCGCCGACCTCGACCGCGTCGACGGCTTCGACGCGAGCTTCAGCGGCTGGGGCAAGGAAGACTCCGACCTGCTGGTGCGGCTCCTGCACGCCGGCGTCCGTCGCAAGGATGGCGCCTATGCGACGGGCGTGCTGCATCTGTGGCATCCGGCCGCCGACCGCTCGCAATTGAATACGAACGAGGAGAAGCTCGCAGATGTGATCAAGAGTGGACGCATCCGCGCCGGGCAGGGCTTGTCCAGCTTCGGCGACGACCCGGCGAGCGCGGCGGCTCCATGACCGCTTCTGGCGACCACGCGCGATTGCTGAGCTGGCCGACGCGCGACCGGCACATGCTGATTGCCGACATCCTTGCGACGGGGGTCGCTGTCGCGTTGCCTTGGTCAACCTCGGTGACGGAAATTCTTGTCTGGCTGTGGCTGATTGCAGCCGTTCCGCTGTTCGATCCTGCGGCGCTGCGGCGTGTGCTGAAGACGCCGGCCGGTGGCCTACCGATTCTGTTTCTGCTGCTCGGACTGATCGGAATGCTGTGGGCGTTCGGCGTTCCGATGAAGGAGCGATTGGACGGCTTCAAGTCGTTCTACAAGTTCCTGTTCATCCCGCTGCTGATCGCGCATTTTCTCACGTCCAAGCGCGGCACGTGGGTGCTGACCGGCTATCTCGTATCCTGCGGTGCGCTGCTCGTTCTATCCGTGCTGACCCTGATCCCGGGGGTTCCATGGCAAGGCCGCCACGGGCCAGGGGTGCCGGTGAGGGACTACATCGCTCAAAGTGGCGAGTTTATCGTCTGCGTGTTTGTGCTCGCGGCGCTCGCGCTCGATGCATTGAAAAGCCGACGACCGGCGTGGGCCATTCTGCTGTTAGTGCTGACCCTGCTGTTCCTGGCCAACATCCTTGCTATTCCGCTCGTCAGCCGCACGTCGCTTGTGGTGCTTCCGGTCCTGCTGCTGTTGTTCGGATTTCGCTGGCTGCCGCGGAAGGGCGCGATCGCCCTCGTTCTGTGCGGGTTCGTTGTCGCGGGACTGGCGTGGTCCTTTTCGCTCTCGGTGAGGGAGAACGTCACGAGCCTGATCAGCGAAGTACGCAACTACAATCCACAAGGCGGTCGTACCCGGGTCGGGGAGCGCATCGAGTTCTGGAAAAAGTCGATCGGTTTCATCGCCGACTCGCCGGTAGTCGGCCACGGCACCGGGTCGATCCGCGATCAGTTCCGTCAGACGGTGGCGAACCAGACCGGAATGGCTGCGCTGGCTTCGTCCAATCCGCACAATCAGACGTTGGCGGTGGCAATCCAGCTCGGCCTTGTCGGCACAGTGGTGCTGTGGGCGATGTGGATCGCGCATCTGTTGCTGTTCCGGGGCGAAGGGCTCGCGGCCTGGGTCGGGCTCGTGATCGTGACCCAGAACGTCGTCGGCTCGCTGTTCAACTCGCACCTGTTCGATTTCACGCAAGGCTGGGGCTACGTGATGGGCGTTGGCGTGGCTGCAGGAATGGTCTTGCAACTGACCGCGCAGCGTCAGGCCACAAGCGGCCGCGACGCCTCGCCCTGAACCAGCGCCGACAGGCCCAGGCGCGTGCCGATCGCGGGCTTCCAGCCGGCCTTCAGGAGCTTCGCCGGATCGGCCACCTGCGCGCCGCCGAGACGCTGCCACTCCTCGCCGCGGCCCATCGCATTGGCGCCAAGCGCGATGAACGCCGGCGGAACCGGCAGCAATCCCGGCGAACGGCCTTCGCCGGCGCGCAAGGCCGCAACGATCTCGGCCAGGGTAAGTGCATCCGGATCCGCAACGATGTAGGTCTCGCCCTGCGTCGTGGGCGTCGCGAGCGTGAAGCGAATAGCGTCGATCAGGTTCTGCCGCGCCAGAAGCGAGCGGCGATTGCGGCAGAGGCCGAACGGCAGCGGCCAGGGCTTGCGCGCAAGCTCCATCAGCCGCGCGAAATTGCCTTTGACGCCGGAGCCATAGATCAGCACCGGGCGGAGGATCGTGAACGGCACGCCTGCTGCGCGGACCGCATCTTCGGCGGCAAGCTTGGAGCGGCCATAGGCGTCGGTCGGGTGGGCCGGATCGGTCTCGCGCAGCACGTCGCCGGAGGACGGGCCGCCTTGTGCCCGGATCGACGACACAAACACCAGATGCCGGATGCCGGCGACCTTGGCGGCTTGCGCGAGCTCGGTGGTGGCGATGCGGTTGACCCGGTCGTAGGCCTCTTCGGCAACGCCCGGTCCGGCATGGGCGATACCGGCGAGGTGCACGACCGTTTCCGCGCCTTTCAGCAGCGCGCGCCATTCGACCGGCCGGGTGAGGTCGGAGACCGCGAGGACTTCGACCGAGCGCGGAAACACGTCCGCCGGCTGCCGCATTGCGGCACGGACGGTGTGGCCGGCCTCGGCGAGGCCGGTGACGAGCGCGCGCCCGACGAAGCCCGATGCGCCGGTGACCAGGACGCGCGTCACGGCTTGCCTCGTGCGAAGGTGACCAGCAGCCAGCCGACCGCGGCGCAGCCCGCAACGAGCGCCAGCCCGGCGGTCCACGGCCCAGGCCACAGGACGGTGCCGATGGCGAGCGCCACGAGCGCGACATTGACGGCGAACACGCGGGCGATCGCTTGCGGCACGCTGAAGCCGCGAACCACGGCGAGTTGATAGAAGTGGGTGCGATGCGCCAGCCAGAATGGCTCGCCGTTCTTCATCCGGCGCAGCAGGGTGAGCGTCGCGTCGGCGAGATAGTAGAGCGGCAGCAGCAGCGCGGCGACGACATGCCCGTGACCCGCGACCTGCACCAACAACCAGGCGAACACCAGCCCGATCGGCAGGCTGCCGACATCGCCAAGAAATATCCGCGCCACCGGACGGTTGAACGGCGCAAACCCGATCAGCCCGCCGCACAGCGCCAGCGCCACGACGACGCCCGGCATCGGCAAGGCGCCAAGCAGGCCGATCAAGGCAATGCCCATGGCGATCGGTACGAATTCCGCAACGGTCATCCAGTCGATGCCGTCCATGAAGTTCGTCAGATTGACGAACCACAGGCAGGCAACGGACAGCAGGGCGCGCTCGATCCACCACGGCAGCGCGGGGGCGATCCGAAGCTCGGCCGGCAGCGTCGCGATCACGATCACGACCGCAAGGGCCTGAAGCAGGAGCCGCGGCGCGACCTCGATGGTGCGGATGTCATCCACCATCCCGACCACCGCGATGAACGCGGTCGCGGCAAACAGCGCCCAGAGCGAGGGCATATTGAGCGCCGGATCGCCGGGCGCGAGGGCGATCGCGCCGGCCGCGACCGCGAGGCTTGCAGCGACAACGGCGATGCCGCCGCCCTGCGGCGTGGGTCGGTGGTGCGAGGATCGCGCATTGGGATGGGCCAGGACGTGGCGCTCCAGCGCCGGCAGGAGCGCCAGGATCATGGCGGCGCTGATCGCGGCCGTCATCGCAACGACGATGGCGAGGCCCAGGCTGCTCATGAGCGGCTCATTGCTCGGCTTTCAAAACGACTTGCGAGGGCATGGCATCTGATCCCACGACACGCCGATAAAGATCAACCGTTTGACGGCCGATCGATTGTGCGGAAAACCGCTCGACCGCCAGCCGCCGCGCGGCTTCGCCATAACGTGCACGTTGCTCCGGTGAATTGGCCAGCGTTTCGATGGCGTCCGCCAGCGCCCGTGCGTCATCGACCGGGAACAAGAGCCCGGTTTCGCCCTGCAGGACCACCTCGCGGCAGCCGGGCACGTCGGCGGCAATCATTGGCCGGCCGCAGGCCGCGGCCTCAAGCAGGCTCTTGGGCAGACCCTCGCGCCGCGACGGCAGCACGGCGATATGGGCGCGCGCCCAGAGGCCGGCGATATCGGTCACATGGCCGAGCCAAGTGGTACCGGGTTCCCGGTTCAGCGCCTCGGCTTCGGCTGGGCTTAGCGAGGCCGGATTGGCCGGATCGGGCGTGCCGGCGATCAACAGCTCAATGTTCGACCCCCGCTGCCGAAGGAGCCGCTGGGCGGCGATCAGCGCGTGAATGCCCTTGTCGGCCAGAAGCCGCCCGACGAACGCGACGATGATCGGACCGTGCGGCTCAGGCTGCGGCTTCAGGGCGTCGACATCGACGCCGGAGCCCGGAATCAGCGCGATGCGCGCCGCATCGATGCCGAGTGCCATGAGGCCGTCGCGGTCGTCGGGGTTTTGCACCAGAGCGGCCCGGCGGGAGCGGTTGATCAGCCCGCGCAACAGGCTGCCGAACACCGGCCGCAGCAGCCGGGTTTTCGGCGTGTCCGTCGTGAAGGCATAGCCAAGCCCGGTGAGCGCATTGACACAGGCGACCGGACGCCCCAGTGCCGCGATCGAGCCCAGCACTGACGCCTGCAGCGAGACGTGATGGGCAATGTCGGGGGCGACGCGCCGGTGCACCTGCCGAAGGGCACGGATCGTTGCCATCGTGCCCATGGGCGAAATCCGGCCACGCGCGAACGTCACCGGGTGCAGCGCAAAGCCCTCCGCCCTGATGGCTTCGGCACCTCCGGCTACACGCGTGGCGACATGCACCTCGAAGCCTGCCCCGCGGGCGGCGCGCGCCATCGGCAGGCGGTGCGACAGGAAATACCAGTCCTCGGTGACGATGTAGAGCAGGCGCAAGTGGGATGCTCCGGGAGGCCCAGCCAGTTGAAAGCTTAATCCTCTAAGGCCGTCCCCGGGTCAACTCGAGTGGGGCAGCGCCTGCCAGCAAGCAAATCTACAACGCATTTTTCCCAACATCGGTTTATAGTCCTCGCAAGATGGACGATCATTCAGCTTTTGCACGGAGTTAGAACGAGGGCCAGTTTGGTTCTGCAGGGGATTTTGTCGGCCGAGCAGGGAATTTTGGGTAAGGCGTCGTGCAGCGGTTTACCGCCAAGTTCCGCGCCGACGATCTCGTGATTCCACCTGGCATTGTCCGAACTTGCGGCCTCCTGCCTACGATCGATCTCGCGCTGGGCATGAGGACGATCCAGCCGATAAGTCCCAGAGCTTGCGCAGGAGCCGGCAAAGGCGTCGCAGGAGATGTGATCGGCCTTGCAGACGAACAGGTCATCTCCCAAATGGGCAAGGCTGCCCAACGTGTAGCCGGCCGGCGGAGGCCAGCGGACCTCGGAGTGAGCGAGAACGTCCCCCAGCCGTATGTGACCGACGCGGTGGCCGCCTGGATGGCAGGCAGCGCAGACGCTGCGGTTGCGGCAGCGAGCCCGGCGAGCATCTAACGTCGATTTCCGGGCATTCACGCTCCTCCTTTGACCGTGACCTCGGGACCGAGCGTGGACAGAATTTTATGGGTTTCCGGCAAATCTGGTTGGTCCAACCGCAGCGCCCGATAACTGAGCGGCTTGACTCTCCAGGTTCTCGAACACCGGCTGGCCGGCGCCAAGCTTCGCGCCGAGAAGACCTCTACATGGGGCCCCGGGCGTCGGCTGCTTGAATCGAAAGGGCAGTCAGGATGATTGCGACCGTGAGAAGAGCGAATCAGTCGGACCAGCAGGGCTCGATAAGCTCGCCGCGGGGGATCGCTGGCTTGCTGTTTTCCGGCGGCCAGGAAAGACTGTGACATCCAGCAGGAACGGCGGCATGGCAGTTGAACTTACGAAGGAGATTATCGAGCTGGCCTTCGACGAAATGGGCAAGATTGCCGCTGCCAAAGGCATGACTATCGAGATCGCCGTCTACGGCGGATCGTGTCTGATCCTTGCGAGCGACATTCGCAATGCGTCCGGCGACGTCGATGCCGTGTTTCTGTCTGACAACAGCACGGTTCGGGAGATCGCCGCCGAGGTCGCAAAGCGCCTCGGTCTACCCGATGACTGGATCAACGAAGGCGTACGCCGCATGGCACCGCCGCCCGGGAATCCGGAGCCAAACCTGATGCCGTTCGGAGAATATCCGCGCGCCACCGAATCAGCGGTGGGTCTTCGGGTGTTGCTGCCTTCCCCTCGCTACATGCTCGCCATGAAGATATTGGCGAGCCGCCTCGCCGATGATGTCGATAAGGCGAAAACCGATCTTGCGGATGCAGTGGGGCTGATGAAGGTCGCGGGGATATCTACGCGGGAAGAACTCGTCGTTCTCATGAAAGAGTGTTATCCTGACATTCCGGGTCTCATGGAGCCCAATCGACGCATTGCGGCGAAACTCGATTCCCTGATAGACGCCTATGCAAACTCATCCGACCTTCCCGACCCGACCTGGAACGCTGGTACAGGTCCTGCAACACGTTAAGTCCGACGGAGGGGCGTTCGGTTTTTGCTTGGCCGGATTTCTCGACGGCTTCTATGCGGATCAGACTGCGGCGAGCCGGTCTGCCCGGATTGCGGACGACCCTGGTTTGACCGGTGAACCTAGGTTGGACGCGCTCATGGGCGCGATCGGAGAACACCTTAGCCGGCGCTGGCGCTTGGGCGACCCACCGGCTTGGACGGATGATGAAGCCCGTTTTCTGTCGCGACCTTGGTTTTTGGGTCCGGAACGAATGAAAGGCTTTCTCTTGGCCGAGAGCCCGTCTGCTTACCGGCGGCGTCTGATCTTTACCGAGGCGGAGCCCTTGCGAAGAGCGCGCATGCCTCGCGACGGCCGATGGTGGGCATATGAGACGATGCGATCTGGCCTCACTCCGACGCCGCAAGAAGTGGAAGCTATAGCAGTCCCGGAGTCGATGCGCGCGTTTGCGCGATAGCGCCAGAAGCTTGCCTGGTCGGCATCGAGGGGCGCAACTCCCCTCGTCGGGACCACGGCTTGTCCCGGCGCCGCGCCGCCTCAGGCGGTCCGAGACGAAAACGGCAAAAGCGGTTGGTACAACCGAATTTGCCGGATAGCCAATTTTATTCACCTCGCCGATAAGTGCGCGCATAAGCCCGACAGCCATTATGAGCCTGACAAGCTTTTCCTTGCCGAGAAGTTCTTCGAGCCTTCTGAAGTCGATCGCGCCGACCGCGTCTTCCATGTCTTCGATGGCGCAGCGACTCTTGGTGATAGTGTGTTGTCCAGGCGTCGCCAGGATCGAGAACGTCGGACTAAGGTCGACTTCGTGCCGCGGCGGCTCGTTCGCCCACGACAGTCCGGACGCCTCGCGGTTCGGTTGTGGCGCCGGCCCAAAGGCGACCTTCCGGCCACTGGCGATCGCGAGACCGCAGATCAGATCCTCTCTGGCCGCGTTGAGCTCGATGATCTCGCGAGCCAAGATATCGATGCGGGCGAACAGTTCATCACGTTCCGTCATCACGCTCCTTCCTTGAACAGCTTGCGGCCCTCTGGCCATCCGGCGCCGATCGCCTCACAGCAATCGGTCGCTCAGAGATCATTCTCGAGACTCTTCTGCTGTCTCATCCGGAGCAGATCGATTTGCCTGAGATTCCTCCCAGAGTTGTCTTGCGATCTGCAGCGGATCGACATCTGGGTTGGCGACGGCCCACCACTCCACTTCCTTACCGGAATGGTGCAGTTGCCGGTGGTGCGTCCGGCAGAGCGGCACGGTGAATTCGTCGCTGACCTTGCGGCCCATGGTGCGGGGCTGCGCGAACTTCAGGTGATGGGCATCCGATGGGGTGCGGCCGCACAACAGGCAGGGCTGAGACCGCACATGCTCTAAGTGGGCGGGCTCGCGCCGGCGTTTCGGCCAATCGATCAGCAGCCGCTGCAGCTCCGCCTTCGAGGTCTCGGCGGTGGTGGCTCCCTGCGCCTGCCCCGTAGCCGCCGCGGCGTCACCACTTGCAGACGTTGACCGCAGTCCATCCTTCGGCCGTCCGGCGTTCTCACATAAGCGGCGACCGGGCGGCAGCCGAGCGCCCGCGTGCCGTCCCGGTATCGGACGCCGTAGTCGTTGGTGTCGGTGCGCGGCCGGTTCGGGATCGAACTGCCGGCCGGCGTGATACCCACTTGGCGGTCCCAGGAGCGTTGTTGGTACTTCGCGCTGAACGACAAGGCCGGCACGGCCGTGCCGGCGAGCAGCAGTATGGTGATGGTGGCAGTGATGGTGTTATTCATGGCCGCCACCGTGTACCGTCGGCGGCTTGAGATAGGCTTGGGATCGGCGCAGGAATCCGGTGAGCGCGCGTTTACGCTATCGCGGCGGCCGCCGTTGACATATGCCGCCGCCAGCTCCGGAGCGCGGATTTCCTGAGGTGGTTGGAAGCGTGTGTGCAGACCACGAGCTCCGGTATCGACCTCAGGACACCGCAACCATAGGACCGAAGCGCGACGTCCTGCGCCAATGGCAGGAATCTCAGGACAGCACCTTCGGGTGGTAACCCAAATGCAACCACCCTCAGGGTGGGTCCAGCCTCGGCCATCGCGCCGGGCTTTGCTTGCAATGTCGTATAGTTGCGACATTCGCGCGCCAATGTCGTATACGTACGACATTTCCACAGACGGGCGCTCCGTCGCCGAGCAACGGTTTCCGCCGTTTCCGCGCGGTCTCCGACGGGAAGCTAAGCCCGGTTAGGTGCCGATGCGGATCAGCCGGCCGGCACGCCAGCCTTCTTGGCGCCGACAACCGTCCGGCGGTGCTGCACTTGGGCCGCAGCACTGGTTTGTGTCTCTAACAACACAAAACGCGGATATGTATCTTTAACGACACATCGTCGTCGCTTTACGAGGTGGCATACATGCTACCTTTTTCGGGTTTTGACGTATCTATTCCACATTCCGCTCGGAGCACCGCTCAGGCCGTCAGCTTCTCGAGGTCGTTCCACGGCGGCACACCGTTCGCTCTAAGCGCTCCGCCGGCCGCCAAGCGTCCTTCCCCCGTGGCGCTTGCGGTAAATCTGCTCGCTTAGCGCCTCGACGGCACCGAGTATCCGCGATGATCGTCTCGAGGAACGACACCCACTGCGCCATCATTGCGCCCTTCTTGTGCATGCGCGGTCGAGGATGAGCGCGCAGCTCACCTGGCCCGCCGGCGGATCTTGCGGCGCCAGCCCGTCCGCGACCGCTCGCCGTGACCGTTGCCGGCGCGACGATGGGACCACGACCAGCCCTTCCGGTCGTTTCAAGAATCAGCCGGAACAAACGTTACTTTTCTCCAGTGTAACGGGGGGCCGACCTGCCGAGCAGCGTCAACCGTGACGCCGTCACGCAACACACAACTGTTATAACTGTGAGATGCATGCAAGTTGCGAGGTCTGCTGGGTGGGGTGAGAAGACAGTGAGCCGTCCGCTGCGATGGCGGTGGCCTTGTAGGCGCTGCGAGTGCGCCGAAATCGAGAACACGCCGTTCCTACGCGAGCCCCTCTACCAGCGCGTCGGCCACACGGCTCAATGCGGGATTGACCGCCTTATACGACCTCCCGCTGACCGGTCGGCATATCGACGCGATCGCGCGCGTGCGGATGCCGGCATCGGCGTCCGCAGGGAAGCGCTGGGGTCAGAACTTCTTCATGCGGGTCGCGGCGCTGATTGCGCTCGGCCAGCAGCCGAGAGGGGAGGCGGTCGTCGGGATCCGCACGTCAAGGGCGCCCATATGTCGGCGGCACGCGCGTCCGTCATCGTCGACGCCGTATGGCAGACGGCTTAACGGAGGACGAGATGCAGGAGGCTAATTGCGTTGAACCACGCGTGCTTAAGTCTCTGCGTCCAGCGGAGGGCGAGCAGCCGTTCGGTGGTGAGCGTCATGTAGTGACGGGCTGATGATGCGAGTAGAGAACGTTCGCATCGGCGACCGCGATTTCAACGGCGCGGGGGGTGGTTGGTAACTACGCGTCATCCATTTCCCCAAACTCCCGCAGAGCAGCATCGCGCGTTCGGCCTGGGGACTGCTTCGAGCTTGCAGCGCCGATTGGCTCCCTCGTACCGGAATGGAAGACGTTCGTTTGCGTTCGTGTGGAGGACGAGAGACCATGATACGCTTAGAATCTTGCCCGCCTGCTCGGACGTGAGTTCCGATGACACCCCCGTGGGCAAGCTTAGGATGCGAGAAGGCCGGAACACCGGCCATCACAGCCAAAACGCGTCAAAAGCGGTGGAAGGTGGGCTTTTTTCACGGCCAAGGCGCCCCCTACGGGAAGCCCTCTTCCATATGACCTCGGGCAGGAGGCAGGGCCGCATTGGCCCCTGACTTTTCGCTCTGCTTCAGATATGAGGCATAACGGCGGAATGGCGAAAATTGCCTCAAATATGAGGCTTGACAACTTTTGCGCGTGCCACATATATGAGGCATCACGCAAGGATTGGTTGGAATTGCCCCGAATATGAGGCGGTTATGGATCTGCTGGACATAGGTCAACGGATAAAAAGGCGTAGGTTGGAGTTAGGGTTGACGCAAAGCGGCCTCGCCCAGCAGGCGCGTACGAGCCGAGCGCGCGTCGATGCATTGGAGAACGGGCGAGCGCCCGACATCGGCTTCAAGCGACTTCAGGCAATCATGAACGCGCTGGGAATGGATCTTCGCCCGACCGACCTGAATGCGGGCCGGCCCACGCTGGACGATCTCGTTAAGGAGGACGAGTCCGATGCTCCGCGTCTGGGCCGCTAGCAAGTCAGCAGGACTTCTCGACCGCCATAACCGACGAGGAACGGCCTTTTCATATCAAGAAGACACTTCCCCCGCTCTCGCCGTCTCCATCACAATGCCGCCCCGCACGGCCTCATGGAATTCAGATTCGGGGCTCCTGCCGATTTTCCAAATGAACGTTCCCGAAGGAGAGATGCGGGAACGCCTCAAGCGTACGTTCGCCAAAGCTACCGGCACGTTCGACGATCTCGATCTGCTCGGCGTCGTGGGGCGCTCTCAGATCGGTCGGCTTCGCTACACGGCGCCGGACGCAGAATTGAACGAAGAGGTCCCCTTCCAATCGGTGGATGAGATACTGCGAGCAAGGCGCGGCGGCGATCTCATCGAATACCTTCTAGACCGGTTCGCCCAGAACTCCGGAATTTCAGGCGTTCAGCCGAAGGTAATGATCCGCGGCGAGCACGTGCCGAAGGACGGGAAGTCCTCCGTTCAAGGGGCTACTCACATCGTTAAATTCTGGTCTTCCGAGTATCCTGAACTTGCGGCGAACGAACACTTCTGCCTGCGAGCTGCAGCCCATGCCGGGCTTGTCATCGTCAAAAACGAACTCTCGGAAGACGGCACTGCGCTCGTCGTCGAGCGCTTCGATCGCCGGGCAGACGGGACATACATCGGCTTCGAGGACTTTTGTGTTCTGAACGCTCTTGGGACAGAGGCGAAGTATAACGGCGGCTACGAGACTCGTCTCTTCAAGCGAATAACGGAATTCTTCGCTCAGCAGTCGCCGGCAGAGCGCCTGGCGGCTTTAGCCACCGCCTATCGCATTTTCGTCCTGAATTGCATGCTCGGAAACGGAGACGCCCACCTGAAGAATTTCGGAGTGATCTACGAGGACGCGGTATCACCGCTGCGTTTGGCCCCAGTCTACGACATCGTGACTACGCGCGCCTACCTACCCAAGGACGCAATGGCCCTGACGCTCAACGGAAGTACAAGCTGGCCCGAGAAAAAGGCTCTCGTGGCCCTCGGCCAAACCAGATGCAACATGCGCGCGGAAGAGGTTCGGAAAACCATCGAGCAGGTAGCGGACGCGGTCGCAGACACTCGTCCCGCTCTTCAGGCGTACTTCAACGACCGGAGCGATCGCAAGGAAGTCGGCGATGGCATCCTTCGCGTGTGGGAGGAGGGCCTGAAGCGGATCGGCGGCGAATTCGGGCCGGCGGCCAAAGCAGAAGCAGTGCCGGACACGTCAGCCCAATGACCGTCAGCGTCTCAAGTACCGCAGAAAACCCGCATGCCTCAATAGCGACTAGTTCATCCCCGGCCCGCCAGCACATGTTGCAATGCCAGCACGTGCGCGGTCACCGTTGCCGGCCCACCGGCGGACCACGATCGGCCTTTCTGGTCGTTTCAAGAATCAGTCGGAACCAAGCGTTACTTTTGGCCGGTGTAACGGGGGGCCGACCTGTGGAACGGCGTCAACCGTGACGCCGTCACGCAACACACAACTGTTATAATCTGAGATGCATGCAAGTTGCGAGGTCTGCCAGGTGGGCAGAAAGGACGTGAGCCGTCCGCTGCCATTATGAGGCGACCCATAGTTTTTCCGCACTCGACTTTTTGCCTCTTTGATTTCGTTCGAGTTTCGATAAACGTGCCCACGACCACTTCCGCAAATGGAAGGATGCCTATCAAAACCCCAAAGGTATGGTCCGCGGACGGGAGGGAAAGCCCAGCCGAGATGCTGCGGTCCGTATGTCGCGATGGCCGCGTGCCAGGGATGAGGCGACTGTTCGAGCCCCGGAAATTCTCCAATTTGTCAGCGTTGATGCGTTCATGTGCGGTGCCCACGGCTGCTTGCCGGTCTTCGCGGATTTTTCCGGTCGGCAGCAGGACTCCTGCTCCTTCGGTCGAGGACGCGCTTGGCTTGGTTGCGGATGCCACACGACCCGCCCGGGTACGAGATAAGGGGCTCCGCAGTGAAGCAGATGATCGAAGAAATCGGGCCGTACGCGTGACGCCGTAGGATGCCGTTCCTCGGCGGGTGCGCCGCGCTTCCAAGCTTCCTCGTCTTAGCGCTTCCCGTAGATGGCCTCCCGGAGGATCTCGACCTCGTCGAGCATGTCCAACAAGAAGCCGCGGCGGCACGGACCGGTGATTTCGATCCCGGCGAGCGGCCCACATGTTTCCGAAGCTTCTTCGATCGTTCGGCTATGCTTGGAACTATTCGATTCTAATCGGTGCCGGCGGCACGTCAGTCGGCGCGCCGACGCTGAAGGCAATCGCGCGGCAGTTCGCGGTTTGTCGTCACGGGAAATCCGTCACGCTGCGGCGGCCGCTTCGGACCGCCTGTCGCTCGCACACGCTTCGTACCCACTCGAGATCTGCAGAGAAGCTATTACGGATTCTCTGAGGTCAATCCCATCACGTCGTTGCGATCCGGGTCAAATGCCAAACCGACCAGGTAGTCGGGCTTGTCGCCCGCGAAGTCTGCGACAAAGACGTTCATCGACCTAAGCTTTTGCAGGAATCGTACGACAAGCTGGTCGTTTGGCCGTCCGCGGTTGGCAATCGCGCACTCGAGCTCCACCAGAGCCGTTACGGCACGGATGTAGTTGTGGTGCGTGAAATCCCGCTGTCCCGGATTTTTCTCGCCGATCTGCGCGAATTGTGCTCCGAACGTCTTGTCAACCTCGGCGATACGGGCCAGGAGCTCGTGACAGCCGACCAGGCTCAAATACTGCTTCGCATAGTCCATGACTCTCGTTTCGTAGATTTGCTTTTGCCTGGCTGGCTCGGCCACTTCCCGAGAGCGGCGGTCATCCCCGCTCTCAGTCGGTTCTCGCCGCTCCGGTGATGGCTTGAGGACTGAACCCGACTCAGCACGATCCTGCACCAGCTGAGAGGGCTCAGACCTGCGATGACGCGTCTTGGAGTTCGACATTGCACATTCTCCCGCTCAATTCCTGCTGACTTAGACGCAAGGCCGGCAAGGATCAAACAGGCTGACACAGCTCTGCCACAAATCGTGGAAGGGCTCGTCTCGCGCACGAGCGCACGTGCGGGTCATGCGTTGGTGTAGGGGCCCGGCGGGCGGGATGCTTCGCGAAAAGTGAATGACATCATCATCCATGTCCATTTGCATCGGTCGAAGCCGATGCCCAGCATCGGCGGCCGCCGGGAGGGGCGCGTCGATAGGCTGCGGATTGGCGGTTTCAGAGATGGGCTTGCGAGGCTGGCCGACGCGCCCGCCGCCGAACGGACCGTGACGGCCGAGAGTTTGGTCGAAACCGAGAAGTGCTATGGCGGCCGCCCGAGGTACCGTATGAGCGCGCAGCTCTCCCGGCCTGCCAGCAGATGTTGCGGCGCCAGCACGGGCACGACCGCTCGCGGTGAGCGTTGCCGGCGCGCTGATGGACCACGATCAGCCCTTCTGATTCTTTCAAAAATCAGCCGGAAACAACCGTTACTTTTGGCCGGTGTAACGGGGGGCCGACTTGCGGAATAGCGTCAACCGTGACGCCGTCACGCAACACACAACTGTAATGATGTGAGATGCATGCAAGTTGCGAGGCCTGCTCGGCGGGCAAAAAAACCAAGAATCTCCGCTGCGAAAGCGCGGCGACCTTGTAGGCGTTGTGAGTGGCAGCCGAGATCGAGGACGGGCCGTGTTAGGCGAGCGAACGTCTGCTTCGACTCCGAAGAGGACCGTCATCGCCAAAGGCCGGCTGATAGCGAGCATTAAGGCGTGGCACTGAAGTCGCGAAGTGATTTTCGTGGTTGTCTCAGCCGATGCGTCACGCCGCGAGCAGGCCGCCAGCAACCAAACTACGGCCGCAGCGGAAGGCCGAAGGTCTCGTTGCTGTCACCCGGTCGGCTTCCGGACCAACACAATGACGCAGCGAAAACATCGCGGGAGGCAATCATCGCTAGGAGCGTTTCTGCCGGTGGCGGATGTGATCGCCGCAGTTTCTGGCCCACGGCGCCGGTTCTGTACCGACGAATAGACCCAAGTGGCTAGCCGAAGTTTTCCACAGAGGACTTTGATCTGCATTCGCCCAAATCGAATTCGTCCGAAACAGTCTGATCTATCAGCTGAAACCGTGGTGCACGGTGCCATCATTGTCTGGCGTTGACGGCATATTGCGCATCGTCCGGACTCGAACGTTTCCGACTTGCCGAGCGCGCGACTAGCGTCGGCTCACTTCAAGGTCCGAGATTGCGAGCGTCGTCTGCGACCCTCCGGAACCTAAGCGACCGGGGCGGCAGCACGAGGCGAGGAGAAATGTACAATGAGCAGGACGTTGTTCACGGCAGATCTGCATCTTTGCCACGAAGGCATCATCCGCCTGTGTGCTCGGCCGTTCGCTTCCGTCGCAGAAATGAACGGTTCCCTGACGAGAATCTGGAACGCCGTGGTGGGGCCGGACGATCGCGTGTTCGTCCTCGGTGACTTTGCCCACCGGGCAGCCGATACGGCGAAGTTGCGCGCTCTGTTCGATCGTCTCAACGGACGCAAAGCCCTCATCATCGGCAACCACGACGATGGCGTTACGCAATCGCTCCCATGGGAGTCCGTGGCTCAAGTTGCGGGCGTGACCGTCGACGGGCAACGCGTCTGGATGAGCCATTACGCCCACCGGAGTTGGCCAGGAAAGCCGCGTGGCACTTGGCAGCTGTTCGGTCACAGCCACGGGCGACTGCCCGGCACCTCGCAATCCTGCGACGTGGGCGTGGATTGTTGGGGCTTTGCGCCGGTGACCGTCGCCCAGATCAGGCAGCGGCTGCTCACATTGCCGCCTCCCGAAGAAGATGACCTCGAGTTCGGCTCGGAGATGGTGCCGTGATAACCGTGGTGCGCGCCATCATTGCTGGCTTACGCGCGGCGTTTCGCCCGGCGCCGCTGCCGGCGCGACCGCCGCAGGCTGACACGGCAGCCAACGTGGCCGCGTGGATCGACTCACTGAAATCGAACGTGGACTGGGAGGCTGTGCATCGTCGGGAAGCGAGGTGTGTCGTTTCCTGGGCGGTCGAGCGCGCCGAGCGCGATTGGCAATGGCTTGAGCCGCCGCCGGCGACAGCCAAGGTGACGCGCGCTTGGCTGCAGCAGCTTGATGCAATCGAACTCGCGGCAATTGTACTGGCTTCGACCGCCTGTATGGCCGATCACTTTGCCGGCAAGCGCTTCATCGGCCTGCCGCCGCGCAATGAGACGGATTTCGAGGGTTTCCGCCGGCGCTTTGCATCTGAACGCGCGGCGATCCGCGACGAATGGGACGATCATCTCGCACGCAAATGGGCGGCCGCCGGCCGGGCAAGGGCTGAAGGCGAACGTAGAGGTCGTGGATCGAGTGGCGGTCCCAAGTTCAGGAGGCGGCCATGACCCGCCGCTCCGGCGTCACCGCGGAAGAGGGCGCCGCGCCGAGCGTGGAGCATTCCTCGCCTAGCGTTGCGCACGGAGGCTCGCCGCGTCCGCGCACGGCGGCAAGCGCCAGAAAAGCGTCCAACGGAGATACCGGCGCGGCACCAAGTGCGAGAGAGAATGTTGCTGCAGCAGCAAAAAACGCCATTGCAGAAGCGGACAAAGCCGTACGGATATGCAATGACGCGGTTGTCACCGCAATGGACAAGCTCGCGCGCAAGGCGCGCTATCAGGACGTTCTAATCCCCCTTTACGCTGCGTCTTACCTGATCGAAGCGAGCAACGGCCGGATCGAGTTCCTTGGGCAACGGGGGATCAAGCCGCACGGCAATGTGAAGAACATCTTCTCGCCGATCGTTCTGGCGTTCACGAAGAATGCGCATCCGCTGCTGCGGGACCGCATGTGCAAGTATGCGCAGGTGATCTGGCTCGCGGGTCACGAGAACGTCGCACCAGACGAATTCCCGGCGTGGCTCAAAAGTCATCCCACAGAAAAGGCCTGCGCCGAGTACCGTCGCATCATGCACCAGCGGCAGAAGGCGAAACACGACGACGAGCAGATCAGCAGGGTCCTGATCGATCCCGGGAAGCAACCGGAGAAAGCGCCGCTTCTGCCCGCCACTCCCATCACGTGGGGGTATCCGAGCTGCGATACAGCGATCGAAGGCTCCGCTCAAAGAGATCGCCGCACAGTACGGGCTGAACCACAAGACCGTCGCCAAATGGCGCAAACGGGCCTTCGTCAGTGACGCTCCGATGGGACCGAAGGTTCCGCGCTCGACCGTCCTGTCACCTGAGGAAGAGGCCATCGTCATCACGTTCCGCAAGCACACGCTGCTGCCGCTCGACGACTGCCTCTATGCCCTGCAGGCAACGATCCCGCACCTGACCCGATCGTCCCTGCACCGATGTCTCAAGCGTCACGGCATCAGCCGGCTGCCGGAGATCGCCGGCGACAAGACCTCCAAGAAGCCTTTCAAACGCTACCCGATCGGCTACTTCCACATCGATATCGCCGAGGTTCGTACCGGTGAGGGCAAGCTCTACCTCTTCGTGGCGATCGATCGCACATCGAAGTTTGCCTTTGCCCAGCTACACCCGACAGCCAACGTGAAGACCGCAGCCAATTTCCTGGCGGCGCTGATCAAGGCCGTCCCCTACAAGATACACACTGTCCTCACCGATAACGGCATCCAGTTCGGCGACAGCATTCAGCACCGCTCAGGCCCGACCGCCCGCTACCGGTTGCACATGTTCGATCGCGTCTGTCGCGAGCACGACATCGAACATCGCTTCACCAAGCCCAACCATCCGTGGACCAACGGCCAAGTCGAGCGAATGAACCGCTCGCTCAAGGACGCGACCGTCAAGCGCTATCACTACGACACTCATCGCCAGCTCGAAGATCACCTGGCCGCGTTCCTCGACGCTTATAACTTTGCCAAGCGGTTGAAGACCTTACGCGGCCTCACGTCCTACGAAATGATCTGTAAGGCGTGGGCAGACGAGCCAGAGCGCTTCAGATACGATCCAATCCATCTCACTTCGGGACTGAACACCTAGTCCGTGACCAAGAATCGAGCCACGGCGCAGCGCCAGCCATTCCAGTCGTTGGGGCACGCGACAGCGCCGAAGACGACGGAGAAATGCAGTCCAAGAATAATGCAGTCCAAGAATAAGGACTGCGATCGATATCAAAAGCGCCCTACTAAGCGACACCATTAAGCCCTCACGACAATTTGGCACTCCCCACATTAGGTGAGTTCAATTCAAAACAGGCCACTGCATAGTTCAAGCTGGGCCACCAAGTGTCGAAACAGGCCAATGCCCGAATTTGAGTCAGGCGGCGCCAATACGCAGGGCATCATGAATATGCAAGAGGCCGACCGGCCGCCCGGCATCGACAACGAACAACGCTGTAATCTTCATGGCATTGAGAAGTTCGAGCGCCTCGCTGACGAGCTGATCGGGGCGGATGGTTTTCGGCCTATGCGTCATCACGTCTTCGACACGCGCAGTCAGAAGCGTATCGCCCATATGGCGGCGAAGGTCGCCGTCCGTGATGATTCCAATCAAGTGGTCGTCGCGGCCGACCACTCCGACACAGCCGAAGCCCTTGGCCGACATCTCGAGCACGGCGTCCGACATCCTCGTCCCGGCTGGGACGAGCGGTACCGATTGGCCCGCATGCATGACGTCGCGGACGAATTTCAGCATCGCACCGAGCCGGCCGCCGGGATGCAGCAGACCGAAGTCGATGGCGGTGAATCCGCGGCTTTCGAGGAGCGCGATGGCGAGCGCATCGCCGAGTGCGAGCTGCATCAGTGAAGATGTGGTCGGTGCGAGATTGTGCGGGCAGGCTTCGCGCGCCTGAGGCAGCACCAGCGCTACGTCGGCGGCCTCGCCGAGCGTGCTTTGCTCGTCGGCGGTGATGGCGATCAGGCCGATCTTGAACCGCCGGGAATAGTCGATGAGGTTTTTGAGTTCCGCCGTCTCA
>JAIESI010000042.1 GCA_019746135.1 Xanthobacteraceae bacterium
CGGCCGGCGCGCGCGCCATCGCGCCGCCGCGTCGCCGTGATCGGCGCGGGCCCCGCCGGGTTGCAGGCCGCACGCGTCGCCGCCGAACGGGGCCATGATGTGACGTTGTTCGGCGCATCGCGGAGCCTGGGCGGCAAGCTACGATGGGAGGCCGGGCTCCCCGGCAAGGACGAGGTTCTGCCGCTCGTAATGTGGATGGAGCGGCAGGCCGCGGCCGCGGGCGTGAAGGCCGAGCTTGGTCATGCCGCGACAGCGGCCGACATGCTCGCGGTCAAAGCTGACAGCGTCATCGTCGCCACCGGTTCGCACCAGCGCGCACGGGCTTTCCCACACGCCTGGCGGAGCGACGCAGGAATGCGGTCGACGGGCCTCGGATGATTCGATTGGCCGCCGTCCCCGATCCGGTTTGCGAGATGCAACGCATGAGACCGGGGCAGGGGAGCGCCCCGCGCGCGAATGTTGACCGGCGGTGCCGGGCCTGATGCAAAGTGCCGTGGTCCGGGCCGTTCGCTTGGATCGGCACAGCAAAACAACGATCAAGGCGCGGATCGACCGGCTTGGGTCCTGCATGAATCTGGAATTTGGCATCTTCGATCACCTCGATCGCAACGACCTGCCGCTGCGCGACTATTACGAGCAGCGGCTGAAGGTGATCGAGGCGTTCGACCGCGCGGGCTTCTACGCCTACCACGTCGCCGAGCACCACTTCACGCCGCTCGGCATGGCGCCTTCGCCGAGCGTGTTCCTCGCGGCGATCGGCCAGCGCACCACGCGGCTGCGCTTCGGCACGTTCGTCTATGCGCTGCCGGTGCATCATCCGCTGCGGGTGTTCGAGGAAATCTGCATGCTCGATCACATGAGCGGCGGCCGGATCGAGATCGGCTTCGGTCGCGGCTCGGTGCCGTTCGAGATTTCCTATTATGGGCAGAATGCGCAGGAGCGGCAGCAGATTTATGCCGAGCGGCTGGAGCTCATTCTCAAGGCCTTCACCGTCGAGACGCTGGACTGGAACGGCAAGTACGACCAGTTCAAGAACGTGCCGATGGAAATGAAATCGCTTCAGCAGCCGCATCCGCCGCTGTGGTACGGCGCGCATTCGCCGGACAGCGCCGAGCGCGCCGCGCGCAAGGGCCTGAACATGGTCACCAACGACATGCCGGGCCCGACGCGGGCGATCGTCGCGCGCTACCGGCAGGTCTGGCGCGAGGTGCATGGCGAGGGCGCGCCGCCGAAGATGGGCATGGTTCGCTTTATTTTCGTGGCGGACAGCGACGCGAAGGCCATGGCGGTGGCGCGCCGTGCCTATCTGCGCTGGCGGGCAAGCTTCACCTATCTCTCGGAAATGAACGGGACGCTGCCGCAGTCGCCGCTGCGGGCCGACAGCTTCGACACCCTCATCAAGCAGGGGCAGGCCATCGCCGGGTCGCCGGAGACGGTGCGTGCGTTCCTTGCGCGGCAAATCGAGGACAGCGGCGTCAACTACGTCGTCGGTCAATTCTGCTTCGGCGACCTGACCCTCGAGGAAATGCTGGGCTCGGTCGCGCTGTTCGCCCGCGAGGTCAAGCCCAGGCTGCAGATGGCGGTCGCGCAGTAGCCTCCGACGCCGGGCGGCCGCAGCCGCCTATTGCGGCTCGATCTTTGCCAGCCGCGCCAGCTCTTCCCACTTCTTGATCTCTTTCGGGATGAAGTCGGCGAGCGCCTTGGCGTTGCCGGGAAACGGCGCGGCATGCGTGTTGGCAATATACTGCCGGGTCGCCTCCATCTTGCTGATCTCGGCGAACCAGGCTTCGAGCTTCGATACGATCGGCGCGGGCGTCCCGGCCGGCAGCAGCACGCCCCACACCGGCGCGATGTCGAACTCCGGAATGCCGGCGGCCTCGGCCATGGTCGGGACATCGACGCCGGGCACCCGCTGGCCGGCGCTGACCGCGAGCGCGCGCAGCTTGCCGCTCTGCCGCAGCGGCGTGCCCGCGGTCGAGTCGATGAACTGGAAATCGAGCTCGCCGCTGAACATCTCCGGCAGCGACGCCATCGAGGTCTTGTAGGGGATGCCGACCGCCTTCAGGCCCTTGCGCGCCTTGTAGAGCTCCGACGATGCCAAGGCGGGCGGGGCGCCGTAGCCGTAGCTTGCCTTCTCGCCCTTGGCCTTCATCGCTTCGGTCAGCTCGGCGACGTTCTTCCACGGCGCCTCCGGGCGCACCATCAGCATGAAGTAGCTCTTCTGCAGCATGGCGACCGGCGTGAAGTCCTTGATCGGGTCGTAAGGCAGCCTCTTGAAGTTGAACACGTTGGCCGCGTGCGACGATGTCACCGAGGTGATCAGGATCGTGTGGCCGTCGGGCGGCGCCTTCGCCACCGCATCGGCGCCGATCGAAAGGATCATGCCGGGCCGGTTCTCGACGATCACCGGCTTGCCGGCGAGGCTCGAGAGCTTGTCGGCGTAGTAGCGCGCGACCACATCGCCGCCGCTGCCGGCCGGCAGGCCGACCACCGCGCGGATCTCTCGCGTGGGATAGGTCTGCGCCTCGACCGCGACACAGGTGCTGACGAGGGCTGCAGCAATCCAGGCGACGAGCTTGAGCGTCACGGCGTTCCTCCCTCTCGGCTCGAGGCGGTTGCGCTCCGCCTTTCTTCTTGGTGTCGCCTGCAGATTACCCCGCGACGATCAGCGCATCCAGCGCGGTGACGCCCTGTCCCTTGCCGTGCACCATCAGCGGGTTGACGTCGATCTCGGTCAGCTCCGGCACGGTCTGCATCAGCCGGCCGATCGCGGTGACCACCTTGGCGACGGCTTCGACGTCGGCCGGCGGCGCGCCGCGGAAGCCCTTGAGCAGCTTCGCGGTGCGAAGCTTGCCGAGCGCCTCCAGCACCTCCGCTTCGCCGGCGTCGCCCGGCAGGAGCTGCACGTCGCCCAGCGCCTCGACCCAGATGCCGCCGAGGCCGAGCAGCAGCACCGTGCCCCAGCCGGGATCGCGCTTCGCGCCGACCATCAGCTCGACGCCCTTGGGCGACATCTTCTCGACCAGCGCGCCGTCGAGCGTGATGTCGGGCGCGGCGCGCTTGACGTTCGCAACCAGCGTGTCCCACGCGGCGCGAACCGCGCCGTCGTCGGCGAGATTGAGGATGACGCCGCCGGCCTCGGTCTTGTGCGACAGCGCCGCGGCCTGCGCCTTCAGCACCACCGGGTAGCCGATGCGTTTGGCGACGGTAACGGCCTCGTCGGCGCAGCGCGCCAGCTCGCCGTCCGGCACGCCGATGCCGGCCGCCCGAAAGATTTTCTTGCCGAGCCACTCGGGCTGCGTGCCCTTGCCGATCTTCGGCAGGCCTTTGATCGGCTCGGGCTTGGCGGTGCTGCGCGGGCGCGCGAGCAGCCGGCCATAGCGCGTATAGAGCGCGATCGCCCGCATCATCCGGTCCGACGAGCGGCTGAACACCGCGGGGCCCTGCTTCACCGCTTCCATGACATCCGGACCGAGCGGCGAGGTGTCGCCGAGCGCCACCAGAACCTTCGGCTTGTCGGAATGTGTCATGCCGTTGTTGAAGCCCTGCACGACCGCGCCCATGCGGATCGGAAACGAAATGAACAACATGCCGATGTTCGGATCGTCGATCAGCGCTTTCGTCGCTGCGGGCAGCGACGCCGGCGTGAAGCCCGCGGTGACGTCGAGCGGGTTCCCGTAGTTGCCGTAGGGTGGCAGGGTCTCCTCGAACAGCTTGAGCGTCGCGGGCTCGACTTGCGGAAACTCGAACCCGAGCTCCTCCGCCATGTCGTTGGCGAGGCCGACGAAGGCGCCCGAGGCGGTCAGGATGCCGGGTCCCTTGGCCGGCGGCTTCGGGAACCGCACCAGGATTTCGGCGAGGTCGATCATTTCGTCCATCGTGCCCACGACGATGGCGCCGGCGTCCTCGACCCGCGTCTTCATCGTGGCGTAGTCGCCGACCAGCGCGCCGGTGTGCGACGCCGCGGCCTCGCGCGACTTCGTGCTCCGGCCGGGGAACATCAGCACCACCGGCTTGCCGTTGGCGCGGCAGCGCTTGATCGCGTCGAGGAATGCGCGCGGCCGGCGCACCTGCTCGGTGTAGACCACGAGCACGCTGGTGGCGGGATCGTCGGCCAGGAATTCGATGAAATCGGTGGACTCCAGCCCGATTTCGTTGCCGGTCGAGATCACGTAGGACAGCGGCGTGCCGCGCGCGTCGGCGGCCCGCTGGAAATGGCCGAGCATGCCGCCGCTCTGGCCGACGAAGGCAAGCCCCGGTTTCGAATCCTTGCCGAACCGCAGCGCCTCCTGCGCGTACAGCATGTGCAGCATCATGCCGTCGACGTTGTTGGTCACGCCGAGGCAGTTCGGGCCGATGATCGCAAGTCCGCCGTCGCGGGCGGTCTTGGCCACCTCGTCCTGCATCTGCTGCTCGCCGACCTCGGCGAAGCCCGCGGCGAAGATCATCGCCGAGCCGACCTTGCGCTTGGTGCAGGCGGCCACCGCCTCCTGCACGCCGGCGGCGGGCAGGGTGAACACCGCGAGATCGACGCCTTCCGGCAGTTGCTCGGCGCTTTTCAGCACCGGGCGTCCGTCGATCGGTTCGTCGCTCCGGCCGACCAGGTGGATGTCGCCCTGGAACTTGTTGAGCTTGAGCGACTGCAGGATCACCTGGCCGGCGCTGCCGGGGCGCGTCGACATGCCGACGATGGCAATCGACTTGGGACGCAGGAACTTGGTGACAGCCTTCTTGCCGCGTGCGTCGTCCGGTCCGCTCATTTCGCATCCTTGTCGGGCTGCCACATCAAGAGGTGCTCGCCGTTGGCCATGGGATGCCAATAGGGCTTGACCCGCATGCCGACCTTCAGGTCCTCGGCCTTGCAGTTCACCACATTGGCGATGACGTTGACGCCTTCGTCGATCGTGACGCTCGCGACGGCGTAGGGCTCGGTGCCCTGGAACGCGGGCGGGCCGCGGTGGGCGATGGTGAAGGAATAGACCTTGCCCTTGCCCGAGACCTCGCGCCATTCGATGTCGCGCCGCCGGCCGGTGTAGATGCTGACCGGGCGCGGGAAGTGCTGGAACTTCTTCGCGGTCTTGCAATATTGAAGCATCAGCTTCTTCTGCCGCGTCGCGTCCCAGAACGGCTGGCCGAAGTCGTAATGCGCCTTCATCTCGCGCTTGACGCTGAGCGTATCGTTCAATGTGACAGCCATGGCGGTGCCCTCGATTACTGGTTCGGGACGAGCGCCATTGCCGCGCTCGAGCCCCAGTTGCGTCCGTAGTTGATCCAGCCGATGCCGGTGACGAGCGCGTTGGTGGTGTCCTTGACCTGCCGTTTGCCGCCTTCGCCCATCAGCTGGCGCACCGCCTCGATCAGGTTGTGCGACGAGCAGGCGGCCTGGCCGGCCGAGATCTGGCCGCCGCCGGTGTTCATCGGCAGGGTGCCGTTGTAGGACATGTCGGTGTCGAGGACGAACTTCATGCCTTCGCCCGGCTTGCAGAAGCCGAACGCCTCGAACTGGATGACGAGCGCGATCAGGAAGTCGTCATAGGGGTGGAAGGAGCGCACGTCCTTGATGCTCCAGCCGGCCTGCGCCAGCGCCTTCGAGCCTGCGATCTCGTGGCCGCTGCGCGTGACGTCGACCAGGCCCTCGCCGCCGAGGAAGTTGGTTCGCTCGGCATAGCCGATCGGGATCACGCACTTGTTGAGGCCCTTTTCCTTCGCGCGTTTCTTGCTGGTGACGATCAGGCCCGCCGCGCCGTCGGCCAGCATCACGCAGTCGAGCAGCCGGATCGGGTCGGCGATCATGCGCGAGTTGATGTAGTCGTCGATGGTGATCGGCACCCGCAGCTCTTCGCAGGCGTTCTCGTTCAGGATCGCGTGGTTGCGCTGCGTGACCGCGAGCTTGCCCAGCGCCTGAAGATCGACGCCGTACTTCGCGTCATAGCTCCGCTGCAGCAGGCCGAACGCGCCGGGGGGCCCAAGCACGCCATAGGGATCGGTCCAGTCGCGCCGGTAGTTGCGGTCGTTGCGGCCGTTGTGCTCGCGCACATGCGTGTCGGCGAACATGCAGACCGCGACCTCGCACATGCCGGCGTCGATCGCTGCTGCGGCCCGCGCGACCGCGCCGATCGACGAGCAGCCGCCGGTGTGCACCTGCTCGCAGAAGCCGACTTCGAGGCCCAGCATGTCGCAGGTCGATTGCGCCCAGAACATGCTGGCGCCGCCGGTTCCGGTGAGCCCGGACATCACCAGCCCGTCGATTTCGCTTTTTTCGAAGCCGCTCTTGTCGAGCAGCGATTCGAGGATTTCGCCCATCAGGACCCAGACGTCCCGGTCGCTCTTCTTCATCACCTTGGTTTCGGCGTAGGCCACGATCGCGTTGTCACGCAATGCCATGCTTCACTCCCTTCAATTTCTCAATCTCGTCCAGCTACTCGTTCGGCCGCACGCGCGGCGCGGTCTTGTCGAGGAACTGATGCAGCCGCTGGATCGACTCGGGGCTGCGGGTGTACTCGGCGACCATGCGCTCGAAGTAGAGGCCGTCGTCGTAGTTCATGTCCTGCAGCCGCGGCAGGCTGTTGGTGATGGCGAAGTTCGACAGCGGCGCGTTCTTGCAGATCTTCAGCGCCAGCTCCTTGGCCTTCGCCATCTGCTGTCCCTTCGGCACGACGTATTGCACGATGCCGTAGCGTTCGGCCTCGTCGGCCTTGAGCACGCGGCCGGTCAGCATCATGTCCTGCATGCGGGCAAAGCCGATCAGCCGCGCGACGCGCACCGAGCCGCCGCCGCCGATGAAGATGCCGCGCGTGCCCTCGGGCAGGGCGAAGAACGTCGTTTCGTCCGCGACGCGGATGTGCGCGGCGGCGGCCGTCTCGAGCCCGCCACCCAGCGTCGCGCCGTGAAGTGCCGCGATGAACGGGATGTTGCCGCGTGCCATGACCTCGAAATAGTTGTTGCGGTTGAACGGGAACGGCAGCCGCTCGGAGCGCCCGGTCTTCCAGTTTTCCGCGGCCCAGCGCAGGTCGAGGCCGGCACAGAAGTTGTCGCCGTGGCCGAAGATGATGCCGCACTTCGCCTCTTCGCCGGCGCGGTCGATGGCGATGCGGAGCGCCTTCATCACGTCCGGATTGAAGCAGTTGCGCTTGTCCGGGCGGTTGAGGCCGACCATGGCGATCTCGCCGTCGAGCTCGTAGGTGACGATGTTCTTCTCTTCTTCGCTCATGAACTGCTCCTCATTGGCGGGGCAAATCCAGCCCCCGCTGCGCGATGATGTTCCGCTGGATCTCGTTGCTGCCGCCGGCGATGATTCCCATCAGCGAGTGGCGCAGGAACTGCTCCATCTCGCCGAGCGGGGCGCTGTCGGCGTCCTCGGACAGAAGCCCGCCGGTGCCGAGGATATCGAGCGCGGCCTGGCCGAGCCGCTCCTGAAGTTCGCTTGCGAACACCTTGGCCATCGCCGCCTCGTGAATCGGCGCGCGGCCCTGCTCGACCGCCCGCAGGCTCCGCATCTGCAGCTGGCGCGCCACCTCGAGATCGGCGGCGAGCGCGCCGATCCGGTCGCGAACGCGCGGATCGCTCCTCAGCGCCTTGCCGCCCGCCACCGCGGTCTTCACGTGCTCGGTGAAGCGGTCGAAGGCGCGCTCGATCGTCGCCACCCGTCCGCCGCCGATCATCACCCGCTCGGAGGCGAGCGCGTCGGTGATCACCTTCCAGCCGTTGTTGACCCCGCCGACCAGGTTGTTCGCCGGCACCCGGACGTTGTCGTAGAACTGCGCGCTGAAGGTCTTGCCGTACAGCGCCATGCTCGGCCGCAGCGTCACGCCGGGCGACTTTAGGTCGACCATCAGCATGCTGATGCCGGCGTGCTTCTTCGCCTCGGGATCGGTGCGCACCGCAAGCCACATGTACTGCGCCTTGTCGCCGCCGGTCGACCAGAGCTTCTGGCCGTTGACGACAAAGTCGTCGCCGTCGCGGACCGCGCGCGTGCGCAGCGCCGCAAGGTCGGAGCCCGCCTCCGGCTCGCTGTAGCCCAGCGCGAAATGGCATTCGCCATTGCGGATTTTCGGGATCCACTCGTCCTGTTGTTCCTTCGTGCCGTAGGCGAACAGTGACGGCGCCACGATCGACTCAGATGTGTTGTGCGCCTGGAACGGGGCGCCGGCATTGGCCAGTTCCGTCACGAACACGATCTGCTCGGAGGGGCTCTTCGCCCGGCCGCCGAATGGCCTGGGCCAGCCGACGCCGATCCAGCCGTCGCGGCCCATCAGCTTGGAGAATTCGGGGTCCCAGCCGCGGTCCTTGAACGGCTTCTTCGCATGCGCCGCGCGCTTTTCCGCCGTCCAGTTGCGGGCGAGCCAGTCGCGCACCTCCTTGCGGAAGGCGTTTGCGGCGGGACCCATGTCGTGGGCGGGGAGGGCGGTCATGCGTCGTCTCAGGCCGGCCCGAGCAGGAAGTCGGCAAGCTCGGCCCGCGCCCGCTGCACGCCGCCGAAGCGCGCGAGGTCGGCATGCACGCGGCGGAAATGGCGCGGCGCCTCGTGCTCCTCGGCATAGCCGATGGCGCCGAGCGCCCGGTGCGTCTCGACCGCGACGGCGCGCAGCGCCGGTCCCGCGAACGCGACCGCGGCCGAGGCGAAGGTCCGCCAGTCCGGGTTGCCGGCGTCGCGCGCCGCGGCGGCGTTCTCGAGCGTCATCCGCGCGCCGTCGAGGCTGATCAGGCAATTGGCGAGCTTGTGCTGGATCGCCTGGAACTGGCCGATGAACTGGCCGAACTGCTTTCGCACCTTGGCATGCTCGACCGCCATTTCGAACCCGCGCTGCGCCGCGCCGAGCGCCCGGCCGGCGCAGGCGAGCCGCGTGATCAGCGAAATGTCGGCGAGGATTTCGGGATGCACGTTGACGCGGATCGCAGGTGTATCGTCGAAAGTGATTTCGCAGAAGGCCGGCACCGCGAGGCCGGGCGTGGCCTCGATGGTCACGCCGCGGGCGCTGCTTGCGGCAACCGCGACACCGCCGTCGATGAAGACGGCGAAGTGCGTTGCCATCTGCGCACCCTCGACGAACGCGAGCTTTCCGGTCAGCGCATCGCCGCGCATCTCGGCCCGCCCGGCCGAGGTATCGCCGTCGAACGCGCCGAGCGCCAGCGCGACCGCGGCCTTTCCCTGATGCACGTCCTCGAGCAGCGCGCGCACGGTGTTCGACTGCTGCGGCGCAAGCGCGAGGTTGACGGCGATCGCGCCAAGCAGCGGCGCGGGGCACGCTGCGCGGCCAAGCTCTTCGAAGGCGATGGCGATTTCGCGCAAGCCCGCCCCGGCCATATCCGAACCGAGCGCGCCCAGTCCCTGATCCGCAAGCCCGCGCCACACGGCGGCGACCGCTTGCGGCTCGCCCGCGCGCTCCACGGCACCTTCGCCCGGCCAGCGCGCAGCGAGAAACTCGCGGATCGACCGGCGCAACAGGTCGCGATCGGTGTCCGACAGCGCTTCCATGGCATCGGCAGAAGTCATGTGACTGACGTGCGCGCTCTCTCGTACGATTTCAGCACGGAATATCCCGAGATTGACTTCGCGTTTTCTGATCGCTTGCTCCTTGTCGATTATCAAGTACCCTTCTATTAAATCAAGAGGTGGAGAGACAGGCAAATCAGCCATGCGTCGGGACGTGACGCCGCCGCGTCTGTTTCATCGAACAGCACGGGATAGATTCTCCCGGATGTGCACACAAGGGCGACGGAACACGATGCTGGTCCGGTTTTGCGTTGGCGTTCGCTTGCGGCTGGATCGAGCATCTTCGACCGAAGGAACTGCATGAGAGAGCCGCCGCTGACCACTTATCTCGTTCGCCGCGCTCAGATATTGATCACGCGGAATCTGACCGATTGCCTCCGCGGCTACAATGTGACGCCGGCACAGTACCTGATGCTCAGTCTGTCAAGGCGCGGCGGTGAGATGTCGTCCGCGTCGCTCGCCCGGCGATTTACGATCTCGCCTCAATCGATGAACGAAATGATCGCCGGGCTGGAAAAGAAAAAGCTCATCGCTCGGACCGTCGCCGGCGAAAGGCGTCGAACCTTGCAGATCAATCTCACGGCCGAAGGGGCCAAATTGCTGAAGGTCTGTGACCGGGCGGTCGAGCGGATGGAAAAGCGTCTGTTCTCTTCGCTCTCCGCCACCGAGCTTCATGCGTTCAGAGGCACACTGGTCAAGTTGACCGGTTCTCCGCCGGCGCGCGGCCAGGCTCCGCGATCACCGGCGTGACTTCGCGGGCACAGGCTGCGCGGCCGGAACAGGGCGTCTCCTGCCTCGCAAGCGGTCAGGATCGGGGCAGGGACCTGATGACCTCCTTCAGCTTTTCGGATTCCGAAGCCATGAACTGTCCGAAGGCCTGTTCGTCTGCGTAGTCCGGCTCGACCGAGAGCCCGCGGATTTTCTCCTGCACGTTCGGGTCCGCGACGATGGCGGCGATTTCGCTCGACAGCTTGCGGATCACCGCCGGCGGCGTGCCGCGCGGCGCCATCACACCGATGAAGCTTGCCGGCCCGTCGAAGCCCGGAACGCCGCTTTCGGCGATGGTCGGCAGGTCCGGCGCGGACCGGGCGCGCTTGATCCGGTAGACGCCGAGCGACCTGAGATTGCCGGCCTTGATGTTCTCATGCGCGGCGGTGAGGTCGGTCGAAGTCATCGGAACCTCGCCCGCAACCGCCGCCAGCGCGGCCGGACCGCTGCCGCGGTACGGCACGTGGACGAAGTTCGCCCCGGTCGCCTTCTTCAGCACCTCGGCCGACAGGTGCTGGCTCGAATTCACCCCGGTGCTGCCGTAGCTCAACCCGTCCGGCGAGGCCTTCGATTGGGCGATGGCCTCGAGGATGGTCTTGGGACCGGTCTTCGGATTGGCGATCATGACGAGCGGGATGTCGATCAATCGCGCGACCGGCGCGAGCTCCTTCAGCGGATCGAAGCCGCTCGAACCCGGCACATGCGGGTTGATGACCAGCGCGCCGGCCGCTGCGATCGCGATCGTGTCGCCGTCGGGTGGGGACTTCGACAGCAAAACCAGGCCGAGCGAGCCGCCGGCGCCGGGCTTGTTCTCGACGACGGTCGGGCGGCCGAGCCGGGTTCCGAGCTCCTGTGCGATGATGCGGCCGATGCCGTCGGCCGAGCCGCCGGGCGCGAACGGCACGATGATTTGCAGCGGTTTCTGCGACGGCTGGGCGTGGGCCGCGCCGGAGAGGACAAGCATTGCGGCCAGCACAACGTATTTCACGCGCATTCCAACGTTCTCCTCATTCGCACGACGCGCAGCCAGGCCGGGTCAGAGCCGGGTCAGCGCATGAAACCCGGCAGCCAGGTGACGACCCCGGGAAAGGCCACGATCGTCACCAGCAGCGCGACGAGTGCAAAAGTGAACGGCGTCACGCCCCGGAACACGTCGGCGATTGAAACATGCCGGAGAAGGTTTTTGACCACGAAAATATTCATGCCCACCGGCGGGCTGATCATACCGATCTGCACCACGACCACCACCAGGATGCCGAACCAGACCGGGTCGTAGCCCAGCGCCGTGATCACCGGAAAGAACAGCGGCACGGTGAGCAGCATCATCGACAGCTCTTCCATCGCCGTGCCGAGCAGGATGTAGACCAGGCAGATGGCGGCGATCACCAGCGTGGGATGCACGTTGAACTGCGTCACGAAGCTCTTCAGGTCGGCGGGCATCGTCGTGTAGTTGACGAAATTGGCGAACAGCAGCGCGCCGATCAGGATCATGAACAGCATCGAGGTGGTGCGCGCGCTCTCGACCAGCACGTTGAACAGGATCCTCCAGGTGAGGGCGCGCCGGACCAGCGCAAACACGAATGCGCCGCCCGCGCCGATGCCGGCGCCTTCGGTGGCGGTGAAGGCGCCGACATAGATGCCGCCGATCACCAGCACGAACAGCACGATCACCGGCCAGACATGCCGCAGCGACGCCCATCGCTCGGGCCAGGCACGCGGCTCGGCCGGCGGGCCGGACGCCGGATCGCGCCAGGTGATCCATTTCACCGCGAGGCAGAGCAGTATGGTTGCGACCAGCCCCGGGATGATGCCGGCGGCAAACAGCTTGCCGATATTGGTCTCGGTCAGGATGCCGTAGATCACCATGATGACCGACGGCGGGATCAGGATGCCGAGCGTGCCGCCCGCCGCGATCGAGCCCGCGGCGAGCGTGTCCTTGTAGCCGTACTTGCGCATCGACGGATACGACACCTTGGTGAAGGTCGCCGCGGTTGCGATCGAGGAGCCGCAGATCGCGCCGAAGCCGGCGCAGGCGACGATCGTCGACATCGCGAGCCCGCCGCGCTTGTGGCCGAGGAAGCAGTAGGCCGCGTGATAAAGCTCCTCCGACATGCGCGCATGCGCGACGAAGTTGCCCATCAGGATGAACAGCGGCACGACCGACAGCGTGTAGGCGAGGCCGGTCTCGTAGGTGACCTGGGCGATCATCGCCGAGGCGACGTTGAAGTTGAGCTTGTAGGCCACGCCGGCGAACCCGACGATGCCCATGGCGAACGCCATCGGGATCCGCGCCAGGGCCAGCGCCATGAAGGCCAGGAGGCCGATGAGGGCTTCGAGCATCGCCTAGACCTGCGACGCGGTTTGCCGGACCGGTCGCCGGCAGGCGAGCACCAGCAGGGCCAGTGCGGTGACGCCCATCAGCACGCTCATGGTGAAGGTGAGATAGGGAATCGGCAGCTTGAGCTGGGCCGTGGTCTCGCCGGCCGCCGCCATGTTGACGGCGCGAAGCCAGAGCCGCCAGGCGAGGTAGCCGGTCGCGACCGCGCAGACGATGCAAGAGATGACGTGCTGGATGCGCAGGAGCCAGTCCGGCGTGACCGGATCGAGCAGGTCGACCATCACGTGCTCGTTGCGGATCGTCACCAGCGGCAGGCCGAAGAAGATCAGCGCCGCCAGCATCATCTCGGTCAGCTCGAAGCCGCCGGTGACCGGCGTGTTGAAGAAGTAGCGGCCGATGACGTCGATACAGGTCAGCAGCATCAGGCAGAACAGCAGGATGCCGGCGATGGCGCCGAGCAAGGGGGCGATCACGCGGTCGAAGATCGCGAGCGGCTGCCTGTCAGAATTCATGCACGACCCCCGGATCGTAAGCCTCTTGCCGCAGCGGGCTCCGCCCGCGGCCCGCTGCGGCCGTAGTCGTGCGGCTTACTTCTTCGACAGCGTCGCGATCTCGCTCCGCAGCGCCGACAGCATCGCCGGGCCGTCGCCGCCCTTGGCCTTGACCTTGTCGTACCAGGCCTGCTCCAGCGGCGCGGTCTTGGTCTTGATCTCGGCGATGAACTGCGGGTTCGCGGTCACGGTCGGAATCTTGGCGTCGGTCACGGCCTGCACCGCCTTGGTGTCGACCGCGTCCCACGCCTTGCCGGCGCGCACCGCCAGCGCCTCGCCGGACAGCTTCTCGATCGCGGCCTGATCGGCCGCTGAGATCGACTTCCATTTCGCCTCGTTCATGATCAGCGCGAAGGTCACGTTGTAGAGCCCGCCCGGCACCCAGGTGACGTGCTTGAGCAGCGGCACGAGCTTGAACGACAGCACCGATTCCTTCGGGAAGAACAGGCCGTCGGCGACGCCCTGGCTCAGGAGCTCGTAGGCCTCGGGCGCGGGCTTGAGCATCGGCACGGTGCCGAGCGCCTTGGCGACGTCGTTGACGAGGCCGCCGCCGACGCGGATCTTCAGCCCTTCGAGGTCCTTCAGCGAATTGACCGCGTGCTTGGTGTTGTAGATCTGGCCGGGCCCGTGGGTGAACACGCCCATCACGCGCACGCCCTTGTGCTCGTCCTGCTTGGCCAGCAGCTTGGTGTGGACGCGCTGGTAGGCGACGGAGTTGACCTCCGAGGTGTCGGCGAGGAACGGGAATTCGGCGACGTCGGTCGCAACGAAGCGGCCGGGCGTGTAGCCGTGGACGATGAACGAGAGGTCAGCGAGGCCGTCCTTCACCGCGTCGAGCGTCTGCGGCGCTGCGACCACGGCCTTGGGCAGCAGGTTGCATTTCACGCGGCCTTGCGTGGCGCTTTCCATGTCCTTGCAGAACGGCATGGTGATGTCGGCCACCAGCAGGTGCGCAGGCGGCACCCAGGCGTTGACGTTGAGAACCGTGTTGGCATTCGCGCCGGCCGCGGGCCACATGAGCGCGCCGCCGAGCATTGCAAAAGCAAGCCTTCCCGACTTCATTGAAACCTCCCGCCTCTCCGTTATTGATCGTTCCGCAAACGGTATCACGGGACCCGGGACCCTGCCACCGCGACCAAAGTGCGGTTTTCTGAAACGCCGCCCGTCGCTTAAGCTTGCGTTCGGCCGCGCCGGGTCCGCGCTGCCCGGGGGCCGAATGCCTGAAGCGGCCGGCGTCGGTGGTGAGCTCCCTCTGCCCGTCGGGGGGAGGGTTGGGGTGAGGGGGAACAACTCGCTCGATGGACCCTGGCTCCGCACCCGGCGCCATGGCGCGTCGAAGACGCGCGTGAACCGCTGGTGCGCGCGCCGATCTCTCCTTATGGGAGAGGGGGTCCGAGTGTGCTGTGACATTTTGGGAAAAGCGCCTATGACGCCTCGCGAACTCGACCGACACGACACCGAAGCAGCGATCTTCGATCGCGCGTGCTTTCGCCTTGCGGACGGCGATGCCGATCTGATCGAGAAGGCGAAGGCGTTCGGCGCGCGGGTGCTCGCGCCGCGCGCCGCGCAGCACGACCGCGACGCGACGTTCCCGATCGAAAACTTCCGCGACATGCACCGCGAGGGACTGCTCGCGATCTGCGTGCCGCGCGAGGCGGGCGGCGCGGGCGCAAGCTTCCGCACCTATTGTCTCGCCGCCGCCGAGCTCGGCCGCTACTGCGGCGCGACCACGCTGTCCTGGAACATGCATGTCAGCTCCACGCTGTGGACCGGCGCGCTGGCCGACGATCTCGACATGACGGCGGAGCAGCGCGCCGAGCACAACGCGCGCCGCAAGCTGCACTACCGGCGCATCGTCGACGACGGCGCGATCTATTCGCAGCCGTTCTCGGAGGGCGGCGCCGCAGCCGCAGGTATCGTGGCCTTCGGCACCGAGGCCAGGCCGGTCGACGGCGGTTTTGTCGTCAACGGCAAGAAGATCTTTGCCTCGCTCTCGGGCTCGGCCGACTATTACGGCGTGCTCTGCACCGAGCGCGGCGAAGGCGAGGCGGCCTCGCGCCGCAACACCATCTATCTGGCGATCCCCGCCAATGCGCCGGGCGTCTCGGTGGTCGGCGACTGGGATCCGCTTGGCATGCGCGGGACGGTGTCGCGCACGCTCCTGCTCAAGGACGTGTTCGTGCCCGAGCAGGAGATGCTGATGCCGCACGGCGTCTACTACAAGGCCGCGACCTCCTGGCCGCACATGTTCCTGACGCTGTCGCCGACCTATATGGGCCTGGCGCAGGCGGCCTACGACTTCACCGTGTCGTATCTGCGCGGCGAGCTGCCCGGCACGCCGCCGGTCAAGCGCCGCATGTATCCGACCAAGCAGATCGCGGTCGCCGAGATGCGTCTGATGCTGGAGCAGACCAAGGCGCTGTGGTTCCAGTCGATCAGCGAGGCCTGCGCCAATCCCGGCAAGGATCGCGTGCTGCGCGCCTACGCGGCGCAGTTCACCGTGATGGAGAACGCCAGCGCGCTCGCCACCAAAGCGATCCGAACCTGCGGCGGTCAGGCGATGCTGAAGAGCCTTGCGCTCGAGCGCATCTACCGCGACAGCCGCTGCGGCTCGCTGATGCTGCCGTGGACCGCGGAAATCTGCCTCGACCGGCTCGGCCGCGAGACGCTGTACGAGCCCGGCGAGAAGGATGAATAGGACATGTCCCGGCGGTTCGACGGAAATAACGCGGACGCCAAGTGGTGCCACTCAGGCGGTGCGCTCCCTCCCCCTGAAAGGGGGAGGGTTGGGGTGGGGGTCCCTTCGGGCTCGAACGTTCGATCGCGAACGCGATCCGTTGGAAGTTGTTGCCCTGACGGTCTGAAGTTGAGTTCAGTTCGTGCGTGTACGCTGTTCCATCACAGACTTGCGTCGCTTCGCCAACCGACCCCCACCCCGACCCTCCCCCTTTCAGGGGGAGGGAGCGCACCGTTTGCGTTGCGCCATTTGCGATTGGCCTCTGCCGTTTCATCGGACATGCCCGGGCACGCCCTTCCATGAACCTGTCCGACTTGATCGATCGCAACGCGGCGTTCGCGCCAGACAAAGTTGCGATCCGTTTTGAGGGCCGCACTCTCACTTATGCGGGCTTTGCCGCACGCATCGCGCAAGCCGCCGCGGCGCTGGCGTCGCAATGGCGCGTCGGGCCGGGCGATCACGTCGCCGTCCTCGCCACCAACCATCCGGACACGCTCGTGCTGCTTTACGCCTGCGCCCGCCTCGGCGCGCTGCTGGTGCCGGTCAACTGGCGGCTCGCCGTGCCCGAGCAGCTTTACATCCTGGCCGATGCGTCGGTGAAGGCGCTGGTGGTCGAGCAGGCCTTTGCCGGCATCGTCGCGCCGCTGCGGCAGGCCGATCCCGCGGTGCATGTCGCGGGACTGGACTTCGCCCCGGACGGCGGCACGACGTTCGATGCGTTTCTGCTGGGCGCAAGCGGCGCGGGCCGCGCGGCGTCAGCCGACTTCACCGCGCCGCTGCTCATCGTCTACACCTCCGGCACCACCGGCCGGCCGAAGGGCGCGGTGCTGCGCCAGGACGCGCTTCTCGCCAACGCGGCGATGAGCCAGCACCTGCACGACATGACCGCCGATGATCACGTGCTGACGGTGCTGCCGATCTTTCACGTCGGCGGCCTCAACATCCAGACCACGCCGGCGCTGCAGCTCGGCGCGACCGTGACGCTGCACGCGCGCTTTGCGCCGGGACCGACGCTCGAGGCGATCGAGCGCGAGCGGCCGACGCTCACCGTGCTGGTGCCTGCCACCATACAGGCGGTGATCGAGCATCCGCGCTGGCCGGCGGCACGGCTCGACTGCCTCCGCGCCGTGACCACCGGCTCGACCCAGGTGCCGCAGCCGCTCATTGACGCGATCGCCGATCGCGGCGTCCCGGTGCTCAACGTCTATGGCTCGACCGAGACCTGCCCGATCGCGGTCTATGCGCGGCGAGGGGGCGACTGGCGGCGGCCCGGCTCGGCCGGGCTGCCGGGGCTCTTGTGCGAGGCGCGGATCGTCGACGATGCCGGCAACGAGGTCGCGGCCGGCCGGGCCGGCGAGGTCGTGGTGCGCGGCAACAACGTTTTCACCGAATATTGGCGCAACCCCAAGGCCACGGCGGAGACCTTGCGCGACGGCTGGTACCACTCCGGCGACATCGGCACGCGCGACGCCGACGGCTACTTCACCATCCACGAGCGCAAGCAGAACCTGATCATCTCCGGCGGCGAGAACATCTACCCGGCCGAGGTCGAGCGGGTGCTGCTCACCCATCCCGCGGTGGCCGAGGTCGCGGTGGTCGGTGCCGCCGATGCCAAATGGCAGGAGGTGCCGGTCGCCTGCATCGTCCGCCGCGCGGGCGCCGAAGCGGACCCCGAAGAGATCGAGCAGTTCTGTCTCCGGGAGCTCGCGCGCTACAAGGTGCCGCGCCGCTACGTCTTTCTCGACGATCTGCCGCGCAACGCGCTCGGCAAGGTGCAGCACTTCCGGCTGAAGCAGCAGATCGCGGCGGGTGGAGCATGATCCCGAAAAGTGTGAAGCGGTTTTCGGGAAAGATCATGCTCAAACAAGAGGCATGATCCCGAAAAGTGTGAAGCGGTTTTCGGGAAAGATCATGCTCAAGCAAGAGGCCAAAGCGGGATGACGATTCGAAGAAAAGTCATCCCGCTTTGGCGCCTGACCACGGGTCAGGCGCGGGCGAGCGACGTCGCAACCGTCGCAAGCGCCCTGGCGAAACGTTCGATCACCTTCAGATCGACCGTATCGTCCCCCCGGTCGATCGTGTTGTGAAACAGGTCGTTGTTGCCGATGATCGAGACATACCGCCCGCCGCCGCGGTGGACGTTCTCGGCTTCGCCGCGCGGCACCGCGCCGCGCGGCAGGCGGTGGTCGATCGGCAGTCCGGCGTTCGCCATCGCCCCGGCCAGCATCGCTTCGATCGCGTCGTCGGAGGCCTGCAGGTTGTTGCCGGGCCCCTGCGCCGCGCCGATATTGGCGCCGAGATGGATCCAGGCCTTTGCGGCCGGCACGAGTCCCGGCCGCCGCTCGATGAAGGCATCGATGCCCAGGTGACCGAGCTCGTGGCCGCTTGACGCAACGAACAGAACGTCCCGGGCGGGCTTGGCGTCCTGCGTCGCGCGCATGATCTCGAGCCAGCAGGCCAGGCCGCCGCAGCGCTCGCTCGTGCACCACCACCATCCGCTTCGCGGCGTCATCACCACGACGGGCGCAAGGCTCCTGTCCGTCCCCGAAACCGTCGCGACGACATTGAATGCCTGGGCCTGCCGGCGGTCGACATGCGCGGTCAGCAGGGCCGTTGCGCCGCGCCGGGCGCATTCGGCGAGGAACGGCGCTTCCTCGCTGGACACCTGCAGCACCGGCGGCCCGAACGGACGCAGAAAGCTGTCGGCGTTGCTCGGGCAAAATCCGGGCCGCGCGCCGCGGGTCACGACGACGATGGCGCGATGCCGGTCTTGTCGTCGCGCCTCACCCAGGGCGCCGGCGCCTGCAGCGTTCGGGGCGGCTTCGGCAAGCCCGATCGGTGCGTCGCTGTCGAGGCTCCCGAGCGGGCCGGCGATACCTGCCGGATCGGTAAAGGCGCCGTCGAACAACGGCAGTCCCTCGATCCTGCGGTCATCGACCACGAGGGACGCGCCGACAGGGTCGACCCGGCTGAGCGCGAATTCCTCGCGCACCGGTTCCGGTCCGATCCGGCGGACCTCGTTGGCCAGCCACTCTCCGGACGTCGCATCCACGGTCGTCCCGGTGCGGTGAAATCCCTGCGCCTCGTAGCTGCGGACAACACTGTCGATGCGTCGCTGCACGCGCCTCTCCCGTTCGCGGTTTGGGGTGTTTGCGAAAATATCCCGGCGAAATCAGTCCGGCTTGACGTTGGCCGTCCGGATCACCTTGGCCCACTTCTCGGTTTCATCGCCGATGAGCTTGCCGAAATCGCCCGGCGAGCCCGGCAGCACCATGCCGCCGAGCTCGGCGAACCGCGCTTTCATCCTGGGATCGGCGAGCGCCGCGTTGATCTCGCCGTTGAGCTTGCCGACGATCGCCGCCGGCGTGTCCCTCGGCGCAACAAGCCCGATCCACTGGCTCGCCTCGAAGCCGGGAATGAACTCGCCGAGCGTCGGAATGTCCGGCAGCGCCTCCGAGCGCGCGGCCGTCGTCACCGCCAACGCGCGCAGGCTGCCCGCCCTGATGTGCCCGAGCGACGTTGCCATCTCGGTGAACGCCACCTGGATCTGCCCGCTGATCAGGTCGGTCACGGCGGGCGCCGCGCCGCGATAGGGGACGTGCGTCAGGTCCGTGCCGGTCATCAGCTTGAAATATTCGCCGACGATATGCGCCGGTGAGCCGTTGCCGCCCGAACCCATCGCGATCTTGCCGGGATTGGCCTTGGCATAGGCGATGAACTCGGGAACGCTCTGAGCCGGCAGCTTCGGGTTGACCTGCATGACCTGCGGCACGCGGACGATGCTCGCGATCGGCGTGGTGTCACGGATGAAGTTGAAGTTGAGCGACGCAAACAGGGTTGCGTTGATTGCGGCATTGCTGCCGGCAATCAGCAGCGTGTATCCGTCGGCGGATGCGCGGATGACCGCCTCGGTGCCGACATTGGTGCCGGCGCCCGGACGGTTCTCGATGACGAATTGCTGGCCCAGGCGCTCCGACAGCCATTGGCCGATCAGCCGCGCGCTCACGTCGTTGGCGCCGCCGGCTGCAACGGGGACGACGACACGCACCGGCCGGGCCGGATAGGCTTGCGCGGAGGCTGGTTGCGCTGCGGCCGGGAGCGCAGCCGCGCATGTGGCCCACTGCAGGAATTGGCGGCGGTGAAGTGTCACTGGTGCCTCCCGGAAGCAACGCCTGCGAGTCCTATACCACCGCAAAAACCGTGCATACAGCACCGGGCAAAACCCGGGCGGCCCTCCGGCACCATGGTTGCAAACGCTCCGCGGGCTGGTAGCCTTTGTGCAACCGCCATAACGCCCATGCAGCGCAGCACCGACCGAATCCTCGTCACCCACGTCGGCAGCCTCGTGCGGCCGATGTCGATCCGCAACATCCTGTCGGCGCGCGATCACGGCGAGCCTTATGACGAGGCCGCTTATCAGAAGACGCTGACGCAGGAGGTCGCCGGCGTGGTCCGCAAGCAGGCCGAGGTCGGCATCGACATCGTCAGCGACGGCGAATACGGCAAGGCCGGCTGGATCCGCTACGTCTCCGAGCGGCTCGGCGGCTTCGACCATCGCCCGTTCCGCGCCGGCGACCGCGAGCAGAACCCGGTCTACCTGATCCGCGAGGCCGAGAGGTTCAAGGAATTCTACGAGGCCTATACGCCGATCCAGTATTACGACTGGCTGCCGCCGGGCGAAACCAAAACCGGGCTCGGCAATTCGGTCGCCGCCTTGCGCAAGAATCTCATGGTCTGGGAGTGCGTCGCGCCGATCACCTACAAGGGCCAGGCGGCGGTCGCGCAGGACATCGCCAACTTCAAGTCGGCGCTCGCCGGCGTCAACGTCACCGGCGGCTTCATGCCGGTCGCGGCACCGATGAGCGCGCGCGGGCTGTGGCTCAACGCCTACTACAAGAGCGACGAGGAGATCGTCGTCGCGCTCGCCGACGCGCTGAAAGAGGAATACAAGGCGATCGTCGACGCAGGCTTCATCCTGCAGCTCGACGACGCGTTTCTCGCGCACGAGTACGACCGGCTGCGCGGCCTGATGAGCGAGCGCGAGGCGCACCGGTATGCCCAGCGCTGCGTCGACCTGACGAACTACGCGCTCGCCGGCATTCCCGAGGACAAGGTCCGCTATCACGTCTGCTGGGGGAGCTGGAACGCGCCGCACACCACCGATCCGCCGCTCAAGACCCTCGTCGATCTGATCCTTCAGATCAAGGCCCAGGCCTATTCGCTGGAAAGCGCCAACCCGCGGCACGAGCACGAATGGATGGTGTGGAAGGACGTCAAGCTGCCGGACGGTAAGATCCTCATTCCCGGCGTCGTCACCCATTCGACCAACGTGGTCGAGCACCCGGAGCTGGTGGCGTGGCGTATCAGGAACTTCGCGAGCGTGGTCGGGCGCGAGAACGTCATCGCCGGAACCGATTGCGGCTTCTCCCAGAGCTACAACATCGTGCGCTGCCACCCGTCGGTGCAATGGGCCAAGCTCGAGGCGCTGGTCGAGGGCGCGCGGCTTGCATCGCGCGAGCTTTGGGGGCGGTAGCCCGCGTGCGCAAAAATCGGCCGGCGGCGGGCGATGCGCCTCAGGAATAAGCCGCAGCCCGCTGCGGCGCCCGGATCGGCGGCGTCGCGTTCTGGAACAGGCGAAGCAGATCGGCCTGCCGGACCGCGCCGGTCTTGGCAAAGATGCGCTGCAGGTGGCTGCGGATGGTCGGCTCGCTGATGCCGAGCATGTCGGCCGCGTCCTTTCCGCCCAGTCCTTGCGCCAGCGCCAGCACCACGCGGAGCTCGCTGCCGGTCAGCTTGTAAAGCCTGGCAAAGGCCTCGCCCGGCAGCAGCGGCGCCTCGATCGGGTCTTTCGCGAACAGGGCGACCGATGCCGCAAACGGCGCGACGATGCCGCGGCGCTGACCGCGCGCGACCGGAAGCAGCGTCGCAACATAGCCGGGGCCGCCCTCGGAATCCGGAATCGCGAGCGAATGCTCGCGCGTCTCCGTGTCGGCGTCCTCGCGTGCCGCCTCGTCGATGGCTTTCGACAAGGCCTCGCGCGTCGCGGGGTCGGTGGGCGAAATCCGGTTGTTGACGATTCGAATGGATGTGCCGGCTTTGATCTGCCGCTCCGCCTCCGCGTTCATGTAGACGACGCGGCCATCGCGTGCCGTGAGGTAGACGCCCGAGACCAGCCCGTCGAGCGTGCGTTCCAGCATCTCCGAGCGGAGGGTTCTGATATCGAGCGCATCGGAGATCGCAAGCACGCGGCAGACATGCGGTGACAACAGCTTGAACAGGCTGATCTCGCGCTCACGGTATTGCGGCGTCTGCTCCACCCGTGACGCATGCATGGAAGCCATGCGAGCTCCGGTGCGCAATGCCGGAAACCAGATGATGTCCCGCAGCCCGAACGGCTTCAGCACGTCGTGAAAGAAGCGGCTTTCGTGCAGGTCGTTGTTCTCGATGGAGAGGGCTTTGACGTCGCCGACATTGGCGACGGCGTCCGATGCCGCCATCGGACTTTGTGGGTAGTTTTGTCCGAGCTTTTCCAGGAATGGCCGCTCGTACCCGAACACGAACAGCTGGTCGTTCTGCGTGTGCCGCAAGTCGTGAACGCATATTCCGCCGGCCGTGCTTTCGCACAGGCTTGCGATCTTTCGGCACGTGTCCGGCCACTGCTGCGGATCGAGCGCACAGTCGTAAATTGCGCCGATCGTGTCGGACAACGCCTCGACGGAGACTCCATCCAAACCGGTCACGTGGACCTCCGCAAAAGGGATCGAATTTGTCGGTCAAAAGTCTTTGTTCGGGGACGAACAAGACCGCTGGTGCAAAGACATAGGGGACGAACATGTCCCGCGTTCAAGCGCAAACCGACGTTGCGCCGAAGATTGAGACGCCGCGTCAACGGGTTGATCTGCACTATCAGTTCCGCTTGGGGGTGCGCGTGATGCAGCGCCAAAAGTTGAGACGCTGCGTCAATAGATTGATCTCCGGTGTCAATTTCAGCGAGAGTGCGCGTGCTAGAATCATTCTCCTGCAGGGACTTTCCCAGGGACTTTCCTATGGCGAGGCACAGCGCTGACGGTTCGCGGGCGGGCGCCGCCGCGAAGGTATCGCCAACGGACAAGGGTGATGCGGGCTCGTCGCCCAGGCTGCGCGGGCTGGACAGCAATCCGCAGGGCGTTTTCGGCCCGCAGTTCTGGCAGGCTTTTCGCAGCAGCGTCGTGCACCTCTACACGCTGTCGCTGCCGGACGCCTCGGAGGAGGCACGTTTTACCGTCGCCACCCGCACCTATCCGACGCCCCGCGCGATCCTGATGCACTGCCGGGGCACCGCATTCACCATGACGCGCGGGCCCGCCCTGGTCGCGCGCGGCGTGGACCAGGTGCTCATCATGCTGCAACGCGAAGGCACGTGTACCAGCGATGTCGGCGGACGGCACGTGCGCATCGAGCCGGGCGATGTCGTGATCCTCGATTATGCCCGGCCGTTCCGCAGCGCGGTGACCGACTACGGGAATCTGATGATTATCCTGGCGCGCGAGGCCGTGCCCGCGGCGCTGCTGGCGACCGAGCCGCACGGCCTTGTCTTTCCGCGCGAGAGCGGCGCGGCGCGCCTGATCGGCGCAGCGTTGCAGGAATTCTATGCACGGGCCGACGATCTGACGGTGAGCGAAGCCGAGGCGGCCATCGAGGGCGTCGTGGCGCTGACGACCGCCTTCGCGCGCGCAAGGCTCGCGGATGACGAAGCCGACCACGTGAAGTCGAAGCGAAAGGCCGCGCTGGATTGCATCGACGCGAATCTCGGCAACGAGCAGCTCGGACCCGACGAGATCGCCGAGGCGGCCGGCGTCTCGCGCGCGTCGCTCTACCGGCTGCTCGCGGCGGAAGGCGGCATTCGCACCGTGCTGCTGAAGCGGCGGCTCGAGCAGGCGCTCCGGCTCATGCTGGCCGACAACAACGACGAGCGCTCGCTGATGGACATCGCCAAGTGCTGCGGCTTTGGCGGCACGAGCCAGTTCAGCCGGGCGTTTCGCGCGCGCTTCGGCGCGCCGCCGCGGCAGTATCTCGCGCTCGTGCGCCAGCAGGACCTCGACTGGCTTGAAGCACGGATGACCGCCGACGGCTTCGAGCAGGATGCCTTCATGTGGCGGCAACAGGGGTTGAGCAAGTCGGCAGCCCACGGAACGTGGCACGCGCCGGTTCCTGCGGCGAAGAGTTCCGGTGTGCCGGATTGAGCGCGGCGAAATCCCGAAGCCGCCGATCCACGACGCGCGGACATTTGCTTCGTCCTGCACAAACAAAGAGAGAGGCCGCCTCCGGGGAGATGGCCTCTCTTGAGCCGGCCGGCCTCTCAGTTCGCTTTGGTGACGGCCGGCGGGACCCAACTGCCATTGACGACCGATGGCGACGTTGTCTTGGGCCAGTACATCCGCAACATCGGGATGAACTCGCCCTTGGGAGCCGGCAGCCAGTTCGTCTCCTTGTCCTTGCCGGGCGACTCGTTCTGGAAATAGAGGGTCAACGAGCCGTCGGCGTTGTACTGCAAATTGTCGCGGGGGCTCACCGTGAACTTGTTCAGCGGATTGGCGACGAACCACCATCCATCGGCAATCTGATACATGGTGATCGACCAGAAGCCGTTGACGGGAGGGGTTTTGCCTTTTGCAAACGTCAGCGTGTATTTGTTTGCGCCCGTCAGCTTCTGACCCGCGGAATCGACTTCCGCGTTTGGATAGACTGCGTCCTCCTGTCGATTGGCCGGCCAGCCGAAGGCTGCAACCACGGCACGCTTCATGTAGTTCGTGCCATACACGCCCAGGCCGGTTGTGATCACCCAGCCATTGACCTTCTTGCCGAGCGACTCCTTGTTGGCCTCGATTTTCTTCAACGCCGTTTGCGGAATGTCCTTCAACGCGGCCTGCACTGCCGGATCGAGCTTGCCCATCTCGAACGGCTTGCCGGGCACGATGCCGATCTTCGCCATGCGCGAGAGCATCGGCTTGTCGATCGCCGCCGCAGGTGCATCGCTCGCCATGAGCCTGGCCATCAGATTGAAGTAACCCTCCGTTCCCATCGCGAGAATGACCGGCTGGGGCTTGTCGGTCATGCTGTAGCCCGGATTGGTCACGGGCGGCGCCACGGGGGTGTACGGCTTGCCCCAGGCGGAGAGGGGCGTGATCTTGTATTGCGCCTGCAGCGCGTTGACGGTTTTGTAGTCCTGCTCGGTGCCGTCGGCATATGTGCGGCCGAGAATCACCATGTACCGCGTCGCGGATTTGATCTGCTTCATTTCTGCCGGGACTTTGCCCTTCCAGCCCGGGCCGGTGATCAGATAATTGCGGGCTTTTCCGCCTGCGGTCCGCTTTCCGGGTGTCTCGAAGTCCGTCATCCAGAGATCGGTCATCTCGAACAGATAGAACCGGTCGCCCATGTCGGGATGGCTGAACACCTGCGGTTCGCTGAGGTCGAGCCAGGAAATCGAATACAGCGTGTCGGCGTTGGGGGCGGACACGCCGCGATAATCCGCCGGCGGATAGCGCGGAACGTTGATGAATTGTCCCATCGGCGCCGTCAGGCCGTCGACCTTTGGGACATTGCTCATCTGCACACGCGTGACTTCAGTCGTGACGAGCGAGTACCCGTAGATATAAGCGTCCTCGGCGATCTGGCGCGCCTCTGCCGGCGAGAGGGACTGGCTCAGAGCGGGAGAAGCCATGCCGAAGCAACCCGCAATCAACGCGGCGGCCGTGAGAAAACTGCGTTTTGAAATCATCAGAGCGCTCCATGGCGAATGAATTGACCGGAGGTCGGCCCAGGATTATCGCCAGCCAGGCGAGCGGCTGCCATTGGACCTGAGGGCAATAGATGGCGTGACCTCGAAGGCCGCTGTGAGTCAAAAGGGCGACACGGCGGCGTTGGCCGATGTGTCCGGGCTCCAGGTCATGTCCGCTTCCTCCCTCAAAGGGTTTCCGACATCCCTTACGCCTGCTTGGTGCCAACGGCGACATCGCCGCGCTATTCGATAGGGGAAAGGGTGGGCCCGGCAGCCCGAGAAAGTGAAGCCGCCGGGCAGCATCGCGTTGGCTATGCGGGCTGTTTGAAAGGTGGGACACGCACGCCCTCGTGTTCCGGGCGCGCAGCGTAGCGCGCAACGAAGTGGAGCGGTGCGCGGCAGACCCGGGACTCCGATTGCTTTTTCGGGGATGGCAACCGGGGTCCGGGATCAGCCATAGCGCGTCGAAGACGCGCGTGAACGCGCTTACCGCACCGTTTCGCGCTGGCGCGCTCACGCTGCACCGCTTCCGGGACACGAGAGCCAAGAGTGCGAGCGAAGTGGGAAACGGTCTAGCCGAACACGTCCTGCAGCGCGCCTGCGCGCACCACCTCGGTGCCGTCGACCGTGATCGTCGTCCGCATCACCGGAATGTCGAAGTGGCCCGCGGTGTAGCGCCCGGCGAATTCGTTCGCGCCGGTCGAGAACAGGAAGTTGCCGGCGACGGCGCGAAGCTCCGTGCCGTTGGTGTCGCGCTGGTCGTACATGGTCAGCGCCTCGTACCGGGCGCGCGGGTTCATGCCGAAGCCGACATGGGCCACGGCGTAGGCCTCCTTGTCGCCCCAGGCGGCGAGATAGCTGCGCATCAGCTCCGCGTCGGTGCCTTCGCCGTCGATGCGCGTGACATAGTCGCTTGCGAGCGTCAGCCGGATCGGCGCTTCGATGTAGCGCTTGAAGGTGAGGTTGATGTCGCCGCGGTCGAGCACCAGCGTGCCGTTGACCGTGCCCTGCTTGGGGAAGCTGACGACGAGGCCGCCCGGCCAGTGCGCCAGCGTCCCGGGGCGGTCGGTCCAGCCCCAGACGCCGACGGTCGATGCGCCGGCCAGATCAATGTCGAGTCGGGTGCCGGCCGCCGAGCTCACGCCCATGCGCTTGGCGCCGCGCAGCATCTTCGCGGCGGCGCGCACGCGCTGCTCCAGCGCCGGATCGGGCGTCATCCGCTCCAGCGCCTCCGGATGCTCGTTGGAGATCACGAGGATGCGCGCGCCGGCCTTGAGGATCGAAGGCGTCTCCGGCGCATGCATCAGGCCCTCGACCGTGCAGTCGACCACGAAACCGGCTTGTCCCAATGCCGCGACGACAGGAGCAAGCCGCCCGATCGCCTCGCTCGCGCCGGTCGAGCGCACCGGCACCGGATGCGGGTTGGCCGGTGTCGGAACGACGATATGGAACGGCCGCGCGCCCAGTCGCAAAAGCGCCAGCTCGGCGAGGTGAACGTTCAGTGTGCGCGATTGCGTCTCCGACAGGATCGCGGCGGTATCGCCGCGCTTGACGGCGCAGCGCTCGAACACCGCGCAGAATGCGTCGATCCATTTTCCTTCGATGCGGTCGGCGAACATTTTCTTCTCTTTTCCCGGCGTCGGACAGCACACTTGCAACTGCGAAACATCGATCTCGGCGAGGCTTGCGCACTCGCTGTTTAAGTGAGGCGCAAAATGCTTCGGGGCGCATCAAACCGACAATAATCTCACATGAAACGCGGAGCGGACCAAAGCGATTTTCTTATTTCTCGGCGCGTATTGCTTATCACGGACGTCGAATTCTATGTGTGCGGATGCTGAGCCCTCGCGCCTGTCCGGCGCGGGCATGCGCCGGAAGTGCATCATGAGCCTGGTGGCGATCCCGAAGTCCGCGCCGTTTCCCGACGAAGAGATCGAGATGCTGAACCGCGTGGTCGGCTCGGCCAGTCCTGTGCAGCGCGCCTGGCTCGCCGGATTTCTGGCCGGCGTTGAAGCATCATCGGCCGCCGCGCCGCAGCCGCTCGCGCCGCCGGTCGCAGCCGAGCCGCTGACCATCGTGTTCGCAAGCGAGTCCGGCAATTCCGAAAAGCTCGCCGGCGATCTGGCCAAGGCCGCGCGCAAGAACGGCCTCAAGCCCACCGTCATCGACATGGCCGACCTCGATGTGGCGACGCTTGCGCAATCGCAGCGTCTGGTGGTGATCGCCGCCACCTGGGGCGAGGGCGAGCCGCCCGCGCGCGCCGCGCGCACCTATGCCGAGTTGATGGGGCCGGGCGCGCCGCGGCTCGACGGCGTCGAGTTCGCCGTGCTGGCGCTGGGCGACACCGCCTATGCGGAGTTCTGCGCCGTCGGCAAGGCGCTCGACGAGCGTTTCGCCGCGCTGGGCGGCAAGCGCGTGGTCGACCGCGTCGATTGCGATCTCGATTTCGCCGCCCCCGCCGCCGACTGGATCGGCCGCGCGGTCAAGGCGCTGGCCCCGGCCGATGCCGCGCGCGGCACCGTCATCGAGGTGGATTTCGGCAAGTCCGGCACGGCGCCGAAGTCCGAGATCGTCGAGGCCGAGATCATCGAGCACATCAATCTCAATTCGTCGCAGTCCGGCAAGGAAACCTTCCACCTGGCGCTGTCGTTCGACGGCGCGGCACCTGCGTACGAGCCGGGCGACTCGCTCGACGTCTATCCGGAGAACGATCCGGCCGAGGTGGACGAGCTGTTGCAGGCTGCAGGCCTCGCGGCCGACCAGGCGCTGCGCAGCGACTTCATCCAGTCGCAGGACATCCACACGCTGTCGCTCAAGAGCCTCGAGACCTATGCGACGCTGACCGGCCATCAATACGTCAAGGCGATGATCGCCGACGGCCAGGCGCGCGAGTGGACCGCCGGGCGGCAGCTCATCGACCTCATCACCCACTTCCCGATCGCGATCACCGCCGAGCAGCTGCGCGCGGTGACCCGGCCGCTCGCGCCGCGCGCCTATTCGGTCGCGTCGTCGCGGCGCGAGGTCGGCGATGAAGCGCATCTCCTTGTTGCCGCCGTGCGCTACGAGGCCCACGGCCGCGCCCGCAGGGGCGTGGCCTCGAACCACGTCGCCGGGCGGAAGAAACGCGGCGACCGCGTTCGCGTCAAGCTTCGCCGCAACCGGCATTTTGCGCTTCCAGCCTCCGATCGCGACATCATCATGGTCGGTCCCGGCACCGGCATCGCGCCGTTCCGCGCCTTCGTGCAGGAGCGCCGCTCAACGGGCGCCCAGGGCCGCAACTGGCTGCTCTTCGGCGACCGTCGGTTCACCCACGACTTCCTCTATCAGCTCGAATGGCAGGAGGCCTTGAAGGATGGTTCACTGACCCGCATGGACGTCGCGTTCTCGCGCGACCAGCCGCAGAAGATCTACGTCCAGGACCGCCTCTGGGAACGCCGCCGCGATCTCGTCGAATGGCTCGACGGCGGCGCGAGCTTCTATGTCTGCGGCGACGCCAAGGCGATGGCGAAGGACGTGCGCGCAGCGCTGGTCCGCGCCTATGCCGACGTGAAATCGCTGACGCCGGATGCGGCCGAGCAGGCGGTCGCACAGCTCGAGCGCGACAAGCGCTACCTGCAGGACACGTATTAAGGCGCGTTCCGATGAAGGGCTATCGCATATCGCGCGACTCGGGCGGTGAGCTCCCTCCCCCTGAAAGGGGGAGGGCAATCGCATATGAAATGGCGCACGCTCCGCGAGACCTCGTTCTCTCTGTATCGGCAATCGTAGATGGGGTAACGGGCGCCGGCCCTGACGCCCGAATAGCTGCGCGTTCGCAATGCAGCTTGCTTGGCATCAG
>JAIESI010000156.1 GCA_019746135.1 Xanthobacteraceae bacterium
CGAAAGGTGTTGCTGCACAACCACTTTCGCTGATTTGGCGCCCCGATGCGCTTATCTCTGTGAGATATCCGGGTTAGTCCGACGACCAGCCACGTCTAAAGCGGGATGACCTTTCTTCGAATCGTCATCCCGCTTTAGCTTGTTGTTAGAGCATGATCTTTTCCGAAAACCGCTTCACACCCCGGATCAAGCCCGGGGCAGGCTTTTTCGGGATCATGCTCTAACGACCAGCCACCGCGAGCAGCGCGGCCGCGGGCACATGGAAGCCATCCGGCCGCCGATAGGGACGCATCCGCTCGGCCAGCGCCGCACGGAGACGTTCGGCTTGTGTGGCGTCCAATGCATCCAGCGCGCGCCGCATCCCGGTGCCGCGCGCCTGCTGCCAGTATTCTTCGACATCCGAGTAGCGGAACGACTGCCAGTCCACGGTGATGCGCAGATCGGCGAATCCGGCCCGCGTCAGCAGCTGCGACAGGTCATCGGGCTCGGTGATCCAGCCCGGCGGCCGCGGCAGATTGAATCCCAACGCGGCCATCGCCGTGTCCAGCTCGTGGGCTTGCGTCACATGCCAAGTTGACACGGCGAGCCGCCCACGGGGCTTCAGGGCGCGGGCGAACTCGCCGAGCGCGCGATCCTGATCCGGAAAGAACATCACGCCAAAACCGCACAGCACACGGTCGAACGCCGCGTCGGGAAACTCGAGGTGCTCGGCGTCCATCACCCGGACGCGCGCCGCGAAGCCCCGGCGCGCCGCCTCCTCGTTGGTGGCTCGCGCCATTTCTTCCGCAAGATCGATGCCGACGACCTCGCCCGCCGGGCCGACCCGCTCCGCGGCGGGAAAAAGCACCGCACCCCGGCCACATGCGACATCGAGCACGCGCTGGCCGGGCTCGACATCTGCGACCGCCGCGAGACGCCGGCCGAAATGGCCGAAGCACCCCGGCCCCCGATCGTAGTCGGCGGCGATGGTATCGAACTGCTGCCTGACCAGTGACTTGCGGTCCGTCTGATCGCTGCTCATGCCGCCCGCCGACGAGCCTTGACGCGGCGAAAGCGTAACCCGCGAGCCCGGTCGCCACAACGCGGAGGGTTGCGCCATCATCGGGCCAGCTTCGCCCGTGCTTGCATCGATCCGGCTGTTGTGGAATGTGGCGCGCGAAACGACAGGGATTTTCGCGATGAACGCGCCAACCACCACGCCGGGAGCCGCCTCCAAGACGGCATTCAAGGAACTGGTGTTCTCGGGGATACAGCCGAGCGGCTTCCTGCACCTCGGCAACTACCTCGGCGCCGTCGTCAGGTTCGTCGAGCTGCAAAACCGCTACACCTGCATCTACTGCGTGGTCGACATGCATGCCATCACGGTGTGGCAGGACCCGCAGGAGCTGACCCGGACGATCCGCGAGGTGACCGCAGCCTACATCGCCTCCGGCATCGACCCGAAGAAGCACATCGTGTTCAACCAGAGCCAGGTTGCCGAGCACGCCGAGCTCGCCTGGGTGTTCAATTGCGTGGCGCGGCTTGGCTGGCTCAACCGCATGACCCAGTTCAAGGAGAAGGTCGGCAAGGACCGCGAGAACGCGTCGGTCGGGCTCTACGCCTATCCGAACCTGATGGCGGCCGACATCCTGGTCTATCGCGCGACGACCGTCCCCGTGGGCGAGGACCAGAAGCAGCACGTGGAGCTCGCGCGCGACATCGCGCAGAAGTTCAACCACGACTATGCGGCGTCGATTGCCGCTCGCGGCTTCGGCGACGCGTTCTTTCCCCTGCCCGATCCGCTGATTCAGGGGCCGGCGACACGGGTGATGTCGCTGCGCGACGGCTCGAAGAAGATGTCGAAGTCGGATCCCTCCGACCAGTCGCGCATCAACCTCACCGACGACGCCGACGCGATCGCGCTGAAGATCCGCCGCGCCAAGACCGACCCGGAGCCGCTGCCCACCGAGGAGAAGGCGCTCGACGCGCGGCCCGAGGCCGACAATCTCGTCGGCATCTACGCGGCGCTCGCGAACAAGACCAAGGCCGAGGTGCTGAAGGAATTCGGCGGCGCGCAGTTCTCGACCTTCAAGCCGGCGCTGGCCGATCTCCTCGTGGCGAAGCTTTCGCCGGTCACCGCCGAGATGCGGCGGCTCATGGCCGACCCCGGCTATATCGATCAGGTGCTCGCCGACGGCTCCGCCCGCGCGCAGGCGCTTGCCGCCGAAACCATGAAGGCGGTCAAGGACATCGTCGGCTTCGTACGGCGATGACAGGGCCTTCCGGTTCAGCGGAAACAGGCTTATTCTTTCGCCATGACGAAGCTTCTGGAAAAGGCACTCGAAGCGGCCCGGCAGTTGCCCGAGCACAGCCAGGACGAAATCGCGCGCGCCATGCTGCTGCTGGCGCAATCTGATGCGGAGCCCGAGCCGATCGATCCAGCTCATCTGACGGATGTGCTGGAAAGTTTGGCTCAGGCCAAGCGCCGCGAATTCGCGACCGATGCGGAAGTCGAAGCGGCTTTTCGCCGCTTCACTCGATGAAGCTCCGGTTTACCCCGCGAGCAGTCGAGAACATCGGCGCAGTTGCAAATTACCTCGGAGCGCGCAATCCGGCGGCAGCCGAGCGCGTACAGTCTGACATATACGAGGCTCTGCAGAATCTGCTTGTATTCCTCGTGCCGGCCGACGCCAGAGCACCGATGGAGTCCGCAAGATCGTCACCAAGAGTTACTCATATCTCATCTATTACGCGGTCGACGACGTGGCCGATGAAATCGTGATCCTGAACGTCAAGCACCCCGCGCAAAGGCGGGAGCATTTCGATCTTTGAGGCAAAAAACCGCCGAAAGCATCAAGGCGGTCAAGGACATCGTCGGCTTCGTCCGGCGGTAGAAGAATATTGCTCCGCAAAATTTCACAGGCTGCCGCGCCTTGTGCCGCGGGCGAGCGGCGTGGCACCATTGTGCGGGGCGCGCGGAATGGCGAGGCGGACGCTTAAATGACAACGACGCGGCGGCGGCGAAGCTATGAAGCCGGCCACAAGCCCAAATGGCTGGTCGTCATCGACGACACGCCGGAATGCGATCGCGCGGTTTATTTCGCGGCGCGGCGCGCCGCGCGCGTGGGCGCCGGCCTCCTGATGCTGCGCGTGATCGAAACCCATGACCGCAACCAGCAATGGCTGGGCGTGGCCGACATCATGCGGGCGGAGGCGCACGAGGAGGCCACCGCCGCGCTCAACAAGTATTCAACGCGGGCCAACGGCGTTGCCGGCGTGACCGCGGAGCGCTCGATCCGCGAAGGCCACACCGCCGACGAGATCCTCAAGCAGATCGAGGAGGACGAGGACATCGCGATCCTGGTTCTGGCCGCAGGAACCAGCAAGGAAGGTCCCGGCCCGCTGGTCGCGAGCTTCGCCTCGTCCGCGGGCGACTATCCGATCCCGGTGGCCATCGTGCCGGGGCATCTCACCGACGACGAGATCGACGCGCTGACATAGCCGCTGTTTCAATTGGGGCGACGGCGTTTTTCGGCCTGGCGGGGCGGGGCCGCGGTTGACCCGTTTGGCCGCAATCGCCACTTATCTGCTATGATGCGCGCGCCGCCCGGGCCTTGAACCCGCTGGCAGGCCAAGGAGAAACCGATGTTCATCCAGACTGAAGCCACGCCGAATCCGGCGACCCTGAAGTTCCTGCCCGGCCGGGCGGTTCTCGAGACCGGCACGATGGATCTGCGCGACGCGGCCGACGCCGCGAAGTCGCCGCTCGCCGAGCGGCTGTTCGCCATCAAGGGCGTCAACGGCGTGTTCTACGGCTCCGACTTCATCACCGTCAGCAAGGCCGAAGGCGAGTGGGCGCAGCTCAAGCCGGCCATTCTCGGGGCCATCATGGAACACTTCATGTCCGGGGTGCCGCTGCTCAAGGACGGCGAGACCGGGGGCACGGCCGACGACGAGTTCTTCGAGGCGGCCGACGAGGAGATCGTCACCACCATCAAGGACCTGCTGGAGACGCGGGTGCGGCCCGCCGTCGCCAACGACGGCGGCGACATCACCTTCAAGGGCTTCAAGGAAGGCGTCGTCTACCTGCACATGAAGGGCGCGTGCTCGGGCTGCCCGTCGTCGACCGCGACGCTGCGGCACGGCATCCAGAACCTGCTCAAGCACTACGTGCCGGAAGTGGTGGAAGTCCGCCCGGTGTAATTGTCGTCCGTAGCGCCAAGCTGATACAGAGACTGGGCGTATCGCCCTGGGTCCCCGCTTCCGCGGGGACGAGCGGTTGAGAGGGCGCAGACTTTCTCCACGTTCGTCTCCGCGGAAGCGGGGACCCAGTCCTTCCAGCGAATGCAAGGACAGCGGTCGAGCTGGCATCGGCAAAACGATTTCTCCATGCGCATCCTCGCCATCGACACCGCCCTCGAAGCCTGCTCTGCCGCGGTGATCGACACCGAGCACGGCAAGGTGGCGGCCGAGTCGCTGCCGATGGAGCGCGGCCATGCCGAGGCGCTGATGCCGCTGCTCGCCCGCGTCATGCGGAACGCCGACATGCCCTATTCCGCGCTCGACCGGATCGGCGTCACCACCGGGCCCGGCAGCTTCACCGGCCTGCGCGTCGGCATTTCCGCGGCGCGCGGCATCGCGCTCGCCGCCGGCAAGCCTGCGTTCGGGCTGACGACGCTCGCGGCCTTCGCCGCGCCGCACATCGCCGCCGACGAAAGCGCCGGCGTCACGGTCGCGATCGACGCGCGGCATCAGCACGTCTACCTGCAGGTGTTCGGGCCGGGCGGCCGCAGCATCATCGCGCCGCGCATCGCTGCGGTGGAGGATGCGGTGCGCATGGCGCGCACGCATGTGGCGATCAATCTCGTCGGCACGGGCGCTGCGATGCTCGCCGCGGCCTGGCCGCCGCGCGAGAAGCCGCCGGTGATCGTCGACGAGCGGCGCGCGCCCGACATCGTCTGGGTCGGCCGGCTCACGGTCGCCGCCAACGAGAGCGCGAGCCCGCCGAAGCCGCTTTACCTCCGCGCGCCCGACGCGCAGCCGCAAGCCGCCGCGAGACTGCCGCGCCGATGATCGGCTTCCTGCAACGGCTGTTCGTCCGCGGCGAGCCGGTGCTGTCGGAAGCAACCATCCGCGACGCCGCGGCGATCGCGGCGTTGCACGGCGTGTCGTTCCGGCGCGGCTGGAGCGACGACGAGATCGAGCGGCTCCTGATCGAGCGCAACACCGTCTGCCACCGCGCGACCGCGGGCCGCACGCTCTGCGGCTTCATCCTGTCGCGGCTGGCCGCGGGCGAGGCGGAAATCCTTTCTGTCGCGGTGACCGGGGCGCGGCGCGGCCGGGGGCTCGCGCGCGCGCTGCTGAACCTGCACCTGCGGCGGCTCGCCGGCCTCGGCGCCACCGCCGTGTTTCTCGAGGTCGACGAGGACAACGAGCCGGCGCGACGGCTGTACCGGCGGGCGGGATTCCGCGAGGTCGGCCGCCGGCCGGGCTATTATCAAAAGGATTCCGGGGCGCCCGCCACCGCTCTGGTTCTTCGCCGCGATCTCGCTTGATTGATTAAAGCCACTATCTGTCGCAATAGACGGCTCAAAGCCTCGGTCTTATGATCGGGTTCAAGAGGAACTTGTGAGCACCGCAAAGACCAATATCGAAGCCCTGTGCGCGTCGAAGGGCATGCGGATGACCGAGCAACGCCGCGTCATCGCCCGCGTGCTGGCCGATTCCGCCGACCATCCCGACGTCGAGGAGCTCTACCGGCGCTGCGCCGAGATCGACAAGAACATTTCGATTTCGACCGTCTATCGAACGGTCAAGCTGTTCGAGGATGCCGGCATCATCGAGCGCCATGACTTCCGCGAGGGCCGGGCGCGCTATGAGCAGATCCCCGAAGCGCATCACGACCACCTGATCAACCTGCGAACCGGGCAGGTGATCGAGTTCCAGTCCGAGGAAATCGAGAAGCTGCAGGCCGAGGTGGCACGCAAGCTCGGCTACAAGCTGGTGGACCATCGGCTCGAGCTTTACGCCGTGCCGCTCGACGACAAGTCCCGGCGGTAGTGCCAGACCTTCTTAGCCGGGGCTTGTCCTGGCCATTCATGTCTTGCATTGGTGCCAAGGCGTGGATGCCCGCGACAAGCGCGGGCATGACGATGCAATATTTCAAGCTGCTGAACCTATGAACGAACAATTGAAATTTCCCGCCGGCACCGCGTTCGGCTCCATCGGCCATCCGATCCGCCGCAAGGAGGATGCGCGGCTGCTCACCGGCAAGGGCCGCTACACCGACGACTTCAGCCTTCCGGGCCAGACCTACGCCGCGATGGTGCGCTCGCCGCACCCCCACGCGCGGATCGTCCGCATCGATGCCAGCGCAGCGAAGGCCATGAAGGGCGTGCTGCTGGTGCTGACCGGCGCGGACTGCGTCGCCGATCAGCTCAAGCCCATTCCGCACTCGCCGGTGCCCTCGACCAACTTCGACGTCAAGCTCACCGCCAAGGGCGGCAAGCCGGTGTTCGCCGGGCGGCACGTGCTGCTGCCGGCCGACCGGGCGCGCTACGTCGGCGAACCGGTGGCCGTGGTGGTGGCGGAAACCCGCACCCAGGCGATGGACGCCGCCGAAGCGGTCGCGGTCGAGTACGAAGAGCTGCCCTACACGGTGTTGACCGAGGACGCGCTCAAGCCCGGCCGCGCGCCGCTGTGGGACGAGACGCCGGACAACGTGCTGGTGGACAGCACGTTCGGCGACCAGGCGAAGACCGACGCAGCCTTCGCCAAGGCGGCCCATGTGGTCAAAGCCAACTTCAACATCGCCCGCGTCACCGCGGTGACGATGGAGCTGCGCTCGTGCCTCGGTGATTTCGACGCGGCGGCCAGCCGCTATACGCTCTACTGCGGCGGCGGCGGCGCGGTGAAGCAGAAGGCCGAGATAGCCGGCGTCCTCGGCGTTGCGCCCGAGAGGGTGCGGGTTCTGTCCTATGACATCGGCGGCAACTTCGGCTCGCGCAACCGGCCCTATGTCGAGTACGGCCTCGTGGTGTGGGCATCGGGCAAGCTCAAGCGGCCGGTGAAATACACCGCGACCCGCTCGGAGGCGTTCCTCACCGACTACCAGGGCCGCGACCTGCTGGTCGACATCGCGGTGGCGTTCGACGACAAGGGCCAGATCCTGGCGATGCGCTCCGACAACATCAGCAATGTCGGCTCGCACTGCGTGTCGCTGTCGCCGCTGTCGAAGGGCTCGGGGCTGATCACCGGCAGCTACGACATCCCAGCCGCCTATCTGCGCTCCCGCGCGGTGTTCAGCAACACCATGCCGACCAACGCCTATCGCAGCTCGGGCCGGCCGGAGGTGACGTTCGCGATCGAGCGGCTGATGGACATGGCCGCCGACCAGCTCGGCATCGACCGCGTCAGGCTGCGCCGCAAGAACCTGGTGAGCCCGAAGAAAATGCCGTACCGCAACGCGGTCGGCATGCTCTACGACAGCGGCACCTACGAGGCGAACATGGACCTCGCCATGGAGATCGCCGGCTGGGACGGCTTCAGGCAGCGCAAGAAGGAGGCGAAAAGGCGCGGCAAGCTCCTTGGCCTCGGCATGGCGAACTATGTCGAATCCTCGATCGGCGCGCCGAAGGAGCGCACCGAGATCACGGTGAAGCCCGACGGCACCGTCGACGTGGTGATCGGCACCCAGCCGAGCGGCCAGGGCCACGAGACGAGCTTCGCGCAGGTGGTGGCAGACCTGATCGCCGTGCCGGTTTCCGTGATCAACATCATCATCGGCGACACCGACATCGTCAGCGTCGGCGGCGGCTCGCATTCCGGGCGCTCGATGCGGCACGCCGGAACGGTGATCGTCAAAGCCGTCCCGGAGCTGATCGAAAAGGGCAAGAGGATCGCAGCGCTCGCACTCGGCACCGACAAGGTCGAGTTCATCGACGGCCGGTTCTCGTCGCAGGCGAGCAACCGCACGTTCGATTTTCTCGAGCTTGCCAAGGAGACCGGGCGGCTCGCCCTGCCCGCGGAGCTCAAGGGCGGGCTTGCGGTCGCCTGCGACAACGAGATGCACGAGCCGGTGTTTCCGAACGGCTGCGCGATCTGCGAGATCGAGGTCGACCCCGACACCGGCCTGCCGACCGTCACGCGCTATGCCGCGGTGGACGACGTCGGCCGCTGCATCAACCCGCTCATTGTTCATGGCCAGACCCACGGCGGCATCGCCCAGGGCGTCGGCCAGGCGATGTGGGAGCAGTGCTATGTCGATCCCTCGACCGGCCAGCCGCTCACCGGATCGTTCATGGACTACGGCATGCCGCACGCGCACACGCTGCCCTCGTTCAAGGCGGAGATCGTCGAGGTGCTGTCGCCGACCAATCCGCTCGGCATCAAGGCCGGCGGCGAGGGCGGCACCACGCCGGCGCTCGCGGTGGTCGTCAGCGCCATCGTCGATGCGCTCAAGGACTACGGCATCCGCGACATCACCATGCCGGCAACCCCCTATGCGATTTGGCAGGCCATCCAGAACGCCAAAGCAGCCAACGGGCCCGGCGCGCCGTGATAGCGTAGACGCCGATGGATGCCGGGACCCCATCCAGCCACAACACGCTGACGCACCGGGAGACGTTGATCGTCGTCCTCGGCGTGCTGCTGCCTGTGTTCATGGGCTCGCTCGACAACACCATTCTTGCGAGCGCGCTGCCGACCATCGGCCGCGAATACAACGACGTCCATAACCTGCCCTGGCTGGTGACGGCCTATCTGATCGCCAACACCTCGATCACCGCGCTGTACGGCAAGATCAGCGACATCCGCGGCCGCCGGTTCACGCTGATGATCGCGATCTCGCTCTACATGATCGGCTCGATCGTCTGCGCGCTCGCGCCCAACATGTTCGTGCTGATCCTCGGCCGCGTCCTGCACGGCCTCGGCGGCGGCGGACTGACCTCGACCGGCATGGTGGTGCTGGGCGACATCGCCGCGCCCAAGGACCGCGGCAAGTACTACGGCTATTTCTCCGTCACCTACACCACCGCGGGAGCCTGCGGCCCGGCGCTCGGCGGCGCGATCGCCGAGTACCTGCACTGGTCGGTGATCTTCTGGATGAACATCCCGCTCGGCCTGATTGCCATGGGGCTGACGCTGACCTTGCTGCGCCGGCTGCCGCGTCATGACCGGCCGCACAAGCTCGATTTCCTGGGCGCGGCGCTGGTCATGGCGGCGAGTTCGTCGTTCATGCTGGCGCTGAGCATGGGCGGGGTGAACTATCCGTGGCTTTCGGCGCCGATCCTCGGGCTGTTCGCGGCGGCGCTTATTCTCGGCATCGCGTTCATCGTGCGATTGCGCACCGCGCCCGAGCCGCTCATTCCGCTGTCGATCCTGAACGACCGCGAGGCGCGGCTTTCGGTCGCCGCCAACGCGTTCGGCTGGGCGCCGATCGTCGGATTGCACATCTTCCTGCCGATTTATCTGCAGAACATCGTCGGCATGCAGCCGGCGAGCGCGGGACTGGCCGTGCTGACGCTCGCGGTGACGCTCAACATCAGCGCCGGCATCACCGGGACGATCCTGCCGACCCGAAAGCACTACAAGCGCATTCCGATCGCCGGGTTGTCGGTCGCCATCGTGGGCGTGCTGATTCTCGCATGGCGCGCGAAAGACGTCGCGCTCTGGGAGTTCGAGCTGCTGCTGTTCCTGATCGGTTGCGGCTTCGGCTGCATGCCGCCGCTCGCTGCGACCGCTTTGCAGAACAACGTCTCGATCCACACCTTCGGGTCGGCGGTGGCCACCATGCAGTTCGTCCGCAACCTGCTTGCCACCATGCTGGTGGCGATCTTCGGCGTGCTGGTGCTCACCGGCGCGGACGTGGTCGGCGGCAAGGCGGTCGGCCAGTATTCGGTCGACGGCTTCGTCCGCGTGTTCCTTGCGGTGGCGGCGAGCTTTTCGATCTCGCTCGCGGCCATCTTGCTGCTGCGGGAAAAGCCGCTGCTCGAGACCCACGTTTAGGCGCAGACACGCGCCGATTTTGCGCTATCCTGCCGTTGCCAGAAGCGTCGAGAATGCGCCGCGGCCAACGACGGCGCTCCGCGCACGGCACGGAGGGAGCGTCATGGCTGCAAGCGGCAGGCTGCTGATCGCGTTGGGTGTTGCGCTGGCCGCGGGATGGCTCGCGACGCCGGGCTTTGCGCAAAGCAGATATCCGGACCGCCCGGTCAAGGTCGTGGTCGGCTTCACCGCCGGCGGCGGCACCGATGTCGCAGCGCGCGTGATCGCGCAGAAGCTCGCCGAGGCGCTGGGCCAGAGCTTCGTGGTCGAAAACCGGCCCGGTGCCAGCGGCCTGATTGCATCGGAGCAGGTCGCGAAATCGCCGGCCGACGGCTACACCATCATGGTCGGCAGCCAGACCACGCTCGCGGTCGCGCCCGCGCTCTACCGCAAGATCCAGATCGATCCGGTCAGGGAGCTCACCGGGCTGGCGATGATCGGCGTGTCGCCGCTGGTCGCGGTGGTCAACGCCAGCTCGCCGATCAGGACGCTGCAGGACCTGATCGCCGAGGCCAAGGCGAAGAACGGCACCATGAATTTCGCGTCCGGCGGCGTCGGCACCACGCCGCACATGGCCGGCGAGCTGCTGGCGTTCAGCGCCGGCATCAAGATGGTGCACGTCGCCTATCGCGGCGAGGCGCCAGGCGTGAACGACCTGCTCGGCGGACAGATCCCGTTCATGTTCTCGAACCTGTCGGTGGTGAAAGGCAACATCGAGGGCGGCAAGCTGCGCGCGCTCGCGGTGACGAGCTCCCGGCGCGTGCCGTCGCTGCCGAATGTTCCGACCGTCGCCGAGACCTTCCCGGGCTTCGACGCCGCGACCTGGTTCGCGCTGGTTGCGCCCGCCGGAGCGCCGCCGGAGGCGATTGCGCGGATCAACGCCGAGGCGAAAAAGATCGTCGCGACGCAGGATTTCCAGCAGCGCTTCGACCAGCTCGGCATGATCCCCGATCAGGACCGAAGCCCCGAGGAGATCAACGCCTACATCAAATCCGAGGTCGCCAAGTGGGCGAAAGTGATCAAGGACGCGGGCGTGCAGCCCGCGGATTAGAGCGCGAATTCCTGAGCGGCGTCACTCCGCCTTGATGTTGGCCTCGCGCACGACCTTCGCCCATTTTGGCAGCTCGCGCCTGATCTGTTCGGCGAACTCCTCGGGCGAATTGCCGACCGGCTCGAAGCCGAGCCCCGCGAGCTTCTCCTTCACGTCCGGCAGCGCGACGATCTGCACGATCTCGCGATTGAGCTGGAGGACGATCTCACGCGGCGTGCCGGCCGGCATGACGAAGCCAAACCAGTTTTCGCCTTCGATGTCCGGATGGCCCGCCTCGGTCATGGTCGGAACCATGGGCAGCGCCTGCGAACGCACCTTGCGCGTCACCGCGAGCGCGCGGAGCTTGCCCTCCCGCACCTGCGGCACGGTCGGCGCCGGCGACACGATGCAGATCGGCGTGTGGTTGCCGATCGCCGACTGCACGGCGAGCCCCGCGCTCTGGAACGGCACGTGCACGAGATCAAGGCCGAGCTGCACGCGGAACTGCTCGCCGACCAGATGTCCGGGCGAGCCGACGCCGCCTGAGGCGTAGCTATACTTGCCGGGGTTGGCCTTGATCAGCCCGATCAGATCCCGGACGTTCTGCGCGCTCACCGACGGATGCACCGAGATGATCATCGGCGACGTCACCGCGACGGTGACTGGATCGAAGTCCTTGATCGCGTCGTAGGGCGTGTTGGGCAAGAGCGCGGGATTGACGACGAAATTCGTCGGGATCAGCAGCATGGTGTAGCCGTCGGCCGGCAACTTCGCGGCGCGCGCCGTGCCGATGTTGCCGCTGGCGCCGACGATGTTCTCGACGAAGAACTGCTTGCCGAGGCTGTCGGAAAGCTTCTGCGCGGCGAGGCGGCCGAACACGTCTGTCGGCCCGCCCGCACCGAATGGAATGATCAGCCGCACGGGCTTCGCCGGATAGCTCTGCGCGAAGGCCTCGGGCACCGCGAGCGCACTTGCGCCTGCGGCCGCCGCCGCTTGCAGGACCTGACGGCGTGATCGTTCCATGGACGCCCCCGTGGTTGCCGGCACGTTCACGCTACACCACTTCCGGGACGCCGCGGCCATTCCTTTCGGACCAGAAAACCGCTAAGACCACGCGGCGCGGAGCTTGCAAATGCTGACCGCGCATCCGATTTAACCATTTGATCAAGCGACAGAACTGGCTCGACCCGCCGCCCATGGCATGACCGGACCCCGCAAGCTTTTCGTCAAGTCCTATGGCTGCCAGATGAACGTCTACGATTCGCATCGTATGGCGGACACGCTGGCCGCGCAGGGCTATGTCGAGACCGCGACGCCGGACGACGCCGACCTGATCATCCTCAACACCTGCCACATCCGCGAGAAGGCCGCCGAGAAGGTCTATTCCGAGCTCGGCCGCATGCGCGTGCTCAAGCAGGAGGCGGCGCAGCAGGGCCGCGACGTCAAGGTCGCGGTCGCGGGCTGTGTCGCCCAGGCCGAGGGCGAGGAAATCGTGCGGCGCGCGCCGACCGTCGACCTGGTGTTCGGACCGCAGAGCTATCACCGCCTGCCGGAGATGCTCGAGCGCGCAACGCGCGGCAAGGTGGTCGACACCGAGTTCCCGGTCGAGGACAAGTTCGATCACCTCGCGGCGCCGACCAAGGCTGTGACGCGCAAGCGTGGCGTCTCGGCCTTCGTCACCGTGCAGGAAGGCTGCGACAAGTTCTGCACCTTCTGCGTCGTGCCCTACACGCGCGGCTCCGAAGTGTCGCGGCCGGTCGAAAAAATCGTTGCGGAGGCGCAGCGGCTTGCCGACGCGGGCGTGCGCGAGATCACGCTGATCGGTCAGAACGTCAACGGCTATCACGGCGAGGACGCAGGCGGCCACGCCTCGACCCTCGGACGGCTGCTGCATCGGCTGGCGGAGATTCCTGGTGCCGCACGTCTGCGCTACACCACGAGCCACCCGCGCGACATGGACGACAGCCTGATCGCGGCGCATCGCGACCTCGGCGCGCTGATGCCGCAACTGCATCTGCCGGTGCAGTCGGGCTCGGACCGCATGCTCGAGGCGATGAACCGCCGCCACACCCGCGTCGACTACCTTCGCCTGATCGAGCGGCTGCGCGCAGCGCAGCCGAGGATGGCGTTCACCTCGGACTTCATCGTCGGCTTCCCCGGCGAGACCGACGCCGACTTCGACGACACGATGAAGCTCGTCGACGACGTGGGCTTCGTCACCGCCTTCACCTTCAAGTACTCACCGCGGCCGGGCACACCCGCGGCCGAGCTGGAGCAACTGCCGGAAACCGTGAAGGACGCGCGGCTGCAACGGCTGCAGCGCGATATCGAGGCCCGGCAGGCCGCCTTCCTGGCGAGCCAGCAGGGCGCGACCTTCGACGTGCTGTTCGAGAAGACCGGCCGCCACGGCGGCCAGGTGGTCGGCCGCTCGCCTTACCTGCAGCCGGTGCAGGTCATGGGCCCGACATCTTTGATCGGTGAAATAGCGCCTGTGACCATCACCGAAATCGGTGCCAACAGCCTGTTCGGCACGCTTGTCAGCGCGCCTGTCGGCGCACGCGACGACGCCCTTGCCAAAGCGGCCGCGCAGGCGGACCATCGGCCGGTCGAAGCCCTTGCGCGTTGAAGATTCGGGAGCCTGATGCCGTTGCGATCGCTTGGACCCGGCCAGGGACTGGTGCCCTCTTCGGACGGCGCGCCCGCCCAGGCCGTGCTCGCCTTCGACGACAATCGCCACGCCTCGGTGTTGTTCGGCCAGTACGGCCAGAACCTGGCGCTGATCGAGCGCCGCCTCGGCGTCGTCGCCGAGCAGCGCGGCAACCACATCACGCTGGAAGGATCGCGCGATGCGGTCGAGCAGGCGCGGCGCGTGCTCGAGGGGCTTTATGAGCAGGTGAAGCGCGGACAGGACCTGCAGTCCGGCGAAGTCGAAGCGGCGATCAGGCTCGCCATCGCGCAAGGCTCGCTGTTCGACTTCGACGAGGCGGCCGCGCGGCCCGGCTTCGAGGAGATCAACCTGCGCAAGCGGCCGGTGCGGGCGCGCACCGCGGCGCAGGACGCCTACATCCGCGCGCTGCGCAAGAACGCGCTGGTGTTCGGCATCGGACCGGCCGGCACCGGCAAGACCTGGCTCGCGGTCGCCTATGCCGTGGCGCTGTTCGAGCGCAAGGAGGTGGACCGGATCATTCTCTCGCGGCCCGCGGTCGAGGCCGGCGAGCGGCTCGGCTTCCTGCCGGGCGACCTGCGCGAGAAGATCGACCCGTATCTGCGGCCGATGTACGACGCGCTGTTCGACCTGATGGATTCGCGCATCGTCGAGCGCGCGATGCAGACCAACGAGATCGAGATCGCGCCGCTGGCGTTCATGCGCGGCCGCACGCTGTCGAACGCGGCCATCATCCTCGACGAGGCGCAGAACACCACGACGATGCAGATGAAGATGGCGCTGACCCGCATCGGCGAGAACAGCCGCATGATCGTCACCGGCGATCCGAGTCAGGTCGATCTGCCGCCCGGCCAGACCTCGGGCCTGCACGAGGCGACGCAGCTTCTGAGGAATGTCGAAGGCATCGGCATCGCAACGTTCGGGGCCGAGGACGTCATCCGCCACGAGCTGGTGGCGAAGATCGTCGCCGCCTACGACAAGGCCGACGCGGCGCGCCGGCGCGGGGTCAAGGATTGAGCCACCCGCCAAAGCGCCGCCGCAAACCGGTCGCGCGCGCCCCACGGAACCGGACGGAACCCGTCACGCTCGAGATCGCCGTCCGCTCCAAGCTGTGGCAGAAGCAGCGCACAGCCCAATCGGTTGTCCGCAAAGCGGTTTTTGCCGCGGCGAAAGCCGCCTCTACGGCCCCCGCCGAGCTTGCTATCGTGCTCAGCCATGATTCGGCGATCAAGGCGCTCAATCGCGACTGGCGGGGCAAGAACACGGCAACCAATGTGCTGTCGTTTCCGGCGGCGCCGGCCAAACCGTCGCCAAAGGCCGGAAAGGCCGGCAAAAAAACTTCCGACAAATTCCGCCCGCCGACCCCATATATTGGCGACATCGTCATCGCCTATCAGACGACCGCTCGCGAGGCGGCGGCCGAGGGCAAGCCGTTTGGCCACCACCTGGCCCACCTCGCCGTCCACGGCTTCTTGCACCTGCTCGGTTATGACCACGAGAACGACCGCGACGCCGAAACGATGGAACGCCTGGAGCGCCGCATTCTCAGACGTCTCGCGGTGCCCGATCCCTACGCGCCGCGCCTCACCGCAAACTGAAATGAGCCATGCCCCAATCCGACGTGCCGGGCCGGCCGGCTGAGCCGGCCGCCGCCCCGAACGAACAGCGCAACCTCCCGGTGCCGGTCGCCCGGCCGATGGCCGGCGAGAGCGAAGGCTTTTTCGCGCGCATAGCCCGCGCATTCCTGGGCTGGCGAAACGGCCCGACCCGCGCCGACATCGAGGTCGTGCTCGAAGCGGCCGGCCCCGGCGAGGCCGGCGTCTCGCCGGAAGAGCGGACCATGATCCGCAACATCCTGGCGCTGCGCGGGCGCCGGATCGAGGACGTCATGGTGCCGCGCGGCGACATCATCGCCGTCCAGCAGGACATCGCGCTCGGCGAGCTGATGAAGGTGTTCGAGAAGGCAAACCACTCGCGGCTCGTCGCCTACAACGACACGCTCGACGATCCGTTGGGCATGGTGCACATCCGCGACCTGATTGCGTTCATGGCGGCGCAAGCAGCGATCGATCCGACCAAGCCCACCCGGCGCAAGAAGCCGCGCGCCGCGGGGCTCGATCTCAACGCCGTCGATCTGGCGATGCCGCTGTCGTCGACCAGGATCATGCGCGAGATGCTGTTCGTGCCGCCGTCGATGCCGGCGCTCGATCTTCTGGAGAAGATGCAGGCGACACGCATTCATCTCGCGCTGGTGGTCGACGAGTACGGCGGCACCGACGGCCTGGTTTCGATGGAGGACATCGTCGAGCAGATCGTCGGCGACATCGCCGACGAGCACGACGAGGACGAACTGCCCGCGGTGGTGCGCGAGGCCGACGGATCGTATGTGGCCGATGCGCGCGCCACGCTCGAGGACGTGACCAAAGCCGTCGGCGTGGCGTTCGACGTCGGCGACGCGGCGGATGAGGTCGACACCATCGGCGGCTATCTGATGTCGCAGGTCGGGCGGCTGCCGCTGCGCGGCGAGCTCGTGCCGGGCCCAGAAGGTTTCGAGATCGAGGTGCTGGACTCCGACCCGCGCCGGATCAAGAAGGTCCGCATCCACAACCGGAAGGACCTGCGGATCGAGCGCGACCGCGACGGCCGCCGCCGCTACAGCACCACCGACACGACCGCGAGCCCTGCGTTGACGCCCGCGACCGCGCCTGAGCCTGCACCGGACGACGCGGCGAAAGCGCCGCAACAGCCCGCCGACACCAGCACGCCGCCCAAATCGTGACCGCCGTCGAAACCAGCACATCATCCGGCTCGGCGATCACGCGCCTCGCGCACTGGATCGTGCTGAGCTGGGGATGGCGGCGCGCGCTGGTCGCGATCACCGCGGGCGCCTGCTCGGCGCTGGCGATGCCGCCGCTCGATGCCTGGCCGGTGCTGTTCCTGACCTTGCCGGTGCTGGTGTGGCTCACCGACGGCGCCGCCGGCGGACGGCTCGGCGGAATCCCGGGCGCGGCCGTCGCCGGATGGTGGTTCGGCTTCGGCTATCACCTGGTGGGACTCTACTGGATCGGGCACGCGTTCCTGGTCGATGTCAAAGCCTTCGGCTGGCTGTTGCCGTTCGCGGTCACGGGGCTGCCTGCGTTCATGGCCTGCTACGCGGCGCTGGGGCTGGCGCTGGCGCGCATGCTCTGGACGCGCGGCCCGGGGCGGCTCATTGCGCTTGCGGTCGCGCTCACCGTGACCGAATGGCTGCGCGGCTTCCTGTTCACCGGCTTTCCCTGGAACAGCTACGGCTACGCGGTCACCGGCTCGCTTGCGCTTTCGCAAGGCGCGGCGCTGATCGGCGTCTGGGGTCTGACCTTCGTCACGGTCGCGGTGTTCGCAAGCCCGGCGGTGCTGCTCGACGAGCGCAGCGACACGCGGCGGCCGTGGCTGCCGCTCGCGCTCGGCCTGATCCTGCTCGCCGCGCTGGCCGCCTACGGCACGTGGCGGCTCCATCGCACGCCGACGGCGTTCGTCGACAACGTGCGGCTGCGCATCATGCAGCCCAATCTGCCGCAGGACGAGAAGTTCAACTATGGGGCCAAGCAGCGGGTGATGAGCCAGTACCTCGAGCTGTCGGACCGCGCGACCGGTCCGCGGACCTCGGGCGTGCGCGACGCAACGCACCTGATCTGGCCGGAGTCGGCGTTTCCGTTCCTGCTGACGCGCGAGCCGGACGCGATGGCGCAGATCGCCTCGCTCCTGCCGCAGGGCACGGTGCTGATCACCGGCGCAATCCGCGCACCGGAGGTGCCGCCGGGCCAGAAAATCGAGCGCGCGTACAACTCGATCTACGTCATCGATCATGACGGCACGATCCTGTCGGTCTACGACAAGATGCACCTTGTCCCCTTTGGGGAATTCCTGCCGTTCCAGAATTTTCTCGAAAGCCTCGGCCTGATGCAGCTCACCAAGCTGCCCGGCGGCTTCATTCCGGGTGATCGTCGCCGTGCGATGGATGTGCCGCGCGCGCCGCGCATGCAGCCGTTCATTTGCTACGAGATCATCTTTCCAGGCGAAGCCCAGCCCGGCAGCGAGCGACCCGGCTGGATGCTCAATCTCACCAACGACGGCTGGTTCGGCATCAGCAGCGGTCCGTACCAGCATCTGCGCCAGGCGCAGGTGCGCGCCATCGAGCAAGGATTGCCGCTGGTGCGCGCCGCGAACACCGGCGTGTCGGCGGTGATCGATCCGGTCGGCCGCATCGTGCGCTCGCTGCCGCTCGGCAGCGAAGGCGTGCTCGACGCGCAGCTGCCGCGGCGAATCGACCCGCCGCTTTACGCGCGCACGGGCGATGCCGGGATTTTCCTGACAATTGCAATTGCTGCGATAGTTCTCATTCGCCGCCGCACGCGCCGCGCTTGATGGCGTATTGCCGCAGCAATGCGGCACGTGCATCGAGCACATGTCGCTGCGGTGATGACCCATATAAGCTTACGATGGTATGCGGCTCCGGCAGCAACCAACAGAACCTGTATTAAATCCGAGAAAATCGAGGTTTCCCGAAACAATCAATTTCGCGGACAAGCTTCAGACATCATTGCCCGCTGGGTTGAGTCCTGACACGCGAAGGCTATTTCACCGATTGCGCAGGGGTTTAATCTGTGAGCAGTACACGGGTTTCGTCGAAGGAACCGGAGCTAAGAACACCCATGATGGCCAAGAAGGCGCCCAATCCTACGGACAAGCACGTGGGCGCAAGAGTGCGGATGCGCCGGATGATGTTGGGAATGAGTCAGGAAAAGCTCGGCGACGCGCTCGGCCTCACATTCCAGCAAGTGCAAAAATACGAAAAGGGCGCGAACCGGATCGGCGCAAGCCGCCTGCAGCAGATCGCTCACATCCTGCAAGTGCCGGTGTCGTTCTTCTTCGAAGGGGCTCCCCACATCCCCGGACAGTCGCATGAGGGTTTCGGCGAGGCGCCCTCGCCCGCCTACGTCTCCGACTTCCTGGCAACCTCGGATGGACTTGCGCTGACCAAGGCCTTCATGGGCATCAAGGACGCGAAGCTCCGCCGCCGCATCGTCGACCTGGTTGAGCAGATTGCCGCGGTCGACAAGCGCTGATCGCCGCCGATGGGCGCCCGTGGGGCACGACCGGAACGTTTGCCCACGGCGTCCCACATCTTGACCGGGTTGTCATACGCTGCATAAAGGGGCCAGCCTTTGCCCGGCGGACCCATGCTGCCGCCATTTCAGGAGACTGTACGTGTCCCGCTCCAACTTCCTGTTCACCAGCGAATCCGTATCCGAAGGTCATCCGGACAAGGTCTCCGACCAGATCTCCGATGCCATCCTCGACGCCTTCATCGAGAAGGATGTGAAGCTCGGCATCGCCGATGACAGCCAGATCAACACCCGGCTCGGCTGCGAAACGCTCTGCACCACCAACAAGATCGTGGTGGCCGGCGAAGGCCGCGGTCAGCTGTTCAAGACCATCAACGGCGTGTCGGTCGTCGACCGCGAGTTGATCACCGAGATCGCCCGTGGCGTGGTCAAGGACATCGGTTACGACCAGAACGGCTTTTCCTACCACGGCGCCGACGTCGAGGTGCTGCTGCACGGCCAGTCGCCCGACATCGCCATGGGCGTCAACGCCAAGAAGAAGAACGGCAAGGAAGAGGAAGGCGCCGGCGACCAGGGCATGATGTTCGGCTACGCCTGCACCGAGAGCGAGGTCTACGAGAAGGGCTCCTACATGCCGGCCCCGATCTACTTCGCCCACAAGATCCTGAAGGTGCTGTCCGACAAGCGCCGCAGCAACCAGCTTCACGACCTGCAGCCCGACGCCAAGAGCCAGGTCACCGTGCAGTACGTCAACAACAAGCCGATCGGCTGCACCAAGGTCGTGGTCTCGACCCAGCACAACGAGAAGAGCCGCAACGGCAAGAGGTATACGCCGGGCATGGTCCGCGACCTGATCGAAGACGCGGTCGAGTCGGCGCTGCCGAAGGGCTGGATGCCGAAGAAATCGTCGGACTTCCTGGTCAACCCGACCGGCAACTTCGTGGTCGGCGGACCGGACGGCGACTGCGGCCTCACCGGCCGCAAGATCATCGTCGACACCTATGGCGGCTATGCGCCGCACGGCGGCGGCGCGTTCTCCGGCAAGGACCCGACCAAGGTCGACCGTTCAGCCGCCTATGCGGCGCGCTATCTCGCCAAGAATGTGGTGGCCGCGGGCCTCGCCAGCCAGTGCACGATCCAGATCGCCTACGCGATCGGCGTCGCCGATCCGATGTCGGTGCTGGTCGACACCCACGGCACGAGCAACATCGACGAGCGCAAGCTTGCCAAGGTGCTGCCGGAAATCTTCCGGCTGACGCCGACCAACATCCGCCGCTCGCTGAAGCTCAACCGGCCGATCTACCGCCGCACCGCGGCCTACGGCCACTTCGGCCGTGCGCCCGAGAAGGACGGCGGCTTCTCCTGGGAGCAGACCAACCTGGTCAGCCAGCTCAAGAGCGCGTTCAAGTAAGCTCCAAAATCAAAACCTCGACGTCATGGCCGGGCTTGCCCGGCCATTTCGTTTGCAAAGGCACAATTGTTCACCCACTCTCGGCTTGTCATGCCCCGCGAAAGCGGGGCATCCAGTATGTATCCACGAACTGGATCGCCCGCCTTCGCGGGCGATGACACCGATGGTTGACCGCGAAAGCCACAATCGCCAAGGCGCTTTCTTCGGCCGGCGCAAGGGCCACGCGCTGAAGCCGCGCCAGGCCGCGCTGTTCGACACGCTGCTGCCGAAGCTTGCGCTCGATCTTGGCTCGCCCGCGCCCGCCGATTTGCGCTCGCTGTTCGACGATGCGCACGAGGTGCGCCTCGAAAGCGGGTTCGGCGGCGGCGAGCATCTGATCGCTGAAGCCGCGAGCCATCCGGACACCGGCTTCATCGGCATCGAGCCGTTCATCAACGGCATGGCCAAGGCGCTCGCCGCGATCGATGACCGCAAGCTCAACAACATCCGCCTGCATCACGGCGATGCGACCGACATGCTGGCCTGGCTTCCCGCCGCGGGCCTTGGCCGCTTCGACCTGCTCTATCCCGATCCGTGGCCGAAGCGGCGGCATTGGAAGCGCCGCTTCGTGCAGGACAAGAGCGTCGCAGCGATTGCGCGGAGCTTGAGGCCGGGCGGCGAATTCCGCTTCGCCAGCGATATTCCCGGATACATCGAGTGGACGCTGGCGCGGCTCTCGCGATCGCCGGATTTCGTCTGGACCGCCGAGCAGGCCGACGACTGGCGCAAGCCGTGGCCGGGCTTCACCCGGACGCGCTACGAAGCCAAGGCCGTGCGCGAAGGCCGCACGCCCTGCTACCTCGTCTTCAGGCGGCGATGATGTCCGTCAGTCTGTGCCCGGCGGGCTGACCTGCCAGAACCGGACCACGCGCTGCGCGGTCGAAGCCGACAGCCGCTCGTAGTTGGCGTAGGAGTCCTCGAGCGATTGCGTCGACGTGCCCTTGGGGGTCGGCCGCGACATGATGATCGCCTTGACCGTGTCCCAGCCATAGCCCGCCGCCTTGCACAGAATGAGAATCGGATCCGGCCGGTCGCCCGCCATCAGGCGGTCGGCAGTCTCGACCGGGATGCCGCACAGCATGGCAAGCGAGGCGACGGTCTCTTCGAACTTCTTGTCCTTGGCGAAATTGGCGAGCTCGGTCTCGTCGAGCTCGTTGGTCTGATGCATGGCCATGACGGTCCGCATCGCCGCCGTGTAGTCGCGCACCGGAACCGACTTGTCGTATTCGCGGGAGATCTTGTCGAGCACGCGCTGGATTTCCGCGCGCGTCTCGGGCTTGGCGGACGCGAGCAGGCGCTGCTGCACCACCGCCGTGGCGCGCACCAGAAGCTCGCGGAACAGATGCGCCGGAATGTCCGGCCGGGAGCCGACCCGCTGCGCGAGCTCCTCGTCGTCCTCCGCGCGCTTTACCAGCGCCGAGAAGCCGCCGTCGGAGAACTTCGCCGACTGGTTATCGGCGACGGTCGCCACCACTGCGGGACTGCCGCGCCGCACCAGCACGTCGGTCACCGCCTCGCCGATGTCGGCGCGGCCGGCGATGGCGGCGAGATGCTCCTGTCCCTTGGTTTTCGCAAGCTCGACCAGCTCGCTTTCGCGAAGCCGCGGCGATTGCGCGATGACGGGGCCCGCGACCTCGATATTCTCGTCGCGCGCGAGCGCGTGCATCAGTTCGGTCGGCGCGTTGGGAAGCGCGGCGAGCGTTTGCGCCATTTCCGAGCGCGCCTTGGCCTCGATTTCGACGACGAGACGGCAGAGCACGTCGTCGAACAGCCCGATATGGTCTTCGTTGAAGCTTGGGGCGCCGTCGACGAACAGGTTGGCGATGCGCTTGACCGTCTTGGCGCGCCGCTCGGCCGAGCCGTGCTGGATGACGTCTTCGAGCTCGGGGATCAGGGACGCAGACGCGGACATAAAAAATATTTCCTGCCGGCAGTTCACGCACCGGTCCTCGGGTCCACGTTAGGCAGGCTTTCTAAAGGAACCGTTAGCCAATCCTCAGCCTGTCCATGCCCTTGCAAAGCAATGAAAATCCGCTATATTCCGGCTGTCTGTTATGACATCTCATAACGATCGGATGATCCGATCGGATTTTGAGAGTGGGCCCCCCGGGACCCGCTCTTTTTTGTTACCTGGTCGCCCCTGTGGGGCGCGGGTTAAAAAAAGCGCGAAAAACCCGAGGGTTACAGGCACCAAAGCGGACGGATGACCGAAGGCATCGAGACGCATATTGCGGCTGAAGGCGCCGAAAAGCGCCTGATCGTCGAACCGGGCCTTGCGGCGCGTGTCGCGGCCGTGGTCGAGCCTGTGCTGGAAAGCCTGGGCTATCGCCTCGTGCGCGTACGCGTGTCGGGTCTCGACGGCTGCACCGTGCAGGTGATGGCCGAGCGGCCCGACGGCACGATGACGATCGACGATTGCGAGGCCTGCTCGCGCGCGCTGTCGCCGGTGCTCGACGCGACCGATCCGATCGACCGCGCCTACCGGCTGGAACTGTCGTCGCCCGGCATCGACCGGCCGCTGGTGCGGCAATCGGATTTCGAACGCTACGCAGGCAATCTGGTGAAGATCGAGATGGCGGTGGCAGCCGTTGGACGCAAGCGGTTCCGCGGCCAGTTGCTCGGCACCGAAGGCCATCTCGCGCGCATCCATCGCGACGACGCGCCGGCGGGCGAGCCCGCCGACGTCATGCTGCCGATCGAGGACATGGCCGAGGCCAAGCTCGTGCTCACCGACGCGCTGGTTGCGGAGGCGCTCCGCCGCGGCAAGCAGGCCGAGCGCGCGCAGCCGGCGTTCAACGACAACGAGCCGGCATCGGCCCGTCATCCCGATCCATCACACCCCCAAAACCCGTTTCCGCGCGGACCCGGCAAGCACCGGAACCGCGCCCAGCACGAAGGAGAATGAGCGATGGCTGTCAGCGCCAACCGGCTCGAGCTGTTGCAGATCGCGGATGCAGTCGCCCGCGAAAAATCCATCGACCGCATGATCGTCGTCACCGCGATGGAGGATGCCATCGCCAAGGCGGCGCGGTCGCGCTACGGCGCCGAGACCGACGTGCACGCCGAGATCAATCCCAAGACCGGGGAGCTCCGCCTCGCCCGCCACATGCTGGTGGTCGACAACGTCGAGAACCCGTCGAACCAGATCAGCGTCGAGGACGCCAAGAAGCGCAATCCCGCGGCGCAGGTCGGCGACACCATCGCCGACACGCTGCCGCCGCTGGAATACGGCCGCATCGCCGCGCAGTCGGCCAAGCAGGTGATCGTGCAGAAGGTGCGCGAGGCCGAGCGCGACCGGCAGTATCAGGAATACAAGGACCGCATCGGCGACATCGTCAACGGCATCGTCAAGCGCGTTGAATACGGCAACGTCGTCGTCGATCTCGGCCGCGGCGAGGCGATCATCCGCCGCGACGAGATGCTGCCGCGCGAGACGCTGCGCAACGGCGATCGCGTCCGCGCCTATATCTACGACGTGCGGCGGGAGCCGCGCGGCCCGCAGATTTTCCTCTCCCGCACGCATCCGCAGTTCATGGCGAAGCTGTTCGCGCAGGAGGTTCCGGAAATCTACGACGGCATCGTCGAGGTGAAGGAGGTGGCCCGCGATCCGGGCTCGCGCGCCAAAATCGCGGTGATTTCGCGGGATTCCTCGGTCGATCCGGTCGGCGCCTGCGTCGGCATGCGCGGCTCGCGCGTGCAGGCGGTGGTGAACGAGCTGCAGGGCGAGAAGATCGACATCATCCCGTGGTCGCCCGACATCGCGACCTTCGTGGTCAACGCGCTGGCGCCGGCCGAAGTCGCCAAGGTCGTGCTCGACGAGGATCGCGAGCGTATTGAAGTTGTCGTGCCGGATGCCCAGCTGTCGCTTGCGATCGGCCGGCGCGGCCAGAACGTGCGGCTCGCCTCGCAGCTCACCCACTGGGACATCGACATCCTCACCGAGCAGGAAGAGTCGGAGCGCCGTCAGGCCGAGTTCCAGCTGCGCACCAAGATGTTCATGGAGGCGCTCGACCTCGACGAGGTGGTCGGTCAGCTGCTCGCGTCGGAAGGTTTCGCCTCGATCGAAGAGCTGGCGATGGTGGACGAGAAGGAGCTCGCCGGCATCGAGGGCTTCGACGAGGACACGGCGCGCGAGCTGCAAGCCCGCGCCACCGAGTATCTCGCCAAGATCGAAGGCGAGCTCGATGCCAAGCGCAAGGGGCTCGGCGTCGAGGACGCGCTCAAGGAGGTGCCCGGCGTCACCACGGCGATGCTGGTCAAGCTCGGCGAGAACGGCGTCAAGACGGTCGAGGACCTGGCCGGTTGCGCCACCGACGACCTGACCGGCTGGACCGAGCGCAAGGACGGCGAGAGCAAGCGCGAGCCGGGTATCCTCGAAGGTCACGACCTGTCCCGCGAGGAGGCCGAGGCGATGATCATGCAGGCCCGTCTCAAGGCCGGCTGGGTCACCGAGGCCGATCTCGCCCAACCCGCGGCCGAGGCCCAACCGGAAGAAGCCGCGGCAACGCCGGCTTGAACGAGAAGCGATCGAAGCGATGCTGGCGCACGCGCAACCGGAGGAGCTCGATGCCGGGCCGCACAAGGGCCGCCCCGGCGCCGAGCGCCTGTGCGCGGTCACCCGCGAGGTGAAGCCGGTCGGCGACCTGATCCGCTTCGTCGTCGGGCCCGACGGCGTGGTGCCCGATCTCAAGCGCAAGCTGCCGGGCCGCGGGCTCTGGATCACGGCCGATAGGAAAACGCTCAAGGACGCGGTCTCGCGCAACGTGTTCGCACGCGGCTTCAAGCGCGACGTCCGCGTGACGGCGGAGCTGGCGGACATGACCGAAAGCCTTCTGCTGTCGGGCACGCTCGACGCGCTGTCGATCGCGGGCAAATCCGGGCTGGTTCTGACCGGATTTGCCAAGGTCGAGGCGGCGATTGCCCAGGAGAGCGCACATGATCGGATCGTGGGCCTGATCCATGCCTCCGATGCCGCAACCGACGGCGTCGGAAAGCTTGCTGGTGCGCTGCGGCATCGCCCGGACGCGGACCGTATAATCACGGTCAGAACCTTCACGACCGCCCAATTGGATTTGGCATTGGGCCGGTCAAATGTGGTACATGCAGCGCTGATTGCCGGGCCTGCCAATGACACGTTTTTGGCGCGTTTAGCGCGCTTTGAGCGCTTCCGGACCGGCGAACCGGACGGACGTGGCGGCACTGGCACACGGAACTGACAGGAATCGGGACTGAATGGCTGACACCAAGACCCCTGACGGCAAGACGCTGAGCGTCGGCGGCAAGTCGACGCTGTCGCTGAAGCCGCGCACCGAGACCGGTACCGTGCGCCAGAGCTTCAGCCACGGCCGCAGCAAGCAAGTGGTTGTCGAGGTCAAGAAACGCCGCCTCGCCACCGACGGCAAGCCCGAGGCGCCCCCCCCGGCTCCGGCCGCAGCGCCAGTTGCCGCGCCCAGCGCCAAGCGTCCCGGCCCACCCGCCGGCAAGCCATCGGCGGGCAAACCCACAACGGCGACACCCGCACCGGCCGCGCCGCCGCCGAAGTCGTCCGGCGTCGTCCTTCGCACCCTGACCGAAGAAGAGCGCAACCGCCGCGCCCATGCGCTGGGCGATGCGAGGCTGCGCGAGGCGGAAGAGCGCAAGATCGCCGAGGAAGAGGCAAAAATCCGCGCGCAGCGCGAAGCGATCGAAAAGGCCGAACGCGAGGCGGCCGAAGCCCGCAAGCGGGAGGAAGACGACCGCCGGAAGCACGACGAAGAAACCAAGAAGAAGGCCGACGAAGTCGCGAAGAAGCGTTTTGGCGAAGGCGAGGCTGCGAAGACCGCGACGACGACAACGACGGCGGCGGCGGCGGCTGCACGCCCCGGCACGCGTCCAGGCGCCCGTCCGCAACTCGAAGCCGAAGAAGAAGAGGCACCGAAGTTCCGCCGCGGTCCCGGCGGCGCCATGCGTCCTGCGCCGCCGCCGAAGCGGCCGACCCGCGCGGCCCAGACCGCGACGGAGCGTCCCCGCGGCCGCCTCACCCTCGTGAATGCACTCAACACCGACGAAGTTCGTGAGCGTTCCAACGCCTCGTTCCATCGCCGCGAGCAGCGGCGTCACAAGGCCCTGATGGGCAACGAGCCGCGCGAAAAGATCTCGCGCGAGGTGACGATCCCGGAGGCGATCACCATCCAGGAGCTCGCCAACCGCATGTCCGAGCGGTCGGTGGACGTAATCAAGTACTTGATGAGGCAGGGCCAGATGGCGACGATCAACGACGTGATCGACGCCGACACTGCCCAGCTCATCGCCGAGGAGCTCGGCCACACCGTCAAGCGCGTCGCCGAAGCCGACGTCGAGGAAGGCGTGTTCGACGTCGCCGACGATCCGGCGCATCTTGCTCCGCGCGCTCCGGTCGTGACCGTCATGGGCCACGTCGACCACGGCAAGACCTCGCTGCTCGACGCGATCCGTTCAACCAACGTGGCGGGGGGCGAGGCCGGCGGCATCACCCAGCACATCGGCGCGTATCAGGTGGAATCGCCGTCGCACGGCAAGATCACCTTCATCGACACGCCGGGCCACGCCGCGTTCACGGCGATGCGCGCCCGCGGCGCCAAGGTCACCGATATCGTGGTGCTGGTGGTGGCGGCCGACGACGGCGTGATGCCGCAGACGGTCGAGGCGATCAATCATGCCAAGGCGGCCAAGGTGCCGATGATCGTCGCCATCAACAAGATCGACAAGGCTGACGCCAATCCGACCCGCGTACGCACTGACCTGCTGCAGCACGAAGTGCAGGTCGAGTCGATGGGCGGCGAAGTGGTCGACGTCGAGCTTTCGGCGACCAAGAAGACCAACATCGACAAGCTGCTCGAGATGATCGGCCTGCAAGCCGAAATTCTCGACCTCAAGGCCAACCCGGAGCGTGCGGCCGAAGGCACCGTGATCGAAGCCAAGCTCGACCGCGGCCGCGGTCCGGTCGCCACCGTGCTCGTGCAGCGCGGCACACTGCATGTCGGCGACATTATCGTCGCCGGTGCGGCCTGGGGCCGCGTCCGCGCGCTGGTCAACGACACCGGTCATCCGGTGCAGGAGGCCGGTCCTTCGGTCCCCGTCGAGGTGCTGGGCTTCGCCGACACGCCCGAAGCGAGCGACCGTCTCGCAGTGGTCGAGAGCGAAGCACGCGCCCGCGAGCTAACCGACTACCGTGTCCGCCAGAAGCGCGAAAAGAGCGCCGCACACGCGACCGGCATGCGCGGCTCGCTCGAGCAGATGATGTCGCAGCTCAAGACGTCGGGCCGCAAGGATTTCCCGCTGATCATCAAGACCGACGTGCAGGGCTCGCTCGAGGCCATCGCCGGCGCGCTGGAAAAGCTCGGCACAGACGAGGTCGGCGCCCGGATCATCCATTCCGGCGTTGGCGGCATCACCGAATCCGACGTCACGCTGGCGGAATCCTCAGGCGCCGCCATCATCGGCTTCAACGTTCGCGCCCACAAGGAAGCGCGCGAGGCAGCCGAGCACCAGCGCATCGAAATCCGCTACTACAACATCATCTACGATCTCGTCGACGACGTGAAGAAAGCCATGTCCGGCCTGCTCACGCCGGAGCGGCGCGAGACCATGCTCGGCAACGCGCTGATCCTCGAGGTCTTCAACGTGTCGAAGGTCGGCAAGGTCGCCGGCTGCCGCGTCACCGACGGCAAGGTCGAGCGCGGCGCTGGCGTCCGCCTTATCCGCGACAACGTGGTGGTCCACGAAGGCAAGCTCTCGCAGCTCAAGCGCTTCAAGGACGACGCCCGCGAGGTGACGGCCGGAATGGAATGCGGCATGGCCTTCGAGAACTACCAGGACATGCGGCAGGGCGACGTGATCGAATGTTACCGGGTGGAGACGGTGCAACGCTCGCTCTGAGTCCAAATCTCAGGCCGGCGCGAAACCCTCCACCGCCAATACGCAGAACCGGATTGAAGCCGGCCTGGGGCCGGCGCTGAGCTTTGTTTGTCATGGCCCGTGGACGTCATCGCGATCGCGAATCGCAAGCCGGCCCCTCGCAGCGCGCGCTCCGCGTCGGCGAGCTCATTCGCCACGCACTGTCTGACATGCTGACGCGCGGCGACGTGCACGATCCCGTGCTCGAAGGCCACCTCGTCACCGTGCCGGAGGTGCGGATGTCGCCCGACCTTCGCATGGCGACGATCTACGTGATGCCGCTCGGCGGCCGCGACATCAAAGCTGTGATCGAGGCGCTCGACCGCAACAAGCGCTATCTGCGCGGCGAGATCGCGCACCGCGTCAACCTGAAATTTGCTCCCGACATCCGCTTCCGCGCCGACGAGCGATTCGACGAGGCGGAACGGATCGACAAGCTTCTGCGAACACCGGAAGTCCAGCGCGACCTCAAGCGCGACGAAGAAGAACCATGACCCACGACGATTCGCCCGCAGCGCCGCCTGCGCCGTCAACCAGTCCGGCAAAACAGAAGCCGCGGCAGTTTCGCCGCGAGAAGCGCGACGTGCACGGCTGGATCGTGCTCGACAAGCCGGTGGGCATGACGTCGACGCAGGCCGTCGGCGCGATCAAGCGGCTGTTCGCCTGCAAGCGCGCGGGCCATGCCGGCACGCTCGACCCGCTCGCCTCGGGCTGCCTGCCGATTGCGCTCGGCGAGGCGACCAAGACCGTCCCGTTCGTGATGGACGGCCGCAAGACCTACAGCTTCACCGTGCGCTGGGGCGAAGAGCGGGACAGCGACGACGCCGAGGGCGCGGTCACCGCCACCAGCGACGCCCGCCCCTCGCCCGAGGCGATCGAAGCGCTGCTGCCGTCCTACACCGGAACCATCTCCCAGGTGCCGCCGCGCTATTCCGCCATCAAGGTCGACGGCGAGCGCGCCTACGACCTCGCCCGCGACGGCGAGACGGTCGAGCTCGCGGCCCGGCCGGTCGAGATCCACCGGCTGGAACTGGTTAACACCCCCGACGCCGACCACGCCGAATTCCGCGCCGAATGCGGCAAGGGCACCTATGTCCGGTCGCTCGCCCGCGACATGGGCCGGGCGCTCGGATGTCTGGGCCATATCAAGGCCTTACGGCGCCAAGCGGTCGGTTCGTTCGGCGAAAATGCCATGATTTCGCTGGAACAGCTCACCGGGCTGTGCCATAGAGCAGCCGCTGGCGAGGGTAGCCTCGCCGACGCAATCCTCCCCGTCGAGACCGCGCTGGACGACATCCCGGCGCTGGCCATCAGCCGGGGAGACGCGGCGAGGCTTCACCGAGGCCAAGCCGTTTTGTTGCGCGGACGGGATGCCCCCATCTTTCGCGGAACGGTTTATGTCACGGCTTCGGGCCAATTGATCGCCCTTGCCGAAGTGGACCGCGGCGAGATCGTCCCCAAGCGCGTATTCAACCTGGCCGGGCTTGTGGGAAG
>JAIESI010000342.1 GCA_019746135.1 Xanthobacteraceae bacterium
CCAGGCCCCGCGAAAATCACCGCGGTGAAGCGCCGCAAGGCGCGCCGGCCCGCGTCATGGGCCGGCGGTCCCTTCCGATGAAGGGACCGGCCTGACCGCAAGGTGGCCACCGGGTGCGGCGGTTTCCGCACCAGCGCTTTGCGGCGCTTCACCCTCCTCGATCTGTTTCGAGGCGGACAGGACGAACGGCGGCCGGGTGCCGATGATTTCCCGGAACGCTGACGCTTGTCCTTGGCGCGCCGGAGCTCGCCACCAGCGCGTTCACGCGCGTCTTCGACGCGCTATCGCGAGCGAAGGCGGCTGCCGGGCTGTTTGACAACGTGAATCATCGATGCGCTCACGCCGGCGACATGCGGCGCGTGCGATGGTGTCGCGTTGCCCGGCCCATCGCATGCGCTGCATATTGCGGCCGGAATGTCCGGATGAGCGACGACGTCCTTCTTCACGAAATCTTCTTCGACGTGCAGCGCGGCCTGCCGCGGCAAGGACCGGGCTCCGACGCAAGCACGCGGAAGACGCTGACGCTGTGCCGCGGCCTGCCGGCGCGGCCGGCGATCCTCGACATCGGCTGCGGCCCCGGCATGCAGACGGTGGCGCTGGCGAGCGCCACCGGCGGCACGATCACTGCGGTCGACACCAGCCGCGAGTACCTCGACGAGCTGAAGGCACGCGCGGACGCCGCAGACGTCGCCAGCCGCATCGCCATCGTCGCAGCCGACATGAACCGCCTGCCGTTCGCGCCCGAAAGCTTCGACCTGATCTGGTCGGAGGGCGCGGCCTACATCATGGGTTTCGACAACGCGCTCGCGGCGTGGCGGCGTTTTCTGCGGCCGGGCGGCTTCCTCGCGGTGAGCGAGCTGGTCTGGCTCGTGCCGGACCCGCCGGCGGAAGCGGCCGCGTTCTTCGCCGAGGGCTACCCGGCGATGACCGGCACCGCCGCCGTTCTCGCGCGGCTCTACGCCAGCGGCTACACGCCCGTCGGTCACTTCACGCTGCCCGACCGCGACTGGTGGGAGTCCTACTACACGCCGATGCAGGCCAAGCTGCCGGCGCTGTTCGCCCGGTACCGGGGCAACGACGCGGCGCTTGACGTCGTGCGCATGGCCGAGCGCGAGATCGACATCCGCCGGCGCTTTGCCGACGCTTACGGTTACGTGTTCTTCGTCGGGCGGAAATCCGACGCGGACGTTCGCGGAACGCGCGCCAACCAAGCGTAGCAGGCTACCTTCGCCGCCGCTCGCCTCGAACCGATAATGGCGCTCGCGCGACCAATCCTCGTCGTCTGGCAACCCAGGCGCAGCCGTTTGGAATGGGAGACGCCAACATGAATCCGGTCCGTGCATTCGTCCTCGCTGCCGGCGCAGCCGCCGTCCTCCCCCCCGCCCTCGCCGATCGCGCCGCCGTCGTCGCTGACCGAAAAAGTCAACGCCTATGTCGGCGTCACGCGCACCATTGTCTGCAGCATCGGGCACGTCGTCGCTGACCGAAAAAGTCAACGCCTATGTCGGCTGCATCAACCGTCTCTCGGAGCGCTCCTACGAGTCGCGCCGGCGCTATTTCAGCTGGGCGGCCCAGAGCGGCCCGACCGGCAAGGAGCGGATCATCTACGGCACCTACACGATCTACGACACGACCGACTGCAAGAAGAACGTCCAGAAGGCCAATGCGCTCGAGCCGCGCGACGCGGCGATCGAAGCCGCGGCATCCGCCTACGCCGAGGCCGTCGGCAGGCTCGAGCCGCTCCTGAAGGAGGCCGACGACTACTATTCGCAGGAGAACTACAAGGACGACCGGATGGCCAAGGGCAAGACCATGCATCCGCGCTTGGTCGCTGCGTGGAACGAGTTCGCGAGCGCCGACAAGGCGCTGCGGGGCGGCGTCGAAGCCGTCAACGACCGGCGCGCGGCCGAGCGCCTGGCCGAGATCGAGCAGAAGGAGGGCAAGAAGGCGCGCTATCACGTCCAGGCGCTGATGATCCACGCCAAGCGCGTGCTGCGCACGCAGGAGGCCGACAAGCCCGACCTGTCAGCGCTGACGGCGGCGCTCAACGACTACGAAGCCGCGGTCAAGGCGGCCGAGCAGGCCTCCGGCGCGGACGGCGACATCAAGATCGGCTCGATGTTCATCGGCAACGCCAAGACGTTCCTCACCTCGGGCAAGCAGCTGATGCGGCGGATCCGCGACAAGACGCCGTACAGCCAGGGCGACCGGATGATGCTCAACGCCGGCAGCGGTTGGATGGTCGAGGGCTCGCCGCAGCGCCTGATGCGCGACTACAACCAGTTGATCGACGCCTACAATCGCGGGGTCAGCACTTGAGCGCATCGCGGCAAGCCTAGGGTGGGAAAAGCCGCGACTTGTCCGCCGAACCGCGCCGCGCGAAGGCGGAAGCGGCGTGCCCACCGCGTCGCACTGAGCAAGAATTGGTGGGGCCGGCGCTAACGCGCCTTGGCCCACCTACAATTCCTTTTCGCAGCATCGGCCAGTGGATCACGACCGCGATCGCGCACGGCGCGATGTAATAAAAAGCCCGCGATTGCTTCGCTTGTCAGTCGCCGAACACCCAGCGCACGATGCGCGCGTCGCGCGCGTAGCCGCCGTTCCTGGCAAACGGCTCGTTGTTCCAGAACTTGTCCGCCGCCGCGCGGTCGGGAAGTTCCAGCAGCAGCGCGGTGCCGATGTTGTCCGCGCCGTCGGCCGAGCGGATCGGTCCGCGGAAGATGAAGCTGTCACCGTACGACGCGAAGTATGACTCGTGGTCGTGCAGATGCTGGCGGAAAAACTCCGGCGTGCCGGTCTTGGGCCCGGTGCAGAGAAACTGCTGCAGCCCCTTGCGGCGGTAGTCGGCCGCGCGCTTCTGGAAGCTGTTCGACCAGCGATGAATTTCGACGCGCTGGTAGACACCGGCCTTGCTCAGCGGCTCGTTGGCGACGAATGCATCGGCCGCCGCGCGGTCGTCGAGTTGCATGAAGAACGACGTGCCAAGCGTCTCGCGGCCGTCGTCGGACAGGAAATGGCCGTAGCCGATGACGCGCTCGCCGAAGTTTTTGACGTAGCTCTTCTGCTCCGCAACGAGGCCGCGCCGCGTCTCCGCCGTGCCCGCCTTATCCCAGCAATAGATCGCCCACTGGGCCGCCTTCGTTCGATAATATGTCTTCAGCGACTCCCCGCTCAGCCCGTAACGGGGGTCGCCCGGCAGATATCCGGCAGGTGCTTCGTTCGCCATGTCGTCTCCGCAAAAATCCGGCAGCGTAGCCCGGATGAAGCGAAGCGAAATCCGGGACCGATCCCGCATTCCGCTTCGCTCCATGTGGGCTACAGCAGTTACAACAGCCTAGCCCGGATCATACGCCGTCGAAACCGGGAGCGGACAAGGGTGCCATGCTCACCAGGCCGTCCAGCCCGCGACTGCCAGCACGATGAACACATAGCGCGCGGCCTTGCCGATTGTGACCAGGACAACGAAGCGCACGAAAGGCACGCGCAACGCGCCGGCCACCGCGGTCAGCGGATCGCCGATCACCGGCACCCAGGCAAGCAGCAGCGACCAGACGCCGAAGCGGTTGTACCAGCCGGCCGCCCGCGCATAGGCCTTCTCGTCGATCGGAAACCAGCGCCGGCCGGAGAAATGCGCGAGCCACCGCCCGAGTGCCCAGTTCACGACCGAGCCGAGCACGTTGCCCACGGTGGCGACTGCGATCAGCAGCGCCGGATCGTGCTTTGCGAGCGCCAGCAAGACGACGAGCGCCACCTCCGATGAGCCCGGCAGCAGCGTCGCCGACAGGAAGGCACTCAAAAACAATCCGAGGGGGCCTGCGGCGTCGGGCATGGTCCCCAATCAACCGCATTCGCGGCCGCGGCGCAAAGGTGCCGCTTCGCCGCTACCTGGCCCGCTTGTAGAGATTGTACGCGCTCCCCCGTCCCGCCCCGACCTGCGGGTTGGTGTTGATGAACTCGTCGTCGGTCAATTTGTCGATCGAGCGCGTCTGCGACACGCCCTCCCAGTTCGGGAATGTCGACGCGGTGAACTTCATCGTGAACTGCTTCTTCTCCTCGTCCACCGTGTAGGTGCCGAACTGGGCGATGGTGCCGCGCATGATGCCGGCGTATTCCTCAGGGCTGGCGTTGAGCCGGTTGCCGTTGGCGATCTTCGGCACCTCGGCGACGATATGGATCTGCATGAAGTCGCCCTCCGGCGTGAAGATCACCATGCCGCGGGGCTTGGGGCCGAACGGAAACGACTTCGTGCCGTCGGGCGCGGTCACCTCGGCGATGACGAAGTGCCAGGTGCCGGCGAGCCGCTCCTTGAGGCTCTTGCCCTGCGCGGATGCACCGCCGCCGGACAGCGCGGCAAAGGCCAGCGCGCAGGCCGCAACGATCGTGCGTTTCATGCGAACCTCCCCAGGTGCGTTGTTTACCGCAATGATGCGGCGTGCATGCACCCGCCGCAAGGCCGTGGCAGGATGGATAAGGTCAGGGAATGTCGATGCACCAGGACGTCAGCGACGCGTCAGCCCGCGCCGCCGTTAACCGGCCTCACCGGGCGCTGCGCTGCATCGCGGCCTTCGGCGCGGCACTGGCCGCGCTCGCGATCGCGCTGATGGCCATGGCCGTCTTGCAGAACTGGGAGAACGTACCGCTGGATCAGGTGCCGTGGCTGCTGCTGGCGATGCTCTCCTCGATGCTGGCGCTGCTGTCCTCAGGCGTCGTGCTGATCCGGCGGCTGAGCGACGTTGCGCTCGTCGTGTTCATGACCTCGGCGTTGCTCGGCCTGCCGTTCACCCTGTTCGGCCTCGCGATCGCGTTTTCGGATTGAAGCGGACCGCGTTCGAGCGCGGCTTCCGGTTGGCTTGCGCCGCTATCTCCCCGTCATGCGCGGACCCGCGCATCTCGATTAGGGACGCACGGTGCCCGCCTAAGCGAGATGGCCGGGACCATAGGCGAGCGAAGCGACGCCGTCCTTCGGACGGCTACGGGCGAGCGAAGCGACGCCGTCCTTCGGACGGCTACGGGCGAGCGAAGCGACGCCGCCCTTCGGACGGCTATGCCCGGCCATGACGACGGCTTACCCCGCGCAAAATGAATCCGACTCTAGCGCAGCACCGGAGCCCGCGGAGCCGGCGGTCGCACCGGTTGACCGGCTGGCCCCGGCCCTCCTCCGCCCATTCCGCGCTCGGTTTCGAGGATGCCGCCCTGCGGCCTGACGCCGTAGTTCCTGGTCGACGGTTTGCCCGCAGACGCCTCGGTGCAGTCCTTGTAGGTGGTCTCGTTGCGCACCGTGGTCGAACAGTTGGGGTTGCAGGTGGTTTCGGTGACCGTCACGGTGCATTTGGTCGAGCACATGAATTGCTTTCCACCGATGGTGCGGCCGTACTTCCCCGACGTGCAGGTTTCCGGGCCGCGTATTTTTTCTGCCGCGGCGTCGGAGGCCGGCCAGGCGATCAGTCCGAACCAGACGATAGTCAGCGATATGCGGTTCCGTCGCATCACAGGCCTCCCGGCGTTCGGTCGCGCAAAACCTAGTCCGGCCGGCAGGGCGGTGCGTCATCCCGATGGATGAGTGGGGTGGCTGTTGAAACAAGACGGGCGGGCCGCACGGCCCGCCCGCAGCATCCCAAATTGTTGCGGGGTCCTAACGCATCGTGATCGCAAGACCGCTCAGGTCGGCGTTCGCCATCAGCCCGACCTGCCGGCCGGCAAGCTCCAGCACCGCGCCCTTCTGGTTGGCGAGCACGATCGCGCGCGCGCCGCCGCCGACCGCAAGCCCCGCGCCGGCCGCGCCATAGACGCCGGCCACATCCGAGGGCCGGAAGATGTTGGTCACCCGGCCGCGCAGCACGGTCTTCGAGCCGCCGAACACCAGGCCGTAGTCGATGCCGCCGACCGAGAGCTGATAGGTCCGGCCGCGGAACGTCAGCGTGCCGCCGCCGGCCGAACCGCCGATGAACCAACCGCCCTTGTAGATCGTCAGCGAAATGGTGCCGCTGTCGGCGTGCGCGGACGAAAGCCCCGCGGCAAAGAGAATGGTCAGCGCGGCCAGCGCCCCCTTGAGTACGGCCGGAAGTCGCATGTCTGGTTCTCCCTTCGAGTTGCGGTTTCGTGCGGCGGCCGCGTTCGGGCGTCGGCCCCTGGACGCGAATCGCGGCCGACACCATCCCATCATTGCGGTCCCGATTCCAGACCGGCGCTGCGGCATCGGCGGCTTTTCGCGCCAGTCCGATCCGCGCTAGGCTTTCGGTTCCCGGAACCGAGGTCCCCATGCTCGAATACGATCCGCAGACCACCGACAAGCGCCAGATCTACCGGCTTCTCACCGGTGCGGTGGTGCCGCGGCCGATCGGCTGGGCGTCGACGATCAACGCCGACGGTGTTGCCAACCTCGCGCCGTTCTCGTTCTTCACCGTGGTCTGCGTGATCCCGCCGATGATCTCGCTCACCATCGCCCGCAATCCCGACGGCAGCGAGAAGCACACGCTGAAGAACGTGCGGGCGAACGGCGAGTTCTGCTTCAACGTGGTGACCCAGCCGGTGTGGAAGGAGATGGTGGATTCGGCCAACGGCATCCCCGAGGAGGACTCCGAGTTCGAGGTGACCGGGCTCACGCCGATCCCGTGCGTGAAGATTGCGCCGCCGCGGGTGAAGGAGGTGCCGATCCATTTCGAGTGCAAGCTGCACCAGGTGATCGAGCTTGGGCCGAACCGCCATCCGCTGGTGATCGGCGAGGTGGTCTACATGCATGTCGATCCGGCCTGCATGACTGGCGCGTACATCGACATGAAGAAGCTCGACCCGGTCGGCCGCCTCAACGGCTTCCAGTACGTCACGCTCGGCGACATCTTCCAGCGCGAATTCCGCGACGGGCAGGAGCGGTAGCGGGCTTCTGAAAACTCTCCCCCGGTCATTCCGGGACGGCGCCATAAGCGCGTTCACGCGCGTCTTCGACGCGCTACGGCGGCGGGCCCGGAATCCAGTTCAGGAGAAAGTCCCTTTGAAACTGGATTCCGGGCTCGGCCCTTCGGGCCGCCCCGGAATGACCGCGGGAGAGTCTGCCTGCAAGCCTCAGAACTGATAATCGATCAGGTCGCCGTCGGGCACGTTGATGCCCGCGTCCATGTCCATGTCGTGGACCATCATCTCCATCGGCGCGTTGCCGCGGTCCCGCGCCGGCACGTTGTCGGGCTGCGGCAGCCCTGCCCGCTGCATGTCCCGGTACGCCTGGAATGCGCGCTCGGTTCCGACGAAGGCGCACTGGCATGTCTCCGGGTCGGCCCAGATGTAATACCGCCCGGTTTTGCCTACGCGCGTGGCAAACTTGTGTCGCGGCAGCTTGCGGAGCTGCGCCATCTTCTCCGGTGTGTCGGCGCGACGCATGATGAAGCCCGCGTCCTCGAGCTTCATGTCGGCCGCAAGCTGCGCATCGGCCGGGTCCGCGCCGGCAACCGCGCCGAGCGCAATGAGCGCGAACAGGCGCAAGCCTCGAACGTGTGTCATGGTGCCGCCCCTCGATGTCGTGCCACGAACCTGCCATTCCCCGGCCCGCAAGAAAAGCCACGGCACGAAGCAATCCTTCCGGCGAGCGTTAACGCCCGGTGTCCGCAGGAGAAGTCGATGGCCGCGAAACCCGCCATCGCCCGCATCTGGCGCGGCCGCACCACGCGCGCCAGGGCCGACGAATATGCGACCTACCTCTACGCGGTCGGCGTCCGGCCGCTGGAGGAAAGGCGCTGGCGGTGATGCAGCTTCGCGAGGACCGCGAGCACGAAACCGAGTTCGTGACGAACTCATACTGGGAAAGCGTCGAGGCGATGTCCTCCTTCGCGGGCAAGGACCCGCGCCGCATCCATCATCTGCCGCGCGATCCGGAATTCCTGATCGAGGTGCCGGAATCGGTGCAGGTGCTCGACATCCGCACCCAACACCGCACGAATCTCTTGTCCATCGCGCGCAAGTCGCTATAACGCGCCGCTCGCGACCGACAGCTCGCTGCCGGCGCGATCATCGTCGGACACCAACACGGTGTGGGAGGCTCCGGAACACGATGGGAAAGTCGGCACGATTGCCCGTTCTGGCGGCCGGCGGCATTGTGCTCCGCGACGGGCGCAAGCCGCTCGTCGCGGTGGTGCAGCGTCGCAAGGACGACGGCTGGGTGCTGCCGAAGGGCAAGCTCAAGCCGAACGAAAAGCCGATCGCTGCGGCCCGGCGCGAGGCGAAGGAGGAGACCGGCCACGACGTGGTGGTTCACGAGTTTCTCGGCGTGATCTCCTACGTCGGCGGCCGTGGCCCGAAGATCGCACATTTCTGGCGCATGCAGTCGGTCGGCGGACCGGTCGGCGAGCTGATGCGCGACATCAAGGCCGTGGAGTGGCTGCCGTTGCCAGCGGCCATCGAGCGGCTGAGCCTGCCGCACGAGCGGTACTTCCTGAGCAACGTCGGCCGCCGCGCCCTGAAACGGGCGCGCGAAGGCGCCCGCATCCAGGCGGCCGTGCCCGACAAGCCGCAGCCGCTGCCGTCCAAGGCGCCCGACGCGACGACGCAACCGCCGGCCGCCGAGCCACGCGGCTGGGAGCCACTCGAGCAGATTCGCGGGCGCTGGCGGGCGGTGATCGGCCTGGCTTGACGGAGTCGGCCTGACCTCAGCCGCGACCGATGAACGAGCGCATGGTGTTCGGCAGGATCGTCGCCTCGTAGAGATTGACCTCGTCCGGCAGTGCCGCCATCAGCACCGCGACCCTGGCCACGTCCTCGGCGGCCATGATGTAGTCGTCGCCGGGCTTGTCGCCGTAGCCGGCCTTGGTCCGGCCGCGCCGCGTCGAGAATGCCGACAGCGTCGCACCCGGATGGATGATCGAGGCGACGATGTTGTGCTTGCGCCCATCCATCGTCAGCTGGTGGGTCATGCCCTGCAGGCCGAACTTGGTGGTCGTGTACGGCAACGAGTCCGGCCGCGGCGTCTTCGCCGACACGCTGCCGATGTTGATGATGCGCCCGCCCTGCGGCTTCTGCTCCTTCATGATGCGGATCGCCTCGCGCGCGCAAAGAAACGGTGCGGTAATGTTGATGGCCATCGCGTCGTTCCAGTAGTCGAGCGTGATGTCCTCGGTGTTCTTATGCGTGGCGATGCCGGCATTGTTCACCAGCACGTCGAGCCGGCCGTAGGTTTTCACCGTCTTCTGAAACAGCGCGACGATCTCGGCCTCTTTCGTCAGGTCGGCGGGCAGCGCCAGCGCCTCGCCGCCCTTCGCCTTGATGCCGGCCGCGACCTCGTCGAGCAGCTCCGCGCGGCGCGCCACCAGCACGGTCTTGGCGCCTTCGGATGCGAACGCCTCGGCGATGCCGCGGCCGATGCCGTTGCTCGCCCCGGTGACGATCGCGATCTTTCCCTGCAACTGCCCGGCCATTTCGCTTACCTCTCCGACATTGCGAGCTTTGCGCCGAGCGCCACGAACGCGGCAGCGAACGTCCGCCGCATCCAGGCGAGCACGCTCGGCCGTGAGATGACATGGGCGCGCACCTTCGCGGCGAACAGGCCGTAGCCGACGAACACGAGGAAGGTCAGCAGCATGAACACAACGCTCAGCATCAGCATGTGGCCGAGCGGATGCGCCTCGTCACCGCGCACGAACTGCGGCAGAAAGGCGAAGAAGAAGATCGACAGCTTGGGATTGAGGATGTTGATCAGGATGCCCTCGATCGTCACCGCCAGCGCCGACCGCGTCCCGAGCGTCTCGCCGGCCTCGACCCGCAGCGCGCCCTGCTCGCGCAACGCGCTCCACGCCATGTAGAGAAGATAGGCGACGCCGAGCCACCTGAAGGTCTCGAATGCGAGCGCGCTGGTGTGAAGGAGCGCCGCGAGGCCCAGGATCGCCGCGGCCATGTGCGGCACGATGCCGAGCGTGCAGCCGAACGCCGCGACCACGCTCGCCTTCGCGCCGCGCGAGAGGCCCGCGGCGAGGGTATAGAGCACGCCGGTGCCGGGCGACACGATCACGATCAGCGAGGTGACGAGGAATTCCCAGCTCACATCAACCTCCCTACCCGAGCTCGAACGTCGTCACCCCGAACACCTTCTCCAGCGCCACCGGGCGGACCGGCCCGCGATACATCCGCGCGGTCTCGAACGCCGGCGTCAGCGCGAGCGACTGCGCAAGCCCCACAGCATCGCGGTTCGGCTGCGGCACGTCGAGGAAGATTTCGCTGCTCTCCGCGCCAACCAGCGCTGCGAGCACCGCATGCGCGGCGGCGCGATCGTCGGCCACCAGCGGGCCCACCTTGCGGCCGCGCCGGCACGGCCGGATCACCCCCCAGGCGACGAGCCTGCCGCCGCGGATCAGCGCGCGGCCCTCGTGGCCTTTGGCGTCGATCCATCCCCGCACGAAGGCCGGGCGGTTCGCCGGAAACACCGCGGCATCGCTCTGCGCGATCCATTCGAACGGCACGTCGCGCAGCGGCACGGTTGCCTCGCCCGCGCGCAGGCCCGCGGGCACACCGCCATAGCGGACATTGTTGTAGGCAAAATCGAAGCCGGACTTGCGGTAGTTGCCCTGCTGCGCGACCACACCGTCGAGCCCGATGCTGCGGGAGCCCGCGCGCTCGATGCCGGCCTGCCAGGTGCGCAAGCCGAAGCCCCTGCCGCGCAGGTCCGGCGGCACGATGTAGAAGCCGAGAAAGGCAAACCGCGCGTCGTGGTTCACCACCGAGAGCGTCGCGGCGGGCTGGCCCTGATGCTCGCCGAGCAGGAAGCCGCCGGCATCGGCGGCTGCAAAGCAGCCGGCGTCGGCAAGGCCGGGATTCCAGCCCTCGGCCGCGGCCCAGTCGACCGCAAGCGCGACCTCCTCCGGCCGCATCGCGCGAACGCGAAAATCGTCGCCACTCATGCGATCCCGTCTGCCATCGGCCGAAGGCATCGGCAAGCGGAAGTTGCCTTGGGGTTTCGCCGGTGCGCAAAAACAGCCAAGCTCGGTGAAACAAGGAGGCTTTCCCGTCATGCCGAAACGCGCCGTCTCGTCCGACAAGGTGTTCAAAGGCTCGCTGCCGTTCGCCCAGGCGACCATCGCCGGCGGCTTCATGTTCGTCTGCTGCGTCGGCCGCGACCGCGCCGGGAATTTCGCCGTGGGCGACGTGAAGGCGCAGACGCAGGCCTGCCTCGACAACATCCGCGCGCTGATCGAGGAGGCCGGCGGCACCATGCGCGACGTCGTCAAGTGCACGGTCTACGTCACCGACCGCGCCTACTGGCAGCCGATGAACGAGGTCTATTTCGCGAATTTCAAGGAAGACCCGCCGCACCGGGTCTCGTGCATCGTTCAGGGGCTTGGCTCGCCGGAATGCCTGGTCGAGATCGACGCCACGGCCTATCTCGGCGAGCCCTGAAAAATGCGGGCCCGGAAACCGGGCCCGCATCTCGTAAAGCCAAAAACTCAGTTGGTCTTGATGTTGAGGTCTTTCACCAGCCGGGCATACTTCACCGAGTCGGCCTGCGCGACCTTGCCGATTTCCTCGGGCGTGCCGCCGACCGGCTCGACCACGCCCTTGGTGAACGTCTCGAGCAGCTTCGGATCCTTCAGCGCCTGATTCATTTCGGCGTTGAGCTTCGCCACGATGTCGTTCGGCGTGTTCTTCGGCACGAATGCCGCATACCAGGCGTCCAGCACCACCTTGTATCCGGACTCTTCCAGCGTCGGAACCTCCGGCAGGATCGGCGAGCGCTTGGAGCCGGTGTGGGCGAGAAGCTTGAGCGTGCCGGCCCTGGCGTGCTGGATCAGCGCCGTCGGTCCGAGAAACGCGGTCTTCACATGCGCCGCGATCAGGTCGTTGATCGCCTGCCCCGCGCCGCGATAGGGCACGTGATCGAGCTTGATGCCCGCCTCCTGCGCGAGCCAAGCGGCGGCGACGTGCTGGTTGGAGCCCACGCCGGACGACGCAATGCCGAGTCCCGGATTGGCCTTCACGTAAGCAACGAGGTCCTTCACCGTCGAAATATTCAACGACGAATGCGCCGCAAGATATTGCGACTGGCGGCCGAGATAGCACACCGGCTTCAGCTCGTTGGTGTAGTCGTAGGTGAGGCTCATGATGTGCGGCGCGCTCGCCGCATTATCATTGGTGATCAGGACCGTGTAGCCGTCCGGGTCGCTCTTCATCGCGGTGTCCATGCCGATGGTGCCGCCGGCCCCGGTCTTGTTCTCCACCACGATCTGCTGGCCGATGGTCCCGGTCATGCGCTCGCCGATGGCGCGGGCGATGAAGTCGATCGCGCCCCCCGGCGCGAGCGGCACAATGAATTTGATCGGCTTGTTCGGATAGCCGCCCTGCGCCCACACCGCCGGCGCGGCAATGCTGCCGCTGCCGAGCGCGGCCGCCGCCGCGGCCGTCTGCTTGATGAACGTTCTGCGCCCAATCTTCTGCATCTCACACCCCTGAAGCTCGTTATTGGTTGGCCGGACTTTATCACGGGTTGCATCCCGGGAAAGGGTACACGTGCGGATCGCTCCACGCCTGCCGCGACGCTTCGTCGCCCATACTCCATTCCGCCGCGGCGTCTTCTTCTCTAGGATGCCCGCCGATGGCGCGGCTGCAAGCAACAACGCCGCCGGGGAGGACAATTTCATGGCTCGAGGACTAATGACGATGGCTGCCGCTGGCCTGCTGGCGGCCGGGCTGGCCACGCCCGCGGCGGCGCAGGAATATCCCGCGCAGACCATCAAGATGGTGATCTCATTCGGCGCGGGCGGCGGCTCTGACATCATCGGCCGCATCGTCGCGCAGCGCTTCCAGGAGAAGCTCGGGCAATCGGTCGTGGTCGAGAACAAGCCCGGGGCCGGCGGCATGCTCGGCAACGAGCAGATCGCCAACGCGCCGAAGGACGGCTACACCCTCGGTGTCCAGACCGCGGGCCAGATCATCGCCGCGTCGATGACCAAGAACATGCGCTACGACGCGGTCGAGGCGTTCGACTGGGTCGGCCAGATCGCGACCGCGGGCCTGCTGATCGTGGTGCGGCCCGATTATCCGCACAAGGACATCAAGTCGCTGGTGGCCGCGGCCAAGGCCAATCCGGACGCGATCAAGTTCGGCAGCCCCGGCTTTGGCGCGACGCAGCACATGGCCGCCGAGCTGTTCAAGCAGGTGGCCGGCGTCAACATGCTGCACGTGCCGTACCGCACCTCGCCCGAGGCGCTCGCGGCGCTGCTCTCGAAAAACGTCGACGTGCTGTTCGACACGGTCACCGCACTGCTCGGCCAGGTGCAGTCCGGGCAGGTCTCGGCGCTCGCCGTCACCGGCAAGGACCGCTTCTCCGCGGTGCCGAACATTCCGACCGCGATGGAGTCAGGCGTGTTGCCGAACTACGACGTGACCACCTGGTATGGCCTGTTCGGGCCGAAGGGCATGCCGCAGCCGGCGATCGCCAAGCTCAACAAGTCGCTCAACGAGATGCTGGAGGAGGCCGCGATCCGCGAGCGGCTGGTGAAGGCGGGCGTGGAAGTAAAGGGCTCGACGCCGCAGGCGTGGCGACAGTTCATGATCGATGAATACAAGAAATGGAGCGCGGTGCGCGAGAAAGCCGGATTGGAGCAGCGCTAGAAGCTGAAACACCCAAACTGAAACTTCGGCATTTGTGGCCATGGGTCCCTGCTTCCGCGGGGACCCATGGCTGCACAAAGTTATTCCGGCTTGAGGCCCGCGAGCTGCGCCGCCTCCTTCGAGTTCGCGTATTCCTTGGCAATGTAGCCGGCGAAACCCTTTGAGGTCTGGAATTCGTCAGGCACGAGCTCGGCACCGCTGGCGATGAACTTGTCCTGCGTCGACTTTTCCGCCAACGCCCTGACCAGCGCCTTCTCGAGCATCGAAATGATGTCGGCCGGGGTTTTTGCCGGCGCGAGCACACCCACGTAGCTGGCCGCGGTGAAATCCTTGACGCCCGACTCGATCATCGTCGGCACATCCGGAATCTTCGCCGGCCGCTTGTTGGCGGCGACCGCAAGGATGCGGACCTTGCCCTGACCGTGGTGCTCGAGCAGCGTCGAGACCTCGGTCATCGCGCCCGAGATGGTGCCGCCGAGCACGTCGCCGACCAGCGCGCCGCCGCCACGATACGGCACGTGGACCAGCTTCGCCCCGGTCGCTGCGTTGAAACGGGCGAGCGTCATATGCGACGCGCTGCCGACGCCGGAGGTGCCGAGCGTGATCTGCTGCTTCTTGGACAGCTCGACCAGTTCCGCGAGGGTTTTCACCTGCACCGAGCTGTGCAGCACGATTGAATGCGGCGCGAGATTGGCAAGCCCGACCGGCACGAAGTCCTTGAGCGGATCGTAGGGCAGCTTGGCCTGCACGAACGGATTGACGGTCAGCGGACCGTTCGAGCCGGTCAGCAGCGTGTAGCCGTCCGGCGCGGCCGTGGCGACGGCGGCGGCTCCGATGCTGCCGCCCGCGCCCGCGCGAGACTCGACGACGATCGTCTGCCCCAGCGACGGCGACATGGCTTCGGCCACGATCCGCGCCACGAGGTCGGCATTGCCGCCTGCAGCGAACGGCACGATCAGCCGGATCGGCTTGTCCGGATAGGCGGCGAGGGCCCGGCGCGGCAGGAGCGCAGCGAGCGGCGTGGATGCAGCGGCAGCGAGCAGCGTGCGGCGGGATATCGTCATAGCAAGCCTCGGACAAAGGTGAGCGAAATCGGGCGAAAACTATGCGCCGCCTGCCCGCGCCACAAGTGAAATCAGTGCAGGCACTCCGCCGTCATTCCGGGGTGCCGCGAAGCGGCGGGCCCGGAATCCAGCAACAACGGGATTCTCTACTTTCCGGGTTCCGGGCTCGACGTTCCGGGTTCCGGGCTCGCGCGTCCAAGACGCGCATGAACACGTTTGTGGGCGCACCCCGGAATGACGGTTGGGGAATTAATCCGCGTACTGGCCGGACGCCTTGATGATCGGGGCCCAGCGGTCGATCTCGCCGAGCAGCATCTTCTGCGCGGCCTCCGGCGTCGCCCTGTCCTGGGGCTGCACATCGGTGCTGATGTCGCTGAAGCGTTTGATCAGGTCGGGCTCCTTGAGGGCGGTCCGCAGCGCCGCGGCGAGCTTCTGGACGATGGCCGGCGGCGTGCCCTTCGGCGCGAACATGCCGTGCCACACGCCGAGCTCGAAGCCCTTGAGCCCGGCCTCGTCGGCGGTCGGCACGTCCGGCAGCGATTTCAGCCGCGTCTTGGTGGTGACCGCATAGGCCTTGATCTGCTTGCCGAGGATCTGCGGCGTGGTGTTGGTGGCCTGGTCGCAGCTCAGGTCGATCTGCTTGCCGATCAGATCGTTCATCACCGGCCCGGTGCCGCGATAGGGCACGGTGGTGATCTGGATCTTGGTTTCCGACTGAAACAGCATGCCGCACAGATGCGACGCGGAGCCGACGCCGGCATTGCCCATGCTGGCCTTCGTGGCAGGCTTCCTCAGGTGCTCGATCAGATCCATCAGCGTCGCGGGCTGGTAGTCGCTCCGTGCCACGACAGTCATCGCCGCGTCGGTGATGAGGCCGACCGGGGCAAACGCCGTCCGCGTGTCGTAGGGCAGGTTGCGGTAGAGCGTCTGCGCGGTCGCGAGACCGACGTGATAGATCAGCAGCGTATAACCGTCGGGCTCGGCGCGCGCCGCACGCGCGGTGGCGAGCGTGCCCCCTGCTCCGCCCATGTTCTCGATGGTCATCTGCTGGCCGAGCACCTTCGACATCGCCCCCGCGGTGACGCGCGAGATCGCGTCGGTCGGACCGCCGGCCGCGGCCGGAACGATGATGTTGATCGGCTTGGTCGGATATTCCTGGCCCACAGCGGGACCAAGCGTCAGCAGCAATGCAGCGGTGGCCATCAGGTGGCGCATGACGTTTCCTCCCTCGCAAGTCGGTCTTGTTTTTATGCGCCGCGCTTGATGAGCCGGCGTCGTCGAACAGTGTATTCCCCGCCCGCGCGCTTTCACAACACGCTTTCGACGTGGGCGGGCGCGAAAAGAGACTGAAATTTCCGGGCACCGGCCGCACGCCCTTGGCTTCCCAAAAGATCGGACGCGCCTATATTCAACCTCGCCTTCCAAGCACCGATCCGAACGGAGCGCCCATGCCCAGTCGCCAGATCAAGCTCAACGCCTTCATGCGGCCGGCGAGCATCCACACCGGCGCGTGGCGCTACCCCGGCGCATGGCCGGACATGAATTTCAATTTCGCCCACATCAAGGAATGCATTCAGAAACTTGAGGCCGCGAAGTTCGACGCCTTCTTCATGGCCGATCACATGGCCGTGCTGAACATGCCGATGGACGCGCTCAAGCGCAGCCACACCGCGACCTCATGGGAGCCGTTCACTCTGCTTTCGGCGCTGTCGCAGGCCACCTCACATATCGGCCTGATCGCCACCGGCTCGACCACGTTCGACGCGCCCTATCACATCGCCCGGCGCTTCGCCTCGCTCGACCACATCTCCGGCGGCCGCGCCGGCTGGAACATTGTCACCACATCCAATCCGGATGCCGCGCTGAACTTCGGCCTCGAAGAGCACATGGAGCACGGCGAGCGCTATCGCCGCGCGCGCGAGTTCTACGACGTCGTCACCGGGCTGTGGGACTCATGGGCCGACGACGCGTTTAGCCGCGACGTCGAGAACGGCATCTTCTTCGATCCCGACAAGCTGCACACGCTCAACCACAAGGGCGAGTATTATTCGGTGAAAGGCCCGCTCAACATCGCGCGCCCGCCGCAGGGCTGGCCACTGATCGTGCAGGCCGGTGCGTCCGAGTCCGGCAGGCAGCTCGCCGCGGAAACCGCCGAGGCGGTGTTCACCGCGCAGAGCAACATCGAGGCCGGCCGCGCGTTCTACGCCGACGTGAAGGGGCGGATGAAGAAGCTCGGCCGCAACCCCGATCATCTGAAAATTCAGCCCGCCTGCTTCGTCGTGGTCGGCGAAACCGTCGACGAGGCCAAGGCGAAGCGCGCCGCGCTCGACAGCCTCGTCAATTACGCCAACTCGATCGCCTCACTGTCGATCGCGCTCGGCACCGACGCCTCGAAGTTCGATCCGGACGGACCGCTGCCGGAGATTCCGGACAGCAATGCCTCGAAGAGCGGCCGCGAACGCGCCATCGCCGCGGCCAAGCGCGAGAACCTGACGGTGCGGCAGCTTGCCCAGCGGATGGGCGGGTATTCGGGGCTCGCCATGGTCGGCACGCCGAAGACCATCGCCGACGAGATGGAAACCTGGATCGAGACCGATGCCAGCGACGGCTTCACCATCATGTTCCCGTATCTGCCCGGCGGGCTCGACGATTTCGCGCGCGGCGTCATTCCGGAATTGCAGCGGCGCGGCCTGTTCCGGAAGGAATACGAGGGCAAGACGCTCCGCGAGAACCTCGGCCTGCCGCGGCCGGGCAACCGCTTCTTCGACAACAAGGCGGTGGCCGCCGAATGACCGAGATCGAAAACTTCCACGCCCACGTCTATTACGACCTCCCTGAGCGGGAGAAGGCGCTGAAGCTCTGCGAGGCCGCCGGCAAGAAATTCGGTGTCAAGGTCGGGCGGATGCACGATAATCCGGTCGGCCCGCATCCACGCGGCAGCTGCCAGCTCACCATCGAGAAGGCGCAGCTTGCCGACGTGCTCTCCTGGCTGGTGCTTAGTCGCGGCAAGCTCACCGTGTTCACCCACGCCCAGACCGGCAATGCGCTGAAGGACCACACCCAGCACGTGATCTGGCTCGGGCCGTCGGAAACGCTCAAGCTCGATCAGTTTCGCTAAACAGCCTCCACTCAAGCTATCATCGGCCGAAGGCGAATCGCGTTGCCGCATATGGCCGGCTGGGGAGACAAGGATGATTGCCTTACTGCCTGCGCTCGCATTCGCCGGCATGATCGCGGCCCAGTTCGTAGCGGTGGTCGCCGTCAGGCAGGAACGGGAACAGTGCTAGACGTCGACGGCCGCACGCCTAGCCAACGCGGCCCAGCACGTTCGACAGATCGTGATAGACCGTGTGCAGGTGCTGCGCTTCGGGATCGACCGAGGCCATCTCGATGACGAAGCCGTCGCCGATCAGGCGATAGCCGAACGCCTTTTCCGGGGTGTTCGGGCCGTACCAGGCAAAGTGCAACGCCTGCCGGTCGCCGGACCCAATGCGCGCCCGCTGTGCGTCGGCAAGCTGCGCCGGGAAATGCTCGATCGAATAAAGCTCGACCATCTTCCAGAGCAGATCGCGCTGTGCGGTCGACAGTTCCGAAGCGGGAAGCCCGGCCTTCTTCGCATTCGCATGCTCACGGCCCGCGTAAGAGAGGATGTTGTACGGCGTCGTGTCGCCGATCCGCGCCCGGCCCTGCAGCTTCGGCGCAAGATCCGCCATCAGCCGCCGGGCGATGCCCTCCTCGTCCTTCAAGGTGTTGAGGCCGTTGTGCGGCCCGCCCTTCACCCGGTTGGGCAGCGCCGAGAACGAGGTGGGCGTGACCGAGACGATGCGATTGTCGCGCACCGCCACCGACTGCGTCAGGTGATGCCCCTCGCAGCGGAAGCCCCACGCACCGGTCTCCGCGGGCGTGCCGAACACCGACAGCGAAAACCGCTCCGACGAGCGCTGCCCCGTGCCATTGCCGCTTGCCGCCAGGATATCCTGCAACAACATGACGTTTTTCGCCTTGGCCACGCCGGCCGGCGACCAAACCGCGGCGAGCGCATTCCAAGTGGCATCCTTCTGCGCCTTGCTCATCTGCTCGAGCCGCAGCCCCGGCTTGATGTAGCCGCTGACGCCGAAATAATTCCAGCCGCGCCATTCGCTGCCGTCCCAGGCGAACGACGCGGCCTTGCGCTTGTCGGGTTCGAGGCTTGCCTGAAAGGCTTTGACGCGATCGAGAAGGTCCGCCGCAGAGCCAAGACCTGAAGCCTGCGCATCCGCCCTGCCCGGCAGCGCGCCGAGGCTCAAGGCCGCTGCGCCGCCCAGGACGACGCTCCGGCGGTCCGGTTGTGATTGAAGGTTCGCAGATGACGAAGGCCGCGTTGATTGTTTCCGCATGCTCGCCTCCCGATCGCCGCCCTGCCCTGCAGCTGAATCAATAACACCGAAGCCGCCGCCCGCATTTCAACTGCGCGTTATCCGGGCTAAGTTCCGGGCGAAAATTCATCGGGAACACCCGGCATGGCGATCGCAACGCGGCTCACCGAACGGCTCGGCGTCACCCATCCGGTCATGCTCGCGCCGATGGACCTCGTCGCCGACGGCAAGCTCGCCGCGGCGGTGACGCGCGCCGGCGGCTTCGGCATCATCGGCGGCGGCTACGGCGACGAGGCATGGCTCAAACGCGAGATGGATGCGGCCGGCGACGCACGCGTCGGCGTGGGCTTCATCACCTGGAGCATGGCGAAACAGCCGCGCCTGCTCGATCTCGTGCTGGAGCGGAAGCCCGCCGCGGTGATGCTGTCGTTCGGCGAGGTCAAGCCGCACGCCGGCAAGATCAAGAAATCCGGCGCGCTCCTGATCTGCCAGGTGCAGACCATCGAGCACACCAATGAGGCCGTGGCCAACGACGCCGACGTGATCGTGGCGCAGGGCGCGGAGGGCGGCGGCCACGGCATCGCCCGCGGCACGTTCGCGCTGGTGCCGGCGGTGGTGGACATCGCCAAGGGCATTCCGGTCGCGGCGGCAGGCGGGGTCGCCGACGGCCGCGGACTTGCCGCGGCCTTGATGCTCGGCGCGGACGGCGTCCTGGTCGGCACGCGGTTCTACGCCTCGGTCGAGGCCGCGGGCTTCAAAACCGCCAAGGAGCGCATCGTCGCCGCGAGCGGCGACCGCACCATTCGCGGCATCCTGTTCGACATCGCGCGGCGCAACGTCTGGCCGTCGCCGTTTGCCGGCCGGGTGCTGCGCAACGAGTTCTCCGAGCGCTGGCGCGGCCGCGAGGCCGAGCTGATGCAGCACCCCGAAGAGGCGGACCGCTATGCCGGGGCGCGCGAGGCCGGCGATTTCGACACCGCGGCGGTGATCGCCGGCGAGGCGGTCGACCTGATCGGCGACATTCCGCCGGCCGGCGAGATCGTCGACCGCATGACGCGGGAGGCGGCAACGCTGATGGCCGGCGCATCGAACCGCTATCGCGCCACCGGCTGACCGGATAGGCTCCCGCCGCAACCTCACGAAATGGATTTCACCGCATGAGCCGCCTTGCCGAACTGCCGCCCGAACGGCAGACCCCCGAGCAGAAGAAGGTGTTCGAGCAGCTCGTCGCCGGCCGCGGCCGCATTCTTGGGCCTTACAAGATCTGGATCCACTCGCCGACCGTGGCCGCCGGGATGGAGCACATCGGCACTTATCTGAACAAGAAGGGCTCGCTGTCGGAGCGCGAGGTCGAGATCGGCATTCTCGTCATCGCCCAGCATTGGGACGCCAACTATGTGCGGCAGGCGCACATCAAGATGGGCAAGCAGGTCGGCCTTTCGCAGGAGATCATCGACGCCGTTCTCGCCGGCCGCGATCCCAAGCTGACCGATCCGCATGAGCGCGCGGTGCACCGCTTCGCCGTTTCGCTGGTTTCGGGCGCGAAGCTCAGCGACGCCGAGTTTGCCGAGATCGAAAAGGCGATCGGCCGCAACGGCGTCGCCGAGGTTCTGGTGCTGATCGGCTACTACACCTCGGTCGCGCTCGGCATGAAGGTGCACGAAGTGCCGGTCCCGCCGGGCTGACCGCGTGTGAACCAACTCGAAACCAGTCAATCGCTATCCAGAAGAAACGTCCCGCCAAAAAACGCATCCGAAGAAATGCATTCAAGGAGATCCGAATGAGCACCCGCCGTCAGTTCCTTCAGTCGACCGCCGCAGCGCTGGCCGCCACCTCGCTTCCCGGCATGGCTATGGCGCAAGGGTCTGCACAAGCCTGGCCGTCGCGGCCGATCCGCGCCATGGTGCCGTTCGCGGCGGGAAGCTCGCTCGACATCGTCGGCCGGCTGGTGATGGACCCGCTGTCGGCGCAGCTCGGCCAGCCGATCGTGATCGAGAACCGCGGCGGCGCGGGCGGCACCATCGGCAGCGCGCTGGTCGCGAAGGCGGACCCCGACGGCTACTATCTGCTGATCCAGGCGTCGGCGCATTCGGCCGCGCCCGCCGCCTACTCGAACATCGGCTATGACGTCGCCAAGGACTTCATCGGGGTGATCCCGTTCGGCACGCTGCCGAACGTCACGGTGGTTGCGCCGGCAAGCGGCATCAAGACGCTGAAGGATCTGGTGGCCAAGGGCAAGTCCGGCCAGATCAGCTACGCGTCGGCGGGCGTCGGCAGCGCCACGCACTGGGCGGCCGAACGCATCCGCGTCGCCGGCGGCTTCCAGGGCGTGCACGTGCCGTTCCGCGGCGGCCCGGACGCGCTCACCGAAGTGATGACCGGCCGCGTCGACTTCACCGCGATGGGCATGTCGTCGGCGCTGCCGCTGATCAAGGACGGCAAGCTCACGCCGCTTGCGGTCAGCACGCGCAAGCGGTCGTCGGCGCTGCCGGACGTGCCGACCACGCTCGAGGCGGGGCTGCCCGATTCCGACTACACCTACTGGATGGGGCTGTTCGTTTCCTCGAAAACGCCGCAGCCGATCGTCGAAAAGCTGCGCGCCGAGACCGAGAAGGCGCTGAAGAATCCCAACGTCGTGGAAAAATTCGCGACCCAGGGGATCGAGCCGATGCCGCTTTCGACCGCCGACTTCAATGCGATGGTGCAGAAGGAAATCGACAGCAACATCGCGCTGGTGAAGGCCGCCGGGCTGAAGTTCAACTAAGCGGATCGCCTCCATGGATCGATCGCGTGCGCTGGCCGAGCGGATCGCCGTCCGCCTGATCGAGCGGAAACAGACCGTGGCGGTCGCCGAAGGCTCGGCCGGCGGGCTGATCTCGGCGGCCCTGCTCGCGGTGCCCGGCGCATCGGCCTACTTCGTCAGCGGCGCGGTGGTCTACACCGGCGCGGCGCGCGGCATGCTCGCCGGCATCACGCTCGAGGAGATGAAAGCCGCGAACATCCGCCCCGCCAGCGAGCCCTATGCGGCGCTGCTGGCGCGGCGGATGCGCGAGCGGCTCGAAACCACCTGGGGGCTGGCCGAAGCGGGCGCAGCCGGCCCGACCGGCAACCGCTACGGCGATCCGGCCGGCCACACCTGCATCGCGGTGGCGGGGCCGAGCGATCGCGCCGTCACGCTGCGCACCGGCAGCGGCGACCGGCAGGCGAACATGCACGCCTTTGCCTTGCGCGCGCTCGAGCTGTTCGCCGAAGAGATCGGCGCGACGTAGGCGTCCGCGACAAATCGCAAGGAACCGACATGGCCTCCGACATCGATCCGCGCTCCGGAATGCGCTTGCCGCTGCCAAACCGCGAGGACCTCGATGAGGCGGGCCGGAGGGCCTATGACCGCGGCATGACGCCGGGCGCGACCATCGCCGGCCTCCAGGGCCCGGCGGGCATCCAGCTCTACAGCCCGAAGACGGCGGCGCAGTCCTCCGCGCTCAACCGCTATCTGCGCTACGAGGCAGGCTTCACCGCACACGTCCGCGAGGTGGCGATCCTGGTCACCGCGCGCGAGATGGACAGCCAGTTCGAATGGGTGGCGCACGAGCCCGAGGCACTGAAGGAAGGCGTGCCGCAGGCGGTGATCGACGTCATCAAGTATCGCCGCAGCACCGAAGGCCTTCATGAAACTGACGCATTGATCATCGAACTCGGCCGCCAGCTCTGGCGCGACCACAAGGTCAAATCCGAGACATTTGCAAAGCTGAGGGCCATTTTCGGCCCGAACAGTCTGGTCGAGCTGGTCATGCTGATGGGGAACTATGCCGGAACGGCGGCCCTGTTGACGGCCGTCGATATGCAACTGCATGCCGGAAAGAAGCCCCAGCTGCCAATTCCCTAGGATTTCGACGGCTGGTACGATATACCGCCGCGGCTACGTCACCTTGCCGCATATCTGGGGGGATGGCACCACGGTACATCCTTTATGACTTGCGGTGCATCGCGTCGTTCTATGGACGTTCGATGACCGAAATCGGCCGCGCAGGGCGGTGCGGCCGCGTGCTCCATTGGTTCCGGGATTGGTGTTGTGAAGCAGAACGGCAGCGACGTCATTGAGGAAATTCGCATTCAAGCCGAAGCGGCCGAACCGGCACCAGCTGGTTCGGGCATCGCCGCGTTGTTCGCCGAACACGAGGCCGAGCGCTATGCGATGCACAACCGCCATCTCAACGAGCAGATGGTCCGGGTGCTGCGCACCATCGGCTACGACGTGCGGTTCCGTCGCGGCAAGGGCCAGTATCTGTACGATCACAACGACGACCGCTATCTCGACCTCTTGAGCGGCTTCGGCGTGTTCGGCGTCGGACGCAACCATCCGGCGCTGCGCGACGCGCTCCGCGACGTGCTCGACAACGACCTGCCCAATCTCGTTCAGCTCGACGTCTCGACCCTCGCCGGGATCCTGGCCGAGCGCCTGCTCGCGCAGGTTCCCTACCTCGACAAGGTGTTCTTCGCCAACTCGGGCGCGGAAGCGGTCGAAGCCGCGATCAAGTTCGCGCGCACGGCGGCCGGCCGGCCGGGCATTCTGTTCTGCGATCATGCGTTCCACGGCCTGACCAACGGCGCGCTGTCGCTCAACGGCGACGCGATCTTCCGCGACGGGTTCGAGCCGCTGCTCGGCGACACGTTCAGCGTTCCGTTCAACGACCTCCCGGCGCTGGAGCGCGCGCTGGCCTCGCGCAAGATCGCGGCCTTCTTCGTCGAGCCGATCCAGGGCAAGGGCGTCAACATGCCGGCCGACGGCTATCTCGCGGCTGCCGCGGAGATCTGCCGCCGCCACGGCACGCTGTTCGTCGCCGACGAAATCCAGACCGGGCTCGGCCGCACCGGCCGCTTTCTGGCGGTCGAGCACTGGAATGTCGAGCCGGACATGGTGCTGCTCGCCAAGGCCCTGTCGGGCGGCCACGTGCCGTGCGGCGCGGTGCTGATGCGCAAACCGATCTTCGACAAGATGTTCAACCGCATGGACCGTGCCGTGGTGCACGGCTCGACGTTTTCCAAGAACGACCTGGCGATGGCCGCGGGCATCGCCACCCTCGACGTGATCAGGGAAGAGCGGCTGATCGAGAACGCCGCCCGCACCGGCGAGCGGATCATGCAGGGGCTGTCGGCGCTGGTGCCGAACTACGAGATGCTGAAGCAGGTGCGCGGCAAGGGGCTGATGATCGGCGTCGAGTTCGGCGCGCCGGATTCGTTCCGGCTGAAGGCCGCGTGGAGCCTGCTCGAGACCGCGAACAAAGGCCTGTTCTGCCAGCTCATCACCATTCCGCTGTTCAAGGAACACAAGATCCTCTGCCAGGTCGCGGGCCATGGCCTGCACACCATCAAGCTGCTCCCTGCCCTCGTCATCGATGACAAGGACTGCAACTGGATCGTCGAATCTTTCGACACGGTCATCGCCGGCAGTCACAAGGTGCCGGGCGCGGTCTGGTCGCTCGGCAAGACACTGGTCAGCCAAGGCGCGGAGCGTAGGCTGATACCGCTGGCACCGGTTCCCGCGCGGGAACAACGCCGCGCGTTCGGATTTGTCCGGCAATAACCTGACATCGAACTGAACGCACGTTCAGCAATGCGGCCGCGCCGGCCTTGCGCGGAGAGCCGTTTCTCGCTTCGCCGGAAAATGCTCCGGCGAAGTGGCGATGATTTTGCCGAAACAAATTTCCGACAAATTGGCGGAGCCTATTTTTTTCGCGGGCGACGCCTTCTAACGCGACTGCATGGGTCGCACTGGGGAGAGCAATCAATGAGGACGATGCTGCTGGGTGTTGCGACCAGCGCTGCGCTCGCTGCCGCAACGCTTGCTCCGACAACGGCTGACGCGCGTTGCCGCGGCTGCGGCGTGGGACTGGGGATCGCCGGCGGACTGGTCGCGGGCGCGGTCATCGGCAGCGCGATCGCAAGCTCGCCGGCCTACGCTTATCCGCGCGCCTATTATCCGGTGGCGGGCTATCAGCCGTATCCGGCTTACGCCGCCGCACCGGCCTATGCCTGTCCGGGCGGCTACTGGGCGCGCCGGCCGATCCGCGATCCGTACGGCGTCGTCGTCGGCTGGAGTCGTCCGCGCTTCTTCTGCCCGGCCGCTTACTGATTGCGCCGACCTGCGTTTGAACGAGCCCGGCGGATGCGCGAGCGCCGCCGGGTTTTCTGATCGCGATCTAGCGCCGCGCCTGCATGTGGCCGAGCACCGCGGCGGTCGGCCAGCAGTCGAGCTTCAGCCCGTTCGCCTTCTGATACGCACCGAGCGCCGCGCGCGTCAGCATCCCGGCCTTGCCGTCGATCTTGTCGCTGTAGAGCCCGCGCGCGGTGAGCGTCTTCTGCATCGCCTCGACCTGCTCGGTGCGAAGCTGCGCGTTCTTGCTCCACGGCGTCTCGAACGGCCGGCCGTCGGCGATGCGGTCGCTGAGGTGGCCGACGAACAGCACGTAGAGGTCGGAGAAATTGTATTCCTTGATGACGAAGTAGTTCTTCGGCGTCAGGAACGCCGGGCCGTAGGTGCCTTCCGGCAAGAGCAGCGAGGACTCGTTGCGCTGCTCGCCGTCGGTCAGCCTTCGTCCGTAGGCCGGCACATAGCCGCGCTTGAGCCATTCGGAAATCGGCATCACATGCGCCGGCTGGGCAATGGTGCAGTCGACGTTGCCCGGCGCACGGACCTCGTAGGCCCAGCGCTCGCCGCGCACCCAGCCCTTGTTGGCGAGCTGCTTGGCCGCCGACGCCAGCGCGTCGGGGATCGAGGTCCAGATGTCGACCTTGCCGTCGCGGTCGAAGTCGACCGCGTGCTTGTAGTATTCCGACGGCAGGAACTGGGTCAGCCCCATCGCCCCGCCCCAGGAGCTGCGCATCCGCTCGCGCGGCACGCCGTCCTGCAGCATCTTCAGCGCCGCGAAAAGCTCGCCGCGGAACATGTCCTTGCGCCGCCCGGCATAGGCCTGCGTCGCCAGCACCCGCAGCGCGTCGTGGGGGAGCTTGTAGCCGCCATAGGCGGTTTCGCGGCCCCAGATGGCGAGAATGATCTGCGGCGGCACGCCGAACTGCTTTTCGATCGCATCGAGCGTTGCGCGGTGAGCGGCGAGAAGCTTCTTGCCCTCGGCCGCAAGGCGGGCGATCGAGCTTTCGCGCACGTAGTCCGCGGGCGTCTGCACGAACTCCGGCTGCTGCGGCGGCGGACGCTCCGGCCGTCCGGCAACGGCGAGATCCGGCAGCGACAGATCGGGCTCGAGCCCGCGCATCGCGCCATCGAAAGTCGGGCGCGAGACACCGAGCCGCTGCGCCTCGGGCCAGAGCGATTGCAGGAACGCTTGGAATTGTGGATCGGCCGCCTTGGCCGCTGGTGCCATCACCAGCAGCAGGCAGAGGACCGCGACCCACCGTTTCAACATCGGCTAATGATGGCTGGAGTGCTTCTGCGCGTAGACCGGCTGGCTCAAGCGCTCGACATAGGCGATGCCGATCGCCGAGAGAATGAACAGACCGTGGATGATGGCCTGCCACATCACGCCCTGCTCAGTATATTTCGCTGTCTCCTTGCCGAGATCCCCGGCATAGAGAAACGTCCGCAGCAGGTGGATCGACGAGATGCCGATGATCGCCATCGCCAGCTTGATCTTGAGCACGCTGGCGTTGACGTGGCTCAGCCACTCCGGCTGATCCGGGTGCTTCTCGAGCTCGAGCCGCGACACGAAGGTCTCGTAGCCGCCGACGATCACCATGATCAGCAGGTTCGAGATCATCACCACGTCGATCAGGCCGAGCACCACCAGCATGATCTCCTGCTCGGTGAAATTCAGCGTGTGCAGGACGAGGTGCCAGAGCTCCTTGAGGAACAGCACCACATAGACGCCCTGCGCGACGATCAGGCCGAGATAGAGCGGCACCTGCAGCCAGCGCGAGGCGAAGATCAGTTGCGGCAGCGGGCGGAGCTGGGACGCACGAAGCGGCACTCTCGGTTCGTCTGCAGCCATCGACATGGATTGGTTCCCCTTGCTGGAGCGCCCGATTTATATGCGATTCGCGAATGGGCAATGACGCTGCGGCTTTCAGCCGCCGCGCCGCAGATAGGCCTCGGCTGCGGCACGAACCTGCTTCGGCAGATCGCCGGAGCGCGAAACAATGATCAGCCGCGCCTCGGTTGTGGCGAGGCGGATTTTCAGCAGCGGCGCGTAGCGGTCGGAGATGTAGAAGCCGAGCGCATCGTCGGCGGTGGGAAACTCGATCAGCACCACCCGCTCGGGAACGAACTCGCCCGCGAGCGCCGTTACCTTCCCGCCCCGCGCCAGAAACCGCCCGTTGAAGCTCTTCACCACGTCGGGAACCGCCTCGGCGTAGGGCTTGAAGCGCTCCATGTCGCGCATGATGTGGCCGCCGAGCACGTAGGCCTGGCCGGTGCCGGGCTCCTCCAGCCCCTCGACCACGAAGGCGTTGGTGCCGGGGCCGAGCGCCGCGCGGAGCTTCGCCGCGTCCAGCATCTCGTCCAGGCGCGCGATCAGCGGCGCGCCGAACGTCCACGGCTGCTCGAACGAGATCATCTCGCCGTCGGCGACCAAGCGGCAGGCGCCGGGAAGATGGCCCGCCGCAGCCCTGCTCGCCACGAGATAGCGCATCGCCCCTACCTGCTGAACTTCTTGTACTTGATCCGCCGCGGCATCACCGAGTCGTCGCCGAGCCGGCGCATCTTGTCCTTCTCGTAGTCCTGGAAGTTGCCCTCGAACCATTCGACGTGGCTGTCGCCCTCGAAGGCCAGGATGTGGGTCGCGATGCGGTCGAGGAACCAGCGGTCGTGGCTGATGATGACGGCGCAGCCGGCGAAATCCTCGAGCGCCTCCTCCAGCGCCCGCAGCGTATCGACGTCGAGGTCGTTGGTCGGTTCGTCGAGCAGCAGCACGTTCGCGCCCGACTTCAGCATCTTGGCAAGATGCACCCGGTTTCGCTCGCCGCCGGAAAGCTGTCCGACCTTCTTCTGCTGGTCGGCCCCCTTGAAGTTGAACGCCGAGACATAGCCGCGCGAGTTGACCTGCTGCTTGCCGAGCATGAGCTGGTCGAGCCCGTCGGAGATCTCCTGCCAGACGTTGTTGTTCGGGTTGAGCGAGTCGCGCGACTGGTCGACATAGCCGAGCTGCACCGACTCGCCGACCTTGATGGTGCCGCTGTCCGGCTTGTCCTGCCCGGTGATCATGCGGAACAGCGTGGTCTTGCCCGCGCCGTTCGGCCCGATGATGCCGACGATGCCGCCGGCCGGCAGCTTGAAGGTCAGGTCGTCGATCAAAAGGTTGTCGCCGAAGCCTTTCTTGAGGTTCGTAAAGTCGACCACGTTCTGGCCGAGCCGCTCGGCGACCGGAATGATGATCTGCGCGGTTTCGGTTTTCTTCTGCGACGCCTTGGCCAGCAATTCCTCGTAGCGCTCATAGCGCGCCTTCGACTTGGCCTGGCGGGCGCGCGGCGAGGACGAAATCCACTCCTGCTCGCGCGCAAGCGTGCGCTGGTGCGCCGCCTCCTCGCGGCCCTCCTGCTCGAGCCGCTTCTGCTTCTGCACCAGCCAGGACGAGTAGTTGCCCTCGTAGGGAATGCCGCGGCCGCGGTCGAGTTCGAGGATCCAGCCGGTGACATTGTCGAGGAAGTAGCGGTCGTGGGTGACGATCAGGATGGCGCCGGGATAGTCGCGCAGATGTCCTTCGAGCCAGTGCACCGACTCGGCGTCGAGATGGTTGGTCGGCTCGTCGAGAAAGAGCAGGTCGGGCTGGTCGAGCAGCAGCCGGCACAGCGCGACGCGGCGGCGCTCGCCGCCGGAGAGCTTGGTCACATCGGCGTCGTCCGGCGGACAGCGCAGCGCGTCCATCGCCAGGTCCACCTGGGAGTCGAGCTCCCAGAGGTTCTTGCTGTCGATCTCGTCCTGGAGCTTCGCCATCTCGTCGGCGGTCTCGTCCGAGTAGTTGGCGGCGATCTCGTTGTAGCGGTCGAGCAGCGCCTTCTTGGCGGCGACGCCCTGCATCACGTTCTCGCGGACGCTCAGGCCCTCATCGAGATGCGGTTCCTGTTCCAGGTAGCCGACACGGGCCCCGTCCGCGACCCAGCCCTCACCGACGAAGTCCTTGTCGATGCCGGCCATGATCCGCAGCAGCGTCGACTTGCCCGAGCCGTTGACGCCGAGCACCCCGATCTTGGCGTCGGGGTAGAACGAGAGGTGAATGTTTTCGAGAACTTTGCGGTTGCCGGGGTAAGTCTTGGTCAACCCCTGCATATGGTAGATGAATTGGCGGCCGTTCATTGCTGGCTTCGTTTCCGAAAATTTGAGGATTTTGCGGGAGATTGGCCGCTGATTTAGCGACCGTTCCGGCTTCCGGCAAGCCGCGATGGAACCTGATCCGGCTGTGAACCTCCGCCCCGTCGCCGCCGACCAATGGGCAAGTTGAAGCCAACAACCAAGAACAGCGGAACGGCGTCATGTTCAGCCTGATCAAACTGGGAAAGACCCTGCTGCGATCCCTGACCAACACTTACCGCCCGGAACGGCACTATATGCGCGGTCCCGGCCCCAAGTGGCGGGCCAAGCACGGCCAGGCGTAAGGCCGGCTCCAACTGGCCGAGGCTGAACAGCCCGGCCCTTTGGGCTCTCTGAGGGAGCCCTCCCCCGGCCAGATCGCCCTGGCCTCCCATCCCCAGCCTTTCTAGTACCCGGAATCAGAGCTGAGTGATACGGCGGCCTTTGAAGGGCTTTTGGCGGACTCGTTTCTTGGTCCACAC
>JAIESI010000286.1 GCA_019746135.1 Xanthobacteraceae bacterium
CAACGCCGGATGATTCGAGGTTGATCACCTCGGAGACTACGCCACCCTCATTTCCAACCAACCCCGCGACGGCACCTCAACGCACACTACATCCGCGACACGCAGCGGCAGCGTCCATCGTCATGAATTGGCCGATCGTTTCGTCTGCGCCGGCGTGCGGTGAAACCGTGCACGTGCAGAACTGTCCAGTGTGCAGCTCCGCGCGGTTCAAGGAGCTCTACGCCGGGAATTTTTCCGGCGGCGCCGAGCAGGCGATGCCTTTCTTCCTGACCGACCGCGTCTCGGCCGTGCATGGACGGATCGTGCGCTGCGAGGAATGCAGCTTCGTGCTGACGTCGCCGCAGTTTCCGGCTGAAGACTATGATCGCATCTATCGCGACGTGGCGAGCATCGAGAAGCCGTACGGGCGCAGCATTGCCACACGCACGCGGTTTGGCAAGCTTTCGGCACTGACCCGCCGCCATGTGAAGGGCGGCCGGTTCTTCGATTTCGGCTGCGGCGATGGTCAGTTTCTTGAAAGCATGCCGGGCTTCGAAGGAGTAGGACTCGAGCTGCGCGGCGACGGCAGCGCGCCGGTGCAAAGCCGGCGCGGCTGCATCATCGTCGGCGATCTTGGCTCTGCAATCGGCGCGGGGATGTTGCAGGCCAAAAGCTTCGACTTCGTGACCGCCTGGGATGTGTTCGAGCACCTGCCTTACATCGCGCGCGAGGTTCAGGCGCTGCGAAGCCTGATCCGGCCGAGCGGCTGGCTGTTCTGCTCCGTGCCGAATGTCGCGAGCCTGGCTGCGCGCGTCTCTGGCGAGCGCTGGAATTGTTACTTGCTCGAGCACCTGTGGTATTTCGCGCCGCGGACGCTGTCAGCGTTTATGGCCCGCAACGGCTTCGAGACAGAAGAGATCCGGGCGTTCGCCTTTCCCGCCGACCTGGGTACGCTTGCGGAACGGGTCCGGCAGACCTATGGAGTGACGCTGCCGGTGCCGCGCGCATTCTCCGCCTGTACCATGCCTATTCCGGCCGGCGTCATGTTCGGAGCGTTCCGTCTGAAGGCGTGAGGTTGCGTGTTCCGCCGCCGATGCGGCCGAAGCGGTCGCGCGACCGCCGCCGTGCGGGCCGCTCGACCAGATAGAACAGCGACGCAGCTGCTGCCGTCACGGCCACGACGATTGCGACGCGCGCGCCAGTCTGCGCCGCCGCGCTCCACAGCTGCCAGCCAGCCGCATCAAGCGCGCGATGCGCGATCAGGATCAGCGGAAAGTGGACGAGGTAGGTCGAGTAGGACACCTCGCCGAGCCACACCAGCAGGCCGGAACCTGCGATGCGCCGCACCAGCGGGCCATTGCAGGCCACTCCGAAGGTCAGAACCGCAAGGCAGCCGATCAGGACGAAGTCGTCGGGAGTCCGCTCGGCGAGCAGGACGAACCCGCCGAGGCCCGCGACCGCAAGGACGTCGCCAGCAATCTCCCAACCTCGCGGCGCCGACGCCAGCGCGCGATAGAGAAACAGCCCGCAGAGAAATTCGCTTTCCACGCGCAGCAGCGCCGGCGCGCCGACCCAGGCATCGCGGATGCTCCAGCCGGCTTGCTGGTAGACCAGGGTTGCAATCAGGAGCATCAGCGCTGCGGCGGGCAGCGCTGCGGCGCGCGGCACATGCCGGGCAGCCATTACGGCAAGCGGGAACAGCAGATAGGCGAACCATTCGGCGCTAATCGACCAAGACGGCATGTTCCAGGTCGCGGTTTCGAGCACGCCCCAGGCGTGCAGCAACAGCAGGTTCCAGGGAATGTCGCCGAAATTCCAGTTGGCGGCGGCATTGAGCGATATCCCTTTCGCGCGCGCGACGGCGATCAGCGCGACCAGCCCCGCCAGCACCACGGCATGCACGGGAAACAGCCGGATCAGGCGGTGCCAGAGAAACACCGCGAAGTCGCGCGGCCGGCCCAGCGTGAGCGCCTCGAAATACACATAGGAGATGATGTAGCCGGACAGAATGAAAAACAGGTCGACGCCGAGATAGCCGTACGCTCCGATGGCCGCGAGTGGGGCTGGGACGCCACCGTCACAGGCATTTGAGCTTGCGGAAAGCAAATGCGACCATCCGAAGCAGTAGCCACCCGTCGCGGAACCGCGAGATGTTGGTGCTGCCGTAGGTGCGCGCGCCATAGTGGATAGGGATTTCGATAATCTTGAGGTTCTGTTTGGCTGCGCCGAAGATCAGGTCAAAATCGCCGAACGGATCGAAGTCGCCGAAGTAGATGCGGTCACGCGCGATCGCCTTGTAGTGTTTGCGCGACAACGCTTTGGTGCCGCACAGGGTGTCGGTAAACCGTTGGTTGACGAGATAGCTGAATATCCGCGCGAACAGCCGGTTGGCGATGAAGTTCAAAACGCGCATGGCCTCGCCTTCCATCGGATAGATCAGCCGCGTGCCGTTGACGAATTCGGCCTTGCCACTGGCGATCGCGTTGTAGAATTTAGGTAGTGCTTCCGGCGGCATCGTGAGATCGGCGTCGAGGATCATGAGGACGTCGCCGCGACCCATCGCGAAGCCCTTACGGACGGCGTCGCCCTTGCCCTTGCCTTCCTGCTGTACGACCTTGATGTCGTGGTTGCCTGAATAGGCCGCTTGTACGCGCAGGCATTCCTCATAGGTGCCGTCGCCGGAATGCCCCTCGACGTAAATGATTTCTTGCGAACTGCCGAACGGCGGCAGCCGTCGCACTGCCGCCTCGATGTTGCCGCGTTCGTTGCGACAGGGGATGACGATGGTCGCGGAAAGCTCGCGCGGCTGCCGCGCAATAAGTGAGCGCGTGACGAGGTACTGGCGCAGGCACAGGCGCCGCAGCCCGGGTAGCGGCGCAAGGAAACGGTTGACAAGGCGACCTAGGCCGAAAGCGCGCCGCGGAATGAGCTGGCGGAATTCGAGCTTGATTGGTTCGAAGTCGGCGAGGTCAAGAATGTTGAACAAGTCGGTGTTAGCGAGATAATTGGTCGGCGGCTGCGGCATCCGCAGTCCGGCTCGCTCGGCGAAGTTGAGCAGCGGCTCCCAAAGCCGGGAATGATAGGCAATGACGATTCTCGTGTGCGCGGTGCAGAGCCGGTGCAGCCTTCGCAACGCCACCTCGATGTCGTCGAGCACGCCCACGGTATCCGATAAGATGATGTAGTCGAACGGGCCTTCAATGCGCGCGATCACTGCTGGGTCTTCAATATCGCCGACCTCGAAATGAAGATGCGGATGCTCCTGCCGCGCCTGAGTCACGATGGTCTCACTGAGGTCGATGCCCAGGCCGTAAGACGGCTCCAGCATCCGGAGCAACTCGCCGTTGCCGCAGCCGACGTCGAGAACACGCCCCCCCTTGGGGATCAGGAAGCGCATGAATCGGCGGTCGTCGTCGTAATAGGCACGGTTGCGCTCGATCCATGCCGCGCGCTCGGGTGCCATGCGTTCGGCATTGTCCAGGATCTTCTGCTTGCGCGCATTGCCGGTCAGACCGGCGGCGCTGTTTTGGGAAGTCGACACCTGGATGTCCTTGTTCGAGGCAGAAGGCGGGCTTCAGAAGCTATTGAAAGTGTGCCACAATGCTATTTATCGAAGGGGCGTCAACATCGTTTTGAGCATTGAGTTCAGGCGCTGCCGCGACAGCGACTGCAAGAGCAAAGCTGTCGGCCTCCCAGGCCCTTGATATTGGGATTGCGCTCGGACGAACGATGGGAAGCCTGAGATTCCTGCTGGCATTTTCGGTGACGTACGGCCACGCGGGCCTTGCCACGCTGCTGTTTCCGCTCGTCCCCGGCGATACCGCTGTACAGGTATTCTACGCAATTTCCGGATTTTACATGTCGCTTGTACTCAACGAGAAATACGGTTCCTCGGATTACGGCCTATTCATCTCAAACAGGTTCCTGCGGCTGTTTCCGGTCTATGCGACAATTCTTGCGGTTACCACGGCGCTCGGTCTGATGCTCGCGTTTCCATTCGTCGCGCTATGGGCCGACGCGCGCAGCTGGTCATGGGAAACGCTGGTCTTCCTGGTGGGCAGCCAGGTTACGATGCTTGGTCTCGACCAATATAGCTTCCTTGAGTTGACAGGGGGCTCGCTGCATCCCGCGCCTTTCAATCAGACGGAGCATTCGCTCTACCGGCTCATGCCGCTCGGCCAAGCCTGGACGTTAGGCCTTGAGATGACGTTCTACTTGATGGCGCCGTTCGTGGTGCGGCGGCGCATCGCCACCGTGCTGGCGTTGATCGGAGCGAGCTTTGCAGTCCGGCTTGGCCTGCAAGCTGGCTGGGGTCTAGACGGAGACCCGTGGTCGTACCGTTTCTTCCCGTCCGAGCTGGCGCTGTTCCTAGCCGGCTGCATCGCCTATCACTGCTACCGGAACGAGGCCATGCGGCCGCTGCTTGTCACCGTGTCGGCTGCGATCTTCGTAGTCTTGCTGATCAATCGCTGGCATGGGCTGACGCGGGTGGCGTCCGTGGCGTTTCTTGCCGCAGCCATCGTCGCGATCCCCAGTCTGTTCCGCGTGACGAAGCGATGGAGATGGGACCGGGAGTTGGGCGAGCTGTCCTATTCGCTCTATCTCTGCCACGGGCTCGTGATCTTCATCCTTGATGCTGCGATCCGATTCGAAGCCCCACTTTACCGGGCGCTGGCGATCGTGGTCCTGTCGTGCCTGCTATCGGTGGCGCTCTACCTTACGGTCGAGATACCGCTGGAACGCTGGCGTGCCGGCCGGACCGCGGCGCGGCTTGCGGGCGGGCAAGCGGTTACCCAATCCTGATGCGTTTCGTGCGCCGCCATCCCTCCATGCTATTGCTCTCCGCGTCGGGCGGCGGCTAAAGACGAGGTCGAGAAAGTTGCAGGTGGACAGGGCAACAGCACTTGGCGCAAGTCGGCGATCGTCGGATTGGTCAAAAGCGGGACAAAGTGATCGGCCGCGAGACGCCGGTAGCCGCAACGAGGGCGATTGAAATGACCAAAAAGGTAGCACTTATCACCGGCGCCACCGGACAGGATGGTGCCTATCTTGCCGAATTTCTGCTCGGCAAAGGCTACGTTGTGCATGGCGTCAAACGGCGTGCCTCGTTGCTCAATACCGAGCGCGTTGATCACCTCTACGAAGACCCTCATCATGAGGGCGTGAACTTCTTTCTGCACTACGGTGACATGACGGATGCCACGAACCTCATCCGGTTGATCCAAGAGACGAGGCCGGCCGAAATTTACAATCTGGCGGCCCAGAGCCATGTCCAGGTTAGTTTCGAGACGCCCGAGTACACCGCCAATGCCGATGCGCTCGGCACACTACGGCTGCTCGAAGCCATCCGCATCCTGCGCATGGAGAACCAGGTCCGTTTCTACCAAGCCTCCACGTCCGAGCTTTACGGGAATACCCAGGAGTTGCCTCAGCGCGAGACCACGCCGTTTGCTCCCCGCAGCCCCTACGCCGCAGCCAAGCTCTATGCCTATTGGATCACGGTGAACTACCGTGAGGCGTATGGCATGCACGCCTCCAATGGGATCCTGTTCAACCACGAAAGTCCGATCCGTGGCGAAACCTTTGTCACACGCAAGGTCACGCGGGCTGTCGCCAACATTCACGCAGGCCGTCAGGACAAGCTCTTCATCGGAAATCTCGACGCACGCCGCGACTGGGGTCATGCCCGCGACTACGTCGAGGGCATGTGGTTGATACTTCAGCAAGCAAAACCTGACGATTATGTGTTAGCAACCGGTGAGGCGCATACCGTCCGCGAATTCATCGAGGTGGCCTTTGGCATCGTTGGTCGCCGAATTGAGTGGCGCGGCGAGGGCCGCGAGGAAGTCGGCGTGAACGCCGCGACCGGTGAGGTCTTAATCCAGGTGGATTCTCGCTACTTTCGGCCTACTGAAGTGGATGTACTGATTGGCGATGCCCAAAAGGCGCGGGAGCGGCTCGGCTGGCGTCACAAGGTCTCGTTCCAGCAGCTCGTCGCTGACATGGTCGAGAGCGACCTTCGGTTGGTGGCTGGCAACCCGATGCGACGAGCAGCGCCGCGCCTGTCTTTGGTATAGATGATCGCGCGTCAGGTCATGCTCAGAGCCGTGCCCAGCATAGCCGTGCGGACTGTTCTTGCGTCGGCCTGGCGTTATGGGCTGTGGTTGCATCGCCGCCTGGAGACTCTCGGATAAGGCCGCTCGCAACCTATGTTTCGGATTTGCCGTTTGTCCGGTTGGCGAGGCTCGTTTCCGGTTGCTTGCTGCCGCTGGCATCGATCACCTTGTCCGATCCAACGAGCCAGACCAGACCGCCGACAATGCCGACGGCAAACATCGCACCGCCCATGAGGACCGAAACCAACAGCCCATCGCTTTCGGGCAATCCGGCATAGGAGAATGCCAGCACCAGCGCGCCTTCGCGCACACCCCAGCCGGCGATAGAGATCGGGATGGTGACGATCAGCACGACCGGCAAGACCAGCAACAGCGCATCGAGATAGCTCAACTGCGCCGCGACCGCGTGCGCAGCGCTCCACGCGATGGCAGCCGTCATCAGGTGGATCATAAATGATAGCAGCACCATCGGCGCGGAAACGCGCGAAAACAGGAGACTGCGGGCAACTTCCGCAAGCTCCGCTACGCGGCGCGTCAGCCGCCAGCGTGCCAGGGCCGGCAGGCTTCCGAGCGCCAGGAAAGCAGCAGCGACCCCTAGGCTGCCAAGCCCGACCGCCAGCAGCACCAACCGTCCGATCGGGTTCGAGATCAGGCCAAACGACCAGTAGAGCCCTGCTGTGACCATCGTCGCCAGCGCCAGCACGCCAATGAAGCGGTCGAGCAGCACCGAATAGGTCGCCTTGCGCCAGCCGTTGCCGGCGCGCGCGGCAAGCACGATGCGCGCCGCGTCGCCGCCAACGGTCGACGGCAGCACCTGGTTGAAAAACGCGGCGATCATGTTGAAACGCAGGGCCTGCCCTTGCGGCAAGGCCCCGCCGCAGAGGCTCGCGATCCGTCGCCAACGCAGCGCACCCACCGCGGTCTGCAAGAGGCCGATCCCGACCGCGGCGGCAAGCCAGGCCGGGTCGAGATCCTTCAGCCGCTCGCTGATCGTGTCGAGCTGGATGCGGCGTATGGCGAAGTAAAGCAGCGCCGCCGACACCGCAAATTTCAACGCAACCAGAGCCCACTGCCGCATAGAATTTGTCAGAACCCGATGGAACCCAACGCGCCGCACCCAATCATTATTGTTGCGGAAATGCAAAAGCGGGCCGCAGAAATCAATTGGTTATTGCGGCCCACCGGACCATATTCAAGCCCAACGGTTTGCCCAAGAGGCGTATCAAGAGGCAAGAGCCGTATTTAAGAGCCGCCTTAAGCGCCACGTTTCCACCGAGGAAGGTTCCGCCCATGCCGCGTCTGTCCGATCTGAAGGTCAAGCTGTTCACCGATGGCGCCGACAAGGCGCAAATCCTCGACATGGCCAAGCAGCCCTGGATTGCGGGCTTCACCACCAATCCCTCGCTCCTGAAAAAGGCCGGCGTGAAGAACTATGCCGAATACGGCCGCGACCTGGTGCGCGCGGTTCCCGACCGGCACATCTCGTTCGAGGTGTTCTCCGATGACATTCCGGAGATGGTGGCGCAGGGCCGCGTGATCGCGACCTGGGGCAAGAATGTGCACGTCAAGCTGCCGGTGACCAACACCAAGGGCGAGCCGCTCTATGAGGCCGTGCGCGCCATGTCGCGCGAGGGCATCAAGATCAACATGACGGCGATCTTTGCGCCGGAGCAGGTGGCGAAGGCGGTGGATGCGCTGGCCGGCGGTGCTCCGGCCTGCGTCTCGGTGTTCGCCGGCCGGCTCGCCGACCTCGGGATCGACTACCGGCCGATCATGCAGGATGCCGTCGCCCGCGCCCGCAAGACGCCCAATGTCGAGATCATCTGGGCCTCCACCCGCGAGGTCTACAACGTCGTCGAGGCCGACGGCATGGGCTGCCACATCATCACCGCGCCGGCCGATGTTCTGAAGAAGCTGCCCGCTCTCGGCACCCAGACGCCCGCCGAAATCTCGCTGGCGGCGGTCAAGGCGTTCCGCGATGACGCGGTTGCGGCCGGACTGACGCTTGATATTCCCGGCAAGGCGCAGGCTGCCGAATAGCCCTGTCCGGAGGGTGGATTTGCATTGTAACGCTTTGACTCAAAACGTGTTTAGGTGGTTGTGAAGGTTATAATCGCCAGCCGTCCCGGGCCATGCTAGGGACAGGCACGGGGCTGGCCGGGGGCAATTTTGGGGCGAAAGACGGAAATTATGGTGCAGGCCGTGAAGACCAGCGCGCCGCTTCGGCTCGGCGTCATCGGCGTTGGCACCATGGGTGCAAACCACGCGCGGGTTCTGGCCGGTGTATCCGGCATCCAGCTGGTCGGCGTCGCCGATCCGGATCGCGGCCAGCGCGACCTCGTCACCCGCGTTCTCGGCTGTCCGGCGGTGACGGAGGTCGATGCGTTGCTGGCGCTTGGCGTCGATGCCGTCACCATCGCCGCGCCCACGCACCTGCATCACCAGATCGCGCTTCACTGCATTGCCCGCGGCATTCACGTGCTGGTCGAGAAGCCGATCGCCTCCAGCGTCGAGGAAGGGCGCGACATCATCGCCGCCGCCCGCAAGGCCGGCGTGACGCTGATGGTCGGCCACGTCGAGCGTTTCAATCCGGCGGTGACCGCGATCAAGCAGGCGATCCGCGGCGAGGACATTCTTTCCATCGGCATCACCCGCGTCGGCCCGTTCCCGCCGCGCATGTCGAATGTCGGCGTGGTGATCGACCTCGCGGTTCACGACATCGACCTGATTTGCTGGTTCACCGATTCCGAGATCGTCGAGGTGCAGCCGCAGCTCAAAAGCGCGATCGCCGAGCGCGAGGACATCGCGCTGTTGCAGTTCCGCACCGCCTCGGGCGTGCTCGCCCACATCAACACCAACTGGCTGACGCCGTTCAAGGCGCGCCAGGTGACGGTCGCGACCCGCGGCAAGTACGTCACCGGCGATCTGCTCACGCGCCAGGTCACCGAGTGCTTCGGCTTCCAGCCGGATGGCGCCTATTCGATGCGGCATGTCTCGGTCGGCCACGACGAGCCGTTGCGCGCCGAGCTTCTCGCCTTTATCGAGGCGGTTCGTTCCGGCAAGTCGCCGGCGGTGACCGGCGAGGAGGGCGTGGCGAGCCTCGAGATCGCGACACGTTGCCTGGAAAGCCGGCCGGCCTTGGCGGCAGGCGCTCCGCTCAAAGGTCCGCGCCGGGTCGCCGGCTGACATCACTCAAGTTTTCCTGAAACGCATTTCGATAGGCTGATGAACCAAAGCGTCCGCCCCTCCGTCGCGCCCATTCCGTTTATCGATGTCGGCGCCCAGCGTCGCAGGCTCGGCCGCGCCATCGATGATGCCATCGCGCGGGTTACCGAACATTGTCAGTTCATCCAGGGACCGGAGGTCGCCGAGTTCGAGGCGCGGCTCGCCGAGTTCTGCGGCGCACGCCATGCGGTCGGTTGCGCCAGCGGCACCGACGCGCTGATGCTGGTGCTGATGGCCAAGGGTATCGGCCCGGGCGATGCGGTGATCTGCCCGGCCTTCACCTTCTGCGCCACCGCAGAGGTCGTCGTGCTGCTCGGCGCGACACCGGTGTTCGCCGATGTCGACGCGGATACGTTCAATCTCAACGCCGCGAGCGTCAAACGCGCGGTTGCGACCGCCAAGCGTCATGGCCTCATGCCGAAAGCGCTGATCCCGGTCGACCTGTTCGGCCTGCCGGCCGACTACGACGCGCTGCTGCCGGTGGCGAAGGAGGAGGGCCTTTTCGTCCTCGACGACGCGGCCCAAAGTTTCGGCGCCACGTACAAGGGTCGCAAGCTCGGCACCGTCGCGCCGGCGACCGCGACGAGCTTCTTCCCGGCCAAGCCGCTCGGCTGCTACGGCGACGGCGGCGCGGTGCTGACCGATGACGCAGGACTGGTCGAGGTGCTCAAAAGCCTGCGCGTGCACGGGCAGGGCACCGACAAATACGACAACGTGCGGATCGGCATGACCAGCCGGCTCGACACCGTGCAGGCCGCGGTGCTGATCGAGAAGCTGAAAATCTTCGCCGACGAGATCGCGGCGCGCGATCGTGCCGCGCGCCGCTACGCCGACGGCCTGAAGGACGTTTGCATCGTCCCGGTGGTGCCGGAAGGCATGACCTCGATCTGGGCGCAGTACACCATCCGCCTCAAGCCAGGCGTGCGCGACGGACTTGCCGTTAAGCTTAAGGCGCAGGGGGTACCTACGGCGATTTACTATCCCAGGCCGCTGCACCGGCTGGAGGCCTACAAGCGCTTTCCGGTGGCCGACAACGGCATTCCGACGACCGATCAACTATCCGAAGAAATCATCAGCCTGCCGATGCATGCCTATCTTGACGCGGCGACCCAAGATCGGGTGATTGAGGCGGTTCGCGCCGCGCTTCGGCCCTAGATTCGGCGTCCGGGCGCGGTCTGTGGCGACGGGGCGCCACAGTGCGATCTGTCGGCTCGCTCTTCCGTTGGGGATGGATGCTCGTCCGCGCGCTTGCGATTGTCTCGACGCTGTGCTCGGCGCTGCTCCTGGGCGGCTGCGCCGTGTCGGGACTGCTGCCCGATTGGATGTCGACCGACGTCGCGGGCCCTGAGCCGGCCTATCGCTTCATCATCGCCAACAAGCTCAGGGACGTGCTCGGGGATGCCGCCCCGAGCGACAAGCTCGAAATCTCCGGTGCCGCGCGCATCGACTCGCTGAAGGGCGCGTCCTGGCGGGTCTGCCTCAAGGCGCAGAAGTTTCCACTGCTGCCCCGCTACTACGCGATCTTTTTCCAGCGCGGCCAGATGGTCGATACCCGGCTGTCGGTGCTGATCGATCAGTGCGAGCTTCAGGGGTATGCGCCGTTCGACTGGCAGACCGAGATGAACAATCCGCCGGCGCGCTGATATTGCGCTCCGTCATTCCGGGGCGCTCGCCATAAGCGCGTTTACGCGCGTCTTCGACGCGCTATGGCGAGCGAACCCGGAATCCATAATCACTGCTGCGGAGTATGGATTCCGGGTTCGCGCCTTCCGCCTTCGCGCTCACGCGCTTCGGCGGACTCAGAGCCCGGCGTAGCTCGCACAGCGAGCGAAGCCGGGTCGGCGCGCCCCGGAATGACCGCGGGCGGCGTTCTACGGCCTGTCACGTCCGCTTGTACACGTCCTCGATGCGGACGATGTCGTCCTCGCCGAGATAGCTGCCGGTCTGCACCTCGATCAGCTCCAGCGGGATCTTGCCGCGGTTGGCAAGCCGATGCACCGCGCCGATCGGGATGTAGATCGACTCGTTCTCGTGCACGTCCTTGACGTCGGTGCCGATCGTGACCTCGGCGGTGCCGCGCACCACCACCCAGTGCTCGGCGCGGTGATGGTGCTTCTGCAGCGACAGCATGCCGCCGGGATGCACGACGATGCGCTTGACCTGGAACCGCTCGCCCCGGTCGATCGAGTCGTAATAGCCCCACGGCCGGTGGCCGCGGCGGTGGTCGGTGGCCTCGGACCGCTTCGCGCTCTTGAGCTTCGCCACCAGCTCGCGCACCTCCTGCGCGCGCTCGCGCGGCACCACCAGAACCGCATCGGGTGTCGAGACAACCACAAGGTCGTCGACACCGACAACGGCAGTGAGCCGGTCGGCGGAATGGATGACGCAGTTGTGCGCGTCCTCGGTGACGACCGTGCCCTGCACCGCGTTGCCGAGCTTGTCGCGCTGCGCGATGTCGAGGATCGCGTCCCACGAGCCGATGTCCGACCAGCCGAAGTTGCCGGCGACCACGGCGGCGCGGTCGGTCTTCTCCATCACCGCATAGTCGATCGACTTCTGCGGCGCGCTGCCGAAGGCCTCGGTGTCGAGCCGCAGGAATTGCAGATCGGTTTGCGCCCTGGCCACCGACCGCTCGGCGGCCGACGCCATCGACGGCTCGAACCGCTCCAATTCCTTCATCAGCACGTCGGCGCGGAACAGGAAGTTTCCCGAGTTCCACAGATAGCCTTCGGCGACATAGCGGCTCGCGGTTTCCGCGTTCGGCTTCTCGACGAAGGCCTCGACCGCGAACACCTCGCCGCCGCCGATGCCCGCGCCGCGGCGGATATAGCCGTAGCTGGTCTTGGGCGTGTTCGGTGTGATGCCGAAGGTGACGATCTTGCCCGCCTCGGCGGCCTTCAGCCCGGCGAGGCAGGTCGCGCGGAATTCCTCCACGTCGAGGATGATGTGGTCGGCGGCGAGCGCCAGAACGACGGCATCCGGATTCTGGCTCCTCGCCAGCGCCGCGGCGGCGGCCAGCGCCGGGCCGGAATCGCGCCGCATCGGCTCGATCACCACCATGGCATCGATCCCCAGGTCCTCGGCCTGCCGCCGCGCGAAGAAGCGGAAATCCGCGCCGGTGATGACGATCGGCGGGCCGAACAGCTTGTCGTCCGCGACCCGCAGCAGCGTCTCCTGATAGGTCGAGCGCTCGCCCACCAGCGGCAGAAACTGCTTCGGCAGCGCGTCGCGCGACACCGGCCAAAGCCGGGTCCCGGCGCCGCCGGCGAGCAAAACGGGAACGATCTTGGTCATGCGGGCGGCACTATTCCAAAAACCGTCCGTGATAGCCAGACTGTCCCGGCCGGCGCGCGAATCGCTTCCGGTGAGACGCTGAGGACACCGGCCCGTTAAGCATGATCGACCGTATCCTGACCGTCGGCGGCATCACCCTGGTCTCGCGCGTGACCGGCTTCGCGCGCGACATCATGCTGGCGGCGATCCTGGGCGCGGGGCCGGTGGCGGACGCGTTTTTCGTTGCACTGCGCCTGCCGAACCATTTCCGCGCGATCTTCGCCGAGGGCGCGTTCAACTCGGCCTTCATCCCGGCCTACGCCCGCGTCCGGGGCTCGGATGGCGCCGCGGCGGCGAAACTGTTCTCCGACCGGGTGTTCATGCTGCTGCTGGCGAGCCAGGTCGTGCTGCTGGCGGTGGCGCTGCTGTTCACGCCTTCGGTCATCGACCTTCTCGCCCCGGGCTTCGGCAAGGACCCAGCACGCTTTTCGCTCGCGGTGGACCTCACCCGCATCACGTTTCCCTACCTGCTGCTGATCAGCCTCGTCACGCTCTACAGCGGCATTCTCAACGCCCTCGACCGGTTCGTGACCGCTGCCGCCGCGCCGATCCTGCTCAACCTGTCGATGATGATGACACTCGTGCTCGCGGCCTTCTTCCCGACCGCGGGCCACGCCGCCGCGTGGGGCGTGCTGATCGCGGGCGTCCTCGAATTCCTGCTGGTTGCGGGTGACGTCGCGCGGCAAGGCGTGCTGCCCCGCTTCTGCTGGCCGAAATTCGACACCGACGTCAAAACCTTCCTCAAGCGCTTCGGGCCCGCCACCGTCGGCTCGGCGGAAACGCAGATTGCGCTGTTCGCTGATACCATCATCGCGAGCTTTCTGGTCGCTGGATCGCTCTCGGCGCTCTACTACGCGGACCGCCTCAACCAGCTGCCGATCGGCGTGATCGGCATCGCCGCCGGAACCGTGCTGCTGCCCGAGATGGCGCGGCGGATCACGGCCGGCGACGAAAGCGGCGCGAAGCACGCGCAGAACCGCGCGGTGGAGTTCACGCTGGTGCTGGCGGTGCCGTGCCTGGTCGCCTTTATCATGGTGCCGGAGCTCATCATGCGCGGCTTGTTCGGCCGCGGCGCGTTCACCGCGGCGAATGCGGCGGCGGCGGCGGCAACGCTCACCGCCTATGCGATCGGTCTCTTGCCCTTTGTGTTGATGCGGAGCGCCACGACCACGTTCCTGGCGCGCGGCGACACGATCACGCCGGTCAAGGCGCTGTTCGTCGCCGTCGCCGTCAATGTGGCGCTGAAGATCGTGCTGATGGGGCCCTATGCGCAGGTCGGGCTCGCGATTGCGACCTCGATCGGCGCCTGGGTCAATCTGCTGCTGCTGGTCTGGTTCGCTTCCCGGCAGAACCTGATCGCGATCGACGCGCGGCTGCGTCAGGCCGTGGTGAAGCTTGCAGGCGCAGCTGTCGCGCTCGCCGCGGCGATCTGGGCCGCCGAATGGACGGTGTTCCGTATCATTCCTGCCGGCACAGCCTTCCGCGACGAGATTGCCCTTGTGGCCGTGGTGCTGGCCAGCGCCGTGATCTATGGCGGCATCATTGCCGCCTTGTTCGGGCGGCAATTGCTGGCAGCGGTCCGCCGCAGTGGAGGAGGGGCAGCCCCGCCGCCGAGCGTCGAATAGCCGTCAAAGCACCCGCGGCACCGGCAGCGGCGTCACCAGCATGCCTTTGTAGCCCTTGGCGCGCAGCTTCGGCGCCAGCTCGTCGGCGATGTGCCAGGAAAAGATGACCGCGCATTCGGGCTGATCGGCGAACATGCGGCTCTCCTCCACCACCGGGATCAGCGTTCCCGGCATGCACTTGCCGATCTTCAGAGAGCCCTCGATCTCGCAGACATAGTCGATGATCGCCTCGTCGAGGCCCACGTAGTTCACCAGTGTCGAGGCGCGCGACGGCGCGCTGATGCCGACGATGCGCCCGCCCTTTTCCTTGATGTCGCGGATGAGCGCGTGCAGCCGCAGCTTGGTCAGCATCACGTCGTTGCGGAAGGTGGCGAGACGCTTGCGCATGGCGTCGCCATGCGGCTCGGCGTCGATCATCTGCTTGACGCTCGGCTGCACCGGCCGCGAGCCCTTGCGCGCGGCATAGACCCGGATCGAGCCGCCGTGGCTCGGGATCGGGCGGGCGTGAAACACCTCGAGCCCGTGCATCTCCAGAAGGTGCTTGAGGCTGCCGACCGAGTAGTAGCGCAGGTGCTCGTGATAGATCGTGTCGTACTGCAGCCGGTCGAGCAGGCCGATCAGGTAGTGCGATTCCGAGATGAACACGCCGTCGGGCGCGAGCAGTTCGAGGATGCCGTCGATGATGGCGTGCACGTCCTCGATATGGGCAAAGCAATTTGCCGCCGTGACGACCTTGGCCGCGCCATGCTTGGTCTTGACCTCGCGCGCGACGTCCTTGCCGAAGTAGCGCTGCAGGGTCAGGATGCCGCGGTCATTGGCGATCTTCGACACGTCGGTCGGCTCGATGCCGAGGATGCGGTGGCCGCCGTTCTGGAAGTTGGAAATCAGCGTGCCGTCGTTCGAGCCGATGTCGATGCAGAGGTCATCCTTGGTCAGGCCGAGCATCTTCGACGACTCGGCATAGAGCTCGGCGAAGTTGTCGCGCAGCACCTTGGTCATGCCGCTGGTGTAGGGATATTCCGGCGGGAAGATGATCACCGGATCGACCGCAAGGCCGAGCTGCACCAGCTCGCAGTCCGGGCAATAGAGCAGGTTGGTCGGGAACCAGGGCAGCTGCCGCTGCACTTGGCCGACCGGGACCATCTGGTTCACCGGCGGCATGTAGCCGAGCGACAGCACGGTCTCGAGCTTCTCGGAGCCGCAGACCTGGCAGCATTCGACCGGGACACTGCCGCCGGTGCCGGCGCCGCGGGCAATCTTTTTCGGAAACACTGGAAGGTCCTCGATCCTATCTGTCTCGATCTTGTCTCGATTCCGTAGGGTGGGCAAAGCCGCGAAGCGGCGTGCCCACGTCTCGCACCGAGCAAGAAGGCGTGGGCCCGGCGCTTTCGCGCCTTGGCCCACCCTACGAAGCGACGCAGCGTTGATGCTACGGATCAGGCTTTCGGCGCAAGCCGTTCGTTCGCCCAGTACCATTCCACGGTCGGAGGGAGCCCCCGGTCGAGCGGCACCTGCGGCGTGTAGCCGAGCCTGGCGAGCTTGCCGATGTCCGGGCAGCGGCGGTCGGTGCCCCCGGCCGGTGCCGGGCGGGACACGAAGTCGATCTCGCGGCCGGCGATGGCCGCGATCCGCCGCGCCACGTCGCCGATCGTGACCTCTTCGGTCGTGCCGACGTGATAGATGCCGAGGTGCTCGCCCTTTTCGCGCATCACCATCACGCCGCGCACCAGGTCGTCGACATGGCAGAAGCTTCGCGTCTGCCGCCCGTCGCCCTGGATTTCGAACGGCACTTTGCCGTTTGGATGCTGCGCTGCAGCCTTCTTCAGGCGCAATGCGAATTGCGGCACGACATGCTCGAAGCCCATGTCCGGGCCGTAGACATTGTGCGGCCGGAAAATCAGCACGCGGTCGAACAGCTTGCGCCCGTAGTTGATCGCCATCAGCTCGCTGATGATCTTGCCGCCACCGTAGGAATAGCGCGGGTTGGTCGGGTCCGGCACGAGCAGAGGCGCGGTCTCGTCGGTCGGCACCTGCGGCGGCGTCTGATAGACCTCGGAGCTCGACGCCAGCACGAGACGGCGCACGCCCGCTGCGCGGCAGGCGTCGATCACGTTGATCATGCCCTTGACGCCGACGTCGAGCACCAGCTCCGGCGCGCTGTAGAAGAACTCGGTGCCGTTGACGAAGGCGAGATGGTGCACCTCGTCCACGCCGCGCACCGCGCTCTCGACCGTGGCGGCGTTGCGGATGTCGCCGCCGATGAACTCGATGTCGTTCTTGACCTCTTCCAGCCGCCGCGGCGCGCCGCGCGAGTTGTCGTCGAGCACGCGGACGGTGTTGCCGTCCTTCACCAGCGCCTTCACCAGCGCCGAGCCGATGAAGCCCGAGCCGCCGGTGACGAGAATGCGGCGTCTGCTCATGGAAGTGCCCCGGGCGTGGTGTCGAGGAAGCGCCCCTGATCGTGCGAGCGGCGTACGGCGTCGAGCAGGACCTGCACGCGATAGCCTTCGGCAAAACCGGGCGAGGCGGCGGTCTTGTGCTCGACGGCGTCAAGGAAACGGCTGGCGAGCCGCGCCACCGGCGCAATGCGCCCATCGCCGGGAAACAGGCTGTCCAGGGGATCGACCTCGGCTGCGACCGTCACGAACGCGCTGTCCGGCCGGCGCGTATGGCTCAGGGTAAAGCCACGCATGTAATCCGTGGTCGGATTGACCAATATGAGCGCGCCGTCGTCCCCGTAAAACTCCAGCCGGTGGCCGCTGCCGGCAAATGCGGCGCAGCTCATCGACAGGCTTCCGGCCGCGCCCGACGCAAAGGCCAAGCTTAACACCGCATTGGTCTCGAACGACGGATCGTCCGGCAGCCCGGACAGCCGCGCCGAAAGGCCTTCGAGCGGTCCGCCGAACCATTCGAGATAGTGCAGCGAATGGCTGACGAAATTGCCGAGCGCGCCGCCGCCGTCTTGGGCGCTGGTTTTCCAGTTCTTCAGCCGCAATCGCGTCGATGCGTTCTCGACATGCCAGGTCACGGCGATGTGGCGCAGACGGCCGAGCGCGCCGCCGTCGATCAGCGCCTTGGCCTTCCGGAACGCCATCACCTCGGTGAAATTGAAATCCATCGCGGCGGGGAGCGCGCCGGCCTGCCGCAGCATCGCCGCGGCACCGGCCAGGTCCGCGGCCATCGGCTTCTCGACGAACACCGGCTTGCCGCTCATCAGCGCCGCGACTGCGATCTCGGGCTGCAGCTTGGGCGGAACCGCGATCGCCACCGCGTCGATGTCCGGGCGCCCGATCATCTGCGCCCAATCGCCGTAAGCTTCGGGAATGTCCGACTGGCGCGCCAGCTCCGCCGTGCGCGCCGCGTCCGAGCCCGCGAGCGCCACCACCCGGCAGCGCGAATCCGCCCGGAACGCGGGCAGTTGCACCGCGCGCCCGTAGTTGCAGCCGACGATCCCCAGGCGGATCAAGAACGCTCCCTGCAAGGTCTCAAAAGCGCGGGCAATCTGGTCGGCCCGCAAGCCCCGGTCAAGGCGCAGGGCAATCGCATTTGATAATGCAAGCGGGCACGGCCTCTCGCTCCCTCCCCCGCTTGCGGGCTACGGCATTCACACATCTGATTCGCTCTTCATCGTGTGCCGGACGAAAAACATGAGTCATCAGAGTCACTTCGAGCGATTGTGGCAACATCGGATGGCTCACGAGGGGTGTCCGCGTAACCCATTGAAGAAGAGTCTGTTTTCGAGATGTGTGAATCCCGTAGCGCTTGCGGGGGAGGGTTGGGGAGGGGGCGACCGCGAACTCCGAATTCGATGCGGCCCCCTCCCTGTCCCTCCCCCGCGCCAGCGCGGTTACGCGCGTCTTCGACGCGCTATGCGGGGGAGGGGACGCCGTGGCGCCACCAAGCGCAACGTCCGACACCACGCCTGCGTGCCAAACGCGATTGCCCTGGGCAAGGCGGCTGCCGCAATCGACAAGCTTCGAAGCGGGCGGTACGGTCCGCGCGATTTCCGGGGTGTTCCGACTTGCCGCCATCCGCAGAGAGCGATGTGACGACCGGCATGGCGCCGCGCATTGCCGTGCTGGTGATGACGGTTGCGGCGCTCGGCCTGCCGATCAACGATCTCGTCCGCTATGCAGTGCTGCTGTTCGGCGCGATCGCGATTTTTGCTGGGGCGATCCGCCTCGATCTCCGGCGGTGGTTTGCTGCGCTGGCTGTAATAGCGGTGGCCGTCGCCGGCTCGGTGCTGTGGCCGGCGCCGCGTATCGATGAAGGCCACAATGTCTTCATTCCGGATAGTGCCGAAGCCGGCGCGCTGGAGCGCGTTCTGCCGGAGGACGCTTACCGGCTGATGGCCGCGGAATTCGAAGCGCGGCATCCGGGGTCGCGGCGCTGCACTTCGGCGTCCACCGGCTGCTGGGAGAGCCAGGCGCCGGTGCGCGGCTATGCCTTTTCGGCCGACGCGATCCATGGTGGGGCGGCTCACTCGCGGCGCGTCACCGGAATCGATTTCTCCGACCCGGTCTGGCTCCGTCTTGGCGCGATCAACGAAAGCTACAACTGGGTCGGCGGCAACGATCTGCAGCGCAACAAGCGCGAGCCGCGCTGGAGGCTGTTGCATCCATGGCGGCTCGATATGCCGTACTTCGTGATGGTGCGAATGCCTGCGGCCTTCGCCGGAAGCCGCATGTGCTGGCGAGGGCTGCTGCTGTGGGAGCGGGATGCCGGGCGCTTCGAGCCATTGCGCAGCGCGGAGCGCAGTTGCCGCACCGTCGAGCCGGCAGATACGGGCCGGATGATCTTCGGCGTCGCGATCGCTGGACCGCTGCAAATGCATCTTGAGCCGGACTGGACGGTCCGGTTGCGCGGGTTGCTGGAGGCCGGTCTCACGCTTGTGGCAGCGCTTGCGGTCGTGCTGCTGCTGGTTCGCCTGCGGCCGCGACCGATGATTTTGCCGTCGCTGCTGGTCGGTCTCGGCCTGCTGATCGTGTTCGTGCATGACGCAAGCTTCATCGGTGGCTGGCGGCCATTCGACGGTGGTGACGACGGGCTGGTCTATGAGTCGATGGGCCGTACAATCCTGCAGAAGCTTCTCGCCGGCGACTGGCTTGGCGCACTCGAGGGCACTGAGAAGGTCTACTACTACGGCGGGCCGGGGCTTCGTTATCTGCGTGCGTTCGAGCGGCTGGTCTTCGGCGACACATTTCTCGGCTACCTGTCGCTGATGCTGTTCCTTCCGCTTGTCGTGTTCGCCGCCTTCAAGCGCTTCCTCGGCGAGCGGCCGGCCGTCGCGCTGACGCTCATCTTCATCGTCGTTCCGCTCGGCGCGGTCTTCGGCTCGACTTATTTCCAGTACGTCAAATGGGCGGCGCGCGGCTTCGCCGATCCCGCGGCGGCCACGCTGTTCCTCGCCGCTGTCGTCGTGCTGATCGGCCGTACGATGGAAGGGCCGGGCAGGGGCTTTGCGCCCGGGCTCGGTGCAGGCTTGCTGTTCGCGCTGGCGCTCTGGGTGCGCCCGAACCTTGCGCCCGGTGCGGCCGTGCTGCTCGGCGGGGCCGGGCTCGCCGCGCTCTGGCAGATGCAATGGCCGCGCCTCACCGGTCTCTGCATCGGTTTTCTGCCGGTGTTCGGCATGACCCTGCACAACTGGTACTTCGGCGGCGTGTTCGTGCTGTTCAGCTCCAATGCGACCATCGAGGCGGCGGTGCCGATGCCGCCGTCAGCCTATGTTGCCGCGGCGGGCGAATTGCTCCGGTTTGATTTCGCGGGCGAACATGTCCGCCGCGGCATCCTGCAGATGGCGCGCTGGCTTGCCGGTCCCTCCGAGTCGTTCCTCGCGATCCCGCTCAACGCTGCCGCGATCGCGGTCCTGGTCAGCGTTGCGCTTCGGCGCGGCGTGTTCGATCCGTGGCTGCGGCTCATCGCCGGAGCGATGCTGGCGCAGCACACGGTGGCCTGGTTCTATCTGTCCGCCGACCGCTACTACTACCTGACCTGGTTCCTGACCGTTCTCGTCTGCGCCGTCTGGGTTCGGGACGAAGGCTTCGCAATGCTGCAACGGCGCGCGCCTCGCGCAGCCGTTTGGTTGAGCCAGAATCCTGCCGGGACGGCGCTGCGGCGCTTTCTTGATCGCTTCGTGGCGCTGTCAGTCCGGCAATCTTAGAAAGCCCTTCAGCCCGGCGAGGGCCAGCGTGCCGAGATGCAGTTGCTGGACGAACTCGTCGGCCTTGATCATCGCCGCGAGCTCGGCCGGTGTCTTCAACGCCACGGCGACGCCGGGCTCCTCGGTGAAATCAGCGACGCGTTCGCCCGTCTCGACAAAGAACGAGTGGATGCGGTTGCTGAGCCGGCCGGTGCAGGCCGCGGCCGGCGCGCCGAGCGCGTGCATCGCGCGCGCCGGATAGCCGGTCTCCTCGAGAAGTTCGCGGGCGCAGGCCGCGGCCGGGTCTTCGCCGTTCTCGATAAGGCCCGCCGGCAATTCCCAGGTGAACGCCTCCACCGCGGGCCGGTATTGCCGCACGAGCGGAATTCGCCCGTCCGGCGTCCGCGCCAGGATCGCGAGATAGTCCGCCTGACCGACCGCGTGATAGACCTCAGGCTTGGCGCCGGGCGTGAACTCGACCTCGCGCGCGATCACCTTCATCCACGGCGAGATCGTCGTCACCTGGCGGGATCGGATTTTCGGCCATTCGTCGGACAAGGGATCAGCTCGCGCTGGTGTGGCGGTTCGGACGTTCGTTTGAAGTCTTAAGGCTCTCTCCGAAACAAAGCGACACTAGCTAAAGCGGAACCGCTGTTCCACATAGAACGAACCGCCTGCGCGGTAGCGCGCTGCGCGGCGGGTGCGGTTCCGGCCTTCGATCCATTGGCCGGTCCGCCGGGAGATATCTGACACGCCGACCTCACCCGACCTTCAACTTCTCCAGGCACTCGCGGTGCAATGCGCTGCCCGTGCGCGAGGTGATCACCGGAACGCGCCGGTAAAGGCAAAGCTGCTTCTGCGGCAGCTTCGGCAGCTGCTCGATCTCATGTGCGACGCCGCCGAGCGACTGAATGAACTCGGCGGTGCGCACGGTGATGCCGAGCCCTGCGCCGACGGCAGCACGCACTGCCGCGAGGCTCGCGCTGACAAGCGCGATGCGCCAGGGGATGCCAGCCTCGTCGAGCGCTGCAAGAGCCGCCCGGCGGAAGGCGCACGGCTCCTCCAGCATCACAAGCGGCAACGGGCGCTCGCCGACGAGACTCCGTTGCCGGTTGCCGATCCAGCGCATCGGTACGAGGCCCAGCGTGTCGCGCGGCAGCCGCGTGTTGACCTGGAACGCAATCGCCTGATCGAGCTTGCCCGCCTCCATCGCGTTGACCAGCGCCTGGCTGGTGTCGACCACCACCTCGACGCGCGCCTGAGGATGCGTCGTCATGAAATCGGCGAGCACGGTCGTAGCGGCCGCCTCGATCCCGTCGTGCAGCACGCCGAGATGGACCGTGCCGGATAGCCTGTCGCTGCTCATGGCGCTGAGCGCAGCGTCGTTGGCGGCGAGAATCGTGCGCGCGTGATCGAGAAGCTGCCGGCCGGCCGAGGTCGGCTCCATCCGTCGTCCGGACTTCTGGAACAGCGCGCGGCCGACCTGCTCTTCGAGCCGGTCGATCTGGAGGCTGACGGCGGACACCGTGCGGCCGACACGCTCGGCCGCCGCCGCGAACGTGCCCGCATCAGCGATGGCGACAAAAGTGCGCAGGAAGTCGATGGACAGCGTCCGGCTCATTGTTGAAATAATCTGAACTTATTGATCAAAAAGTTCAAGTTTTCATAACAGACGCCTTGCGGCATGATGCAGGCGTAAGGAACGTGAGAAAGGGACAAGATATTGGAAACAAAGGAGTAATTTAGATGGATATGATCATGGGCCGCGCATCTGTACCGAGCTTCGGCGGCGAGGCACCCCCCGAGTTGGAGCGTCGCCCGTTCGACCAGGACCTCTGGGCCCGGCTGGAGGCCATGGAGATCGACCCTCCGGGAGCCACAACCCGCTTCCAGCACCGCCTGAAGTACTACAACAACTGGACCGACGAGTTCGCCGCCCGTGTGACCAAGGAGTATCGCCGGTTCCTTTATCTGGCCGCGCGCGCCGGTCATCCCGTGACGCCGTCGGACACGGTCGATAAGGCCTGGCACCTGCATCTGATCTACACGCGGCACTACTGGGATGAGTTGTGCGGCCAGATCCTGGGGTTGCAACTCCACCACGAGCCGAGCGCCGGCGGCAGGGTCGAGAGCAACAAGTTCGAGCGCCAATACAAGCAGACGATCGAAAGCTACAAGGCGGCCTTCGGTGAGGCGCCGCCGGTGGACATCTGGCCGGTGCGCGAGCCCGCCACGCTTGGTCCGCTTGGCAAGAAGTTCCTGGTCGCAGCCGGAACGGTCGTTGGTATGGCCATTGCTCTCAACGCGGCCAATATTCCCCTGCTCATCTTCGTCGCGATTGGCGGTATCATCGCCTACAGCTACGTCGCGACCGCTGCGCTCAACCCGGGCAAGCGCAGTGGTGGCTGCGGTGCGGCGGGAAGCGGCGGTCACGCTGCGGCGGCCGGCGCTTGCGGCTCAAGCGGCGGTGGTGGCTGTGGCGGCGGCAGTGGTGGCTGCGGCGGCGGCTGCAGCGGCTAGACCAAGTGACACGAACTCAAATTATGTTGGTCAATCGACGGGCCTCGTAGCCCTCCGGAGGATGGCGCCGCTTAAGGAGCCAGCCGCGTTCGCACGACGCTTTCCGGCCGCCGCCGCAGGTATGTCGTGGCGAAGGCGTAGCGGTACCATCGCAGATAAGCCGGCAGCCACTTTAGCACGCGAAACCGGCTGGTGCCGTGCTTGCGCTCGAACCAGAGGGCGGGAACCTCGCCGACGCGCCAGCGAAGCCGATGCGCCTTCACCAGAAGCTCGATGCTGTAGGTGAAACCTTCCTCCGACTCGACCTTGATCTGTTCGATCACGCGCCGCGAGAACATCCGAAAGCCGCTGGTCGGATCGCGGGTCGGCAGCCGCGCCAGATGATGCAGCGTGAACGCTGCCGTGCGCACCAGCGTGGCCTTGAGCCAGGGGCATCCCTGCATGGTGCCGCCCGGCATGAAGCGGCTGGCGCAGACGATGTCGCAGCCTTGGCCGCCCAGCGCCGCCATGCGGTCGAGGATGCCGGGGTTGAAATCGTCGTCGGCCGGATAGACCACAACGAGCGGCGCGCTGCTCGCAGCAAATCCGGCCATCACCGCCGCATGCGCCCCGCGCGATGGGTTGCGCACGAACTCGACCGCGAGCCCCGCATGGGCGTCGGGATTGGCGCGGATGGCGGGGAGCGTGTCATCGTCCGGCCGGTCGTAGCAGATCAGAACCCGCGCCGGCGCCTTCACCTCGCGCGAGAGCCCGCGCAGCACGGCAACGATGTTGTCGCCCTCGTTGTAGACCGGGATGACGATATCGAGCTCGGAAGCCATCGCTTAGGCGAACGCGCGTTCAGTAAACGACGTTCGCGTTCTCCAGAAGTCCCCAGATATCCACGACCGGTTTGCCCTTGAGATCCGCGTCCTTGTAGCAGCGGTGCGGCGTGCAGAGGATCAGAAGATCGCTCCGCGAGATCACCTCGTCGAGCGGCAGCAGACTGGGATCGTTCGTCACCAGCGGATCGGTGGTCAGAACGGCGCGGGCGTGGTTCGCCAGCGCGTTCTTCAGCTTGTAGCTCAGCGAGGCGCGCGGGTCGTCGCTCTCCGCCTTGAATGCCATGCCGAGCAGGCCGACGGTCATGCTGCCGAGATCGAAATCGCGGCGCAGGTCGCTGACGATATGCAGCGGCAGGCCTTCGTTGACCATGATGGCGGCGTTGCCGAGCGCGAACTCGTTGCGGGCGAAGGCAAGCAGCTGCATCGTGTCCTTGACCAGGCAGGGGCCGGCCGCAAAGCCGGGTGTCGGGATGCCCTTGGCCCGCGGATAATTGTGCTTCATGCCCTGCAGGATCTTGCCGTAGTCGAGGCCGGCGGATCTCGCGATCAGGTAGAACTGGTTGGTGATGGCGAATTCGATGTAGCGGTAGGCGTTGTTGAACAGCTTGGCGAACTCGGCTTCCATCGGCGTGAGGATGACGAGCTCCGGCGCGACGCTCCGAAACAGCGCCGCCGCCTCCTCTTCGGCGTCGGGCGTCAGGCCGCTGACGATCTGCGGCATCTTGCTGAGCTCCTCGACGCCGTGACCCTGGACGATGCGCTCCGGACAGAACGCGATCTTGAGGTCGCGGCCCTGCCGCCTGATATGGGCGTCGATCCAGTCGGTCGTGCCGGGAAACAGCGTCGACCGCAGGATCAAGAGCTGCCCGTCGCGCATGTGCGGCAGCAGCGGATCGACGCAATCCTGGATGACGCGGCGGACCGGATTGAGGAACTCGTCGACCGGCGTGCCGATGGTGACGATCACCGGGCCCTTGGTCGAAATCTCGCTGGGCTTTGAGGTGAAGAACAGGCGCTGGTCGGCGAGCGCCTTGGTGAGCAGCACGTCGGCGCCGCGCTCGATGAAAGGCACGCGGCCGGACCGCAGCGTGTCGAGGCTGGCGGTGTTGAGGTCGTTGATGTTGACGGTCAGTCCCTGCGCGGCGAACGACAGCACCAGCGGCACGCCGACATGGCCTGCGCCGCCGACCACGGTCAGGTCGGCGGTCTGCGCGGTGACCGCGCGAGCGGGGGCGGTGCGGTCGGCGATGTTCAAGACTTTTCCCCGATGGTCAGAACGAACGGACGGAACACGCGCATGAAGTTCGGCGCGAACAGCACGCTGTCGATCGCATTATAGGCCGGTAGCAGCCACCGCATGCGCGACGACGCGATGTAACGGTAACGCAAAGTCTCCTGATAGTCGGTCTCGACCGCGAAGCCTGCGGCGCGGAACGTCGCCGCCGTCCGATGGGCGAGGATCGGGCGCTCGTTCTCGGTCACGCCCACCGAGCTGTAGAACGGCGAGGAACGGTCGCGGTACAGGTACATGAACGGGTTCATGCGGTTCGGATCGAAGGCCACGAAGCGTCCGCCCGGCCGCAGCACGCGATGCACCTCGCTCGCGCAGCGCGCGGGGTCCGGCAGATGATGGACGATGCCGCCGAGCAACACACCGTCGAAACTCGCATCGGCAAACGGCAGGTGCTCGACGTCGCCTTCGAGGAACTCGATGTCCGGGTACTTCGTCCGGGCGAGCTCGATCAGCTTCGGGCTGATATCGAGCCCGGTGCAACGGCATCCGTGCTGCCGCATAAGCCCGCTGAACACGCCCGACCCGCAGCCGAGATCCGCCACCCGGGCGCCCGGGGCAAACCGGCCCAGCCTGACGACCGTCTGGATCAGCCGGGCGCTGCTGTCCGGCTCGAACACGTCATAGGAATCGGCCGCCGCGTGGTTGTCGAAAAACGCGATTTCCTTGCCCTTGTCCTGGTCCAAGGGGCGGTCCAAGGGACGGCCCACGGCCTTGTCCGCGGCCCGGACAGGCGCCTGCTGCGATGGCTGGGTGGACGCAGGGGTCATCGGGCCGGTTGCTAACACGGACCTTTCCGGCCGGGCAAAGCCCAGTTGGCCCATATTGCAACCTTGGCTGGAGAAATTCTCGAAAAGGCAGTCCTTGAACGGCTGTGGTCAAGCGCCAGTTAGGGACAATCGGGGTGGAGGGCTATACCGCATTGCAACATGATCGATTTGCTGGCAGCAAAGCCGCCATGACAATGCGATTCCGTACTTGGCTGGCGGCCGCCCTGGCGCCGCTTGCGCTGGCGCTTGCCGCCTGTGGCCAGTCCCAACAGCCGGCCGCGCCACCGCCGCCGACTGTGACGGTGGCAAAGCCGGTACAGCGCAGCCTGACCGACCTCGACGAGTATGTCGGACGTTTCGTCGCGATCGAGTCGGTCGAAATCCGCGCCCGCGTCTCCGGCTATCTCGATCAGGTGCATTTCCGCGACGGCCAGATGGTCAAGCAGGGCGACTTGCTGTTCACCATCGACAAACGGCCGTTCGAGAACACCCTTGCGCAGGCGCGCGGAACCCTGGCGCAGGCCAAAGCCAATCTTGCCTTTACCGAAGCCGACGTCGAACGCGCCCGCCAGCTCGTGCGCGAGCGCACCATCTCCGAGCAGGCGTTCGACCAGCGCACGCAGGCGTTCCGCAGCGCGCAGGCGTCCGTTCAGGCGAACGAGGCGCTGGTCCGGCAGGCGCAACTCGACGTCGAGTTCACGGAGCTGCGCGCCCCGGTCGCGGGCCGCATCGGCGACCGGCGCGTGTCGCCCGGCAATCTCGTCGCCGGCGGCTCGGTGGCGTCGACGACGCTGCTCGCCACCATCGTGTCGCTCGATCCGATCCGCTTCGAGTTCACGATGGATGAGGCCTCGTACCTGCGTTACGAGCGCCTGTCGCAGAGCAGCAAGGAGGTCACCGGACGCGAAGGCGGCGTCAAGGTCGGGCTGAGGCTGCTCGACGAAAAGGCCTACGACCGCAGCGGCGCCATGGACTTCGTCGACAACGTGATCGACCGGTCGTCCGGCACGATCCGCGGCCGCGCCGTGTTCTCGAACCCGACCGGGGTTCTCACCCCCGGCATGTTCGGCCGCATCCGTGTGCCGGGCTCCGCGCCCTACAATGCGGTGCTGGTGCCGGATGCCGCGATCGGCACCGAGCAGGTCAGGAAGTTCGTCCTGGTGGTCGGCGCCGACAACGTCGCGTCGGCGAAGTACGTCACGCTCGGCGGCATGACCGAAGACAACCTGCGGATCATCAAGGGCGGGCTCGGCCCCGAGGACCGCGTCGTGGTCAACGGGCTGATGCGCGTCCGCCCGGGCCAGAAGGTCACCCCCCAGGAGCAGGGCACGGCCCCGTCGGCCGAGGGGCAGCAGGCCAAAGGCTGAAGCGTGACAAGGGCTGAGATTTGATGCCGTTTCGTCGCAGCATGGTTTAGCGGAGCGCATCGTCCATGCGCATGTCGCATTTCTTCATCGACCGCCCGATCTTCGCGTCGGTGGTCTCGATCGTGTTCGTGATCCTCGGCGCGGTGGCGTTCACCCGGCTGCCGGTGGCGCAATATCCCGACATCGTGCCGCCGGTGATCAACGTGTCCGGCCAGTATCCCGGCGCCAATGCCGAGACGGTCGCCTCGACCGTGGTCGCTCCGATCGAGGAGCAGATCAACGGCGTCGAGAACATGCTCTACATGTCGTCGAACTCGAACGGCGACGGCCGCTTCTCGATCGGCGTCACCTTCGACATCGGCACCAACCTCGATATCGCCCAGGTGCAGGTGCAGAATCGTCTGGCGGTCGCGTTGCCGCGCCTGCCGGCCGACGTCCGCAACATCGGCGTCACGGTCGCCAAGGCGTCGACCGACCTGATGATGGTCGTGCACATCCTGTCGCCGGACAAGTCGCGCAACGACCTGTTCATCTCCAACTACGCGCTGCTCGAGCTCAAGGACGCGCTCGCCCGCGTCGACGGCGTCGGCTCGATCATCGTGTTCGGCAGCCGCGACTACGCGATGCGCGTGTGGCTCGATTCGGCGCGGCTGCAGTCGCTGAACATGACGGCGACCGACGTCACCCTGGCGCTGCAGGGCCAGAACATCCAGGTCGCCTCCGGCATCCTCAACCAGCCGCCGGTCGACAAGTCCGGCGCGTTTCAGGTCTCGGTGCAGACGCTGGGGCGCCTGGCCGATCCGGAGCAGTTCGCCGACATCGTCGTGAAGCAGACGCCCAACGCCGTGGTGCGGCTCAAGGATGTCGCGCGGGTGGAGCTCTCCGGTCTGGACTATTCGTCGAACTCCTATCTCAATACCGACACGGCGGTCGCCATCGCCGTGTTCCAGCGGCCGGGGTCCAACGCGCTCGCGACCGCGCAGAGCATCCGCGAAACCATGCGGGATGCCGCCAAGAAGTTCCCGCCGGGCCTCAAGTACGACATCGTCTACGACCCGACGACCTTCATCCAGGAGTCGGTCGATGCGGTGATGGAGACGATCCTCGAGGCGATCCTGCTGGTCATCGTCGTCGTCGTGCTGTTCCTGCAGACCTGGCGCGCCGCCATCATTCCGCTGGTGGCGATCCCGGTGTCGCTCATCGGCACCTTCTTCCTGATGGCGATGTTCGGCTTCTCGCTGAACAACCTGTCGCTGTTCGGGCTGGTGCTGGCGGTCGGCATCGTCGTCGACGACGCCATCGTCGTGGTCGAGAACGTCGAGCGCAACATCGCCGCCGGATTGAGCCCGCGCGACGCGGCGCGAAAGAGCATGGAGGAGGTCGGCGCGGCGCTGGTCGCGATCGCGCTGGTGCTGTGTGCGGTGTTCATTCCGTCGGCCTTCATCACCGGCATCTCCGGCCAGTTCTACCGGCAGTTCGCCCTGACCATCGCCGGCGCGACCGTCATTTCGCTGATCGTCTCGCTGACGCTGTCGCCCGCGCTCTGCGCCCTGCTGCTCAAGCCGCACGGCGCGCACCGCGCGGAGCGGTGGTGGGAGCGGCCGCTGCATCGCTTCTTCGGCTGGTTCAACATCGGCTTCGGCAAGCTCGCCGACGGCTACGGCTGGCTCGCCGCGCGGGTTGTGCGCTACGCGGCCATCATGCTGGTGGTCTATGCCGGCGTCATCCTGTTCGGCCTCAACGAGTTCGCCAAGACGCCGCGCGGCTTCATCCCGGCGATGGATCGCGGCTATCTGATCGCGGTGGCCAACCTGCCGCCGGGCGCGTCGCTGGCGCGCACCGACGCGGTGCAGCGCCGCATCGTCGAGAAGGCGCTGAAGGTGCCGGGCGTGCTCGGCGCCGTGAACATCGTCGGCTTCTCCGGCGCGACCTTCACCAATGCGCCGAACGCGGGCGCGGCGTTCCTCGTGCTCGATCCGTTCGAGAAGCGCGCCAAGGATCCGAACCAGTCCGCGGCCGCGATCCAGCGCGCGCTGTTCGCCGCCTTCGCCGATATTCAGGAGGCCGGGATTTTCGTGGTCCAGCCGCCCTCGGTGCAGGGCATCGGCAACGCCGGCGGCTTCCGCATGATCGTCGAGGACCGCGGCGGGCGCGGGCCGGGCGCGCTGCAGGCCGCGACCTTCGCCATGATGGGCAAGGCGGCGCAGACGCCGGGGCTGCTGCAGGTGTTCTCGCTGTTCGAGACCTCGACGCCGCAGCTTTATCTCGACATCGACCGCACCAAGGCGCAGATGCTCGGCATCAACGTCACCGAGGTGTTCCAGGCGCTGCAGATCTATCTCGGCTCGTCCTACGTCAACGACTTCAACCTGTTCGGCCGCACCTTTCGCGTCGTCGCCCAGGCCCAGGCCGACGAGCGGATGGACATCGACGACGTGCTCGCGATCCGGGTCCGCAACTCGAGCGGCGACGCGGTTCCGCTCGGCTCGTTCACCACCGCGCGCAGCATCTCCGGCCCGTACCGCGTGCCGCGCTACAATCTCTATCCGTCGGCCGAGCTCGACGGCGCCGCCGCCCCCGGCTACAGCCAGGGCCAGGCGATGCAGATCATGGAGAAGCTCGCCGCCGAGACGCTGCCGGACGGCTTCTCCTATGAATGGACGACGCTCGCCTTCCAGCAGCTTCGCGCCGGCAACACCGCCGTGTTCGCGTTCGTGCTCGCGGTGGTGTTCGTGTTCCTGGTGCTCGCCGCGCAGTTCGAGAGCCTGACGCTGCCGGTCGCCGTCATCATGATCGTGCCGATGTGCCTGATCGCCTCGATAGTCGGCGTGGTGCTGCGCGGCCAGGACAACAACATCCTGACCCAGGTGGGCTTCATCGTGCTGATCGGGTTGGCCGCCAAGAACGCCATCCTGATCGTCGAATTTGCCACCCAGCTCGAGGAGCAGGGCCGCGACCGGTTCGCTGCGGCCATCGAGGCGGCGAAGCTGCGGCTGCGCCCGATCCTGATGACCTCGCTCGCCTTCATCTTCGGCGTGCTGCCGATGGTGTGGGCGGTCGGCGCGGGCGCGGAGCTGCGCCAGACGCTCGGCACCGCGGTGTTCTCCGGCATGATCGGCGTCACCGTGTTCGGCCTGATCTTCACGCCGGTGTTCTATGTCGTGACGCGCTGGCTCGCCGGCCGCATGTCGCGGCGGCAGGCGGGCGCGGCGGCGCATCCGGCGGAGTAGTCCTCCTAGTAGCTCGTCACAGTGATTCTGACGTTTTGATGCCGAGCCAGTCTAGGATCGGCAAGTTCTCTGGTTGCACG
>JAIESI010000049.1 GCA_019746135.1 Xanthobacteraceae bacterium
GAGGTCGAGGCGGCGATCCAGGCGAGCCTCGACGGCCTGATGGCGAACAAGACGGTGATCGCCATCGCGCACCGGCTCTCGACCATCGCCCGCATGGACCGGCTGGTGGTGCTCGACCGCGGTCGCATCGTCGAGCAGGGCACGCATGCCGAGCTGCTGCGCTCGGGCGGCCATTATGCCGAGCTCTGGCGCCGTCAGTCCGGCGGCTTCATCGATTCCCCCGCCGAGGCCGCGGAGTAACGCCGTGCCGCCGCGTGGTGTGAAGCGACCCGAGGCGCCGGCGCGGACGCGTCAGGCCCGCTGGCCGGACATGTTCTTCAAGGCGCCGACGATGGCGGTGAGGATCGCGCCGCCTGCACCGCCGCCGACCAGTTGACCGGCCAGCGCGCTAAGATCAAACCCGCCAGCCGCAGTGCCCGCAAGCGCCGGGGCCAGCAGACCGAGCAACTGTCCGCCGCCGGCGCCGCCGATCGCCCCGGCAATGGTGTTGCCGACCGTGCCGAGGTCGAAATTCCTCATCTGACCCGCCGCATGGCCGCCGACGATCCCGGCGATGATCTGAATGACCAGAGCGATCAAGGTACCCGACATAGGCAGCCTCCTGGGTTTCGCTGTGCAATGGCTATCGGATCGAGGCCGGGGCGCGCGCCGCACGAAGCAGGTCGCAGCCGCGGCCACCGGGCTGAGGATAGGACGCCGCAAAAGCCTCAGAAATTGCCCCATGGTCCAATGCCGGCGCACGGCCGCGCCGGAGGTGCAGCCTACTCCGCTGCCGGAGCCATGGCCTTGTCGTGCCCGGCCTGCATCAAGGCGCGGGCGCCGCGCAGATGGTCGATCAGGCCAAGCGGATCGTCCGGTGCGGCGTCCGCACGCCAGGCCACATGCCGGTCGGGACGCACCAGCACCAGCTTGCGGGCATAGAGCGCCCAGGCTTCAGGATCGTCGATATCGTGCACCGCGAGCGGAAAGCCGCGCCTTGCCGCGGCAGCAATGATGCCGTCCACCGGCACCGAGCGCTCGAACCGCAGCAGGCCGAAGCCTTCGCCGAACGCGTCGTAGATCGAGCGTCCGCCGCCGAGCCAGAAGTGCGGCGCACGGCAGCCCGGCACCGACGACGAGGTGAATTGCCCCATCGAATAGGCCGGCTGCACCTCGCCGTCGTAGGCGATGACCGGAGAGCGCTCGTAGAAATAACCGAAGTTGAGGCCGCTGCAGCATTGCTGCTGGAGATAAAGATCCCTCGCCTGCCGGCCGATCTCCGTCCGCATCGCCGCGCCGACCGCGTCATCGCGCTCGATGTCGGCGGAGATCTCGCGCCGCTGCTGCGAATTCTGCTTCGACATGTCGAACGCAAAACGCGACACCTGATCGGTGATCGGCTGCCGCTCGGCCTGATAGGCCGAAAGCATCGCCGGCTCCGCCCAGCCTTGCAGGACGCCGGCGAGCAGCCATGACAGGTTGGCGGCGTCGGCGATACCGGCGTTCATGCCGTAGCCGGCGTGCGGGATCCAAAGGTGCGCGGCGTCGCCGCAGATGAAGACCCGGCCGCTCTGGAAGGCGTCGGCGACGAGACGGCGGCCGATCCAGTCCTCCTTGGAGATGATGTCGTATTCGAACGCCGGCCCGACGCCGAGGATCGAACGGATCGCCCAGTCGCGATCGACCGAGTCGTAGTCCGGCTCGCCGTTGTAGAGAAAATTGTGAATGAGCCAGCATTCCTTGCCGTCGATCGACATCATCGTGCCGCAGCGCCGCGGATTGAAGGCGAGATACATCCACGCCTTCCTGTCGTCGGGGCCCGGCAGGAGCTGCATCAACGACGGCGCTCGGAAATATGTCGACTGCACCCGCTGGATCACCGGCGTGCCGAGCAGCTCGGCGCCGATGGCGTGGCGCACGACCGATCGCGCGCCGTCGCAGCCGACGAGATAGCGGCAGGTGACGGTGACGCGGGCGCCGCTGTCGAGGTCGCGGGCAACGGCGGTCACGCCGCCGTCGTCCTGCGACATCTCCTCGAATTGCGTGCGATTGAGAATGCGGATGCGCGGCTGCCGCGCCGCATGCGCGAACAGGACCGGCTCCAGATAGAGCTGGTTGATGCGATGCGGCCATTCCGCCGTCGGCCACCAGCCGTCGTCGCCCTTCTCGCCGCGCATGCGCCCGGCGCGCGACGGCAGCGAGATGCGCGACAGCTCGGCGCCGGTCGCGGTCACGCAGCAGACCACGTCGTTGCGGAGTTCCGGCGGAAGCCCGGTCTCGCGGATTGTCCGGGCGATGCCGAGGCGGCGGAAAATCTCCATCGAACGCGCCGAAACCTGATTGCATTTGACGTTGGGCGGCTCGCCGGCGCGGCGGGTTTCGGCCACGGTCACATCGATGCCGCGCGAGGCAAGGTCCATCGCCAGCGTCAGCCCGACCGGGCCGGCTCCGACAATCAGGACACTGGTATCGTAAGCTCGCTGCATCGTCCCCACCCCGCTCTGCCGAAGCTGGACATGGCGATCTTGGCATTGCGTCGCGCGCGGCGGCAAGCGGGCGCGCTTTCGCGCCGGCGCCATTGTCGCAACCGCTGGCAGGTTCCCCGGAAACGTGCTTCGCTGGCGGCAAGCAATCTCGGGAGGATGGCCATGAAAAAATGCGCGAAGCATCTCGCGTACCTGATGCTTGCTGTTGCCGGTGCGGCAGCGGTGTTGAGCCCCTCCCCGGCCTGGACACAGACCTATCCGACCGCCCCGGTGCGCGTGCTCAGCGGCTTCCCGGCCGGCACCACGGCCGATATCTCCGCGCGCGTGGTGGGCGCAAAGATGGGCCAGATCCTCGGCCAGCAGTTCGTCATCGAAAACCGGCCGGGCGCGGCCTCGAGCATCGCCGGCACCCAGGCCGCGCGCGCCGCCAACGACGGCTACACGCTCTACGTCGCGTCCGTCGCCAACATGATCAATGCGGCGATGCGGACCACCGACCTGCCGTTCGACATCCTCAAGGACTTCACGCCGATCACGTTCATGACCTCGACGCCGACGGTGCTGGTCGTGACGCCGGAGCTCGGCGTCAGGAACGTCCAGGAGCTGACGGCGCTCGCGAAGCAGAAGCCCGGCGCGATCGCGTTCGGATCGTCAGGGGTGGCGAGCTCGACGCATCTCGCGCTCGAGCTCTACAAGTCGCTCGCCAAGGTCAACATCGAGCACATTCCCTACACCGGCAGCCCGCAGGTCGTCACCGATCTGCTCGCGGGCCGCCTGCAGGGCTACTTCTCGCCGGCCTCCACCGTGATGGGCCAGGTGCGCGCCGGCAAGCTCGTCGCGCTCGCCACCACCGATCCCAAGCGCGGCACGATCATTCCCGACCTGCCGACCATGGTCGAAGCCGGCGTGCCGGACTGCATCTCGGTGCTCTGGTTCGGCCTGGTGGCGCCGGCCGGCACGCCGCAGCCGATCATCGACAGGCTCGCGATGGCCGCCAACGAGGCGCTGAAATCGGACGAGATCAAGACGTCGCTCAGAGCCCAGACCGTCGAGGCGCACGGCGGCACGCCGGCGGAGTTCCGCCGTCACATGGAAGAAGAGCACAGGCGCTGGAACAGCGTGGTCGAAGCCGCAGGCTTGCGGAAGTAGGCCGTTGCTCGCCGAGGCTTCCGGTTATTGGCCAGACGTCCCGAACGGTGCATAGACCGACATTGGCATCGGCGGAGGGGCCCACTGCGCTGATGCCGGCGTTGGGTAAGAGACGTCGGCTGGAGCAGACGCGGTTTGCGCCTGAACGCGCGTGGCGGTAGTGGACCTGGCCCCCGCTGATGGGGATGTCAAAGTAGCTGTGTCCGCAATGTCCGTTGGTGGTCTGGGCGACCAGCGTCCAGAATCCGTTGTAGCTCGCCGCCATTGCGGAAGAAGAAACGGCAGAGACGCTCGTGGCAGCAAAAGCTGCCTGCCACAGCAAAAAAGCACATGCGATTGCCAATCATGGGCCCCTCCTACGACTTGCCGGCAATGAATGAACGGTAGCCATGCGATCTTCGCCGGACAATTGGGGCATCCGTTCGAGACGCCTTGATGACCGATTGTCTATTCCGGGCGCCCGTGCAGCATGGCGTGCTCAGCACCGGAGGACGCGATGCGGGCCATTGCATTCAGCACCATTGTTGCAGCCGGCCTTTGCTCCGCCGCCGCCATGGCGCAGCCTGCCGATACAAAGCCGTTCTGGCAGCGCGTGCAAAAGATTTGTGACAGCACCGCGGTAGCGACGCCGAACGAAATCGCGACACGGATCGCGCAAACCGCGCTCGACGAACACTATCGCTTCGGCGGGCATCAGATCGACGCCAACGGACGTCTGTTTCGCTTCGGCCTGGTGGAGGCGGAGCAGGAGGAAAGCGACCGCGACGACGACGAAGCACGGCTCGGCGATCTCGGCTGGTGGCAGGTTCTGAAATACTGGCGGGCGCTCTATGGCAGCAACGCACGGATCGCGGCGCGGCTGCGGGTCTGGGGGTACGAAGAGGCGTCGGCATCGCGCAACGACGACAAACCCGAGACCGCCGGCGACGACCGCGCGCCGCTGCACGGCGAGGCGACGGTGGCCGACGCGATCAAAATTCCCGCCGCCGATCTGATCAAGCTCGGCAGGCACGCCGACGATCCGGACACGGCGGAGGTCCTGCGTCAGGCCGCGTTCCGGGCGGCGATCATCGACAATCCGTGGTCCGGCGCCTTCATCAGCTATGTGGTGAAGACCGCGGCACTGGGCGACACGGCCGATCTGCCGCACGTGCAGGACTTCTCGAAAACGCGATTCCCGTTCTCCGGTGCGCACCGGCACTACATTTTCGCAGCCTTCAAGACCAGCATCGCGGACGCGGCCATCGGCGAGAAGGCGCCGGGCGACGCACACTTCTATCGCGCCTGTCCGCCCTCGACCACCAGGCCGCGGATCGGCGATCTGATCTGCTATCACCGCGAACCGTCATTGGCCGGCGCAAGCGACGGCACCGTGCGCGAGCGTATCCTGTCGGAAGCCCGGTCAGGGCAAGGCGAAACCTCGGTCAGCCGCAATCATTGCGACGTCGTCGTGCACATCGACCGCAAGGCGCAGAAGATGTACGTGGTCGGCGGCAATGTGCAGCAGTCGGTGACGGTCAAGAAACTCCGGCTGCGGCGCGATCTCAAGTTCGCCGCGAACAGGAGCGGCTGCGGCGACTGGACGCTTCCGCCGCCGTCGAAGGGCACGCCGGTCGGGCCGGCGCTGATGCAGAGCTGCTCGCTGAACGAGAAGAAGTGGTTCGTGCTGCTGCAGATGCGCTAGCAGCTCATCTCTTCCAGCATCCGCTCGATGCGCGACGCCGCAAGCTGCGTCGCCGCCGGGTCGTAGGTCGGCCGCACCGGATTGGCAAACGAATGGCCGGCCTGCGGATAGAGGAACACTTCGGCGAGCGGACATCCGCGCACGCCCTCGGCCACCGCGTCGATTTCCCGGCGCGGGATATGCTGGTCCTGCAAACCGTAGTGCAGCTGCAGCGGCCCCCTGGCGTTGCCGATCTCGCCGACATGCTCCGAGATGCCGAGCCCGTAAAGCGACACCGCGGCGTCGACGCCGCAGCGCACCGCCGCGAGAAACGCAAACCGGCCGCCGCCGCAAAAGCCGATCGCCGCAACCTTGCCGGCCGAGAACGGCTGGGCTCGCAGCCATCCGACCGCCACGCGCATGTCGGCGCTGACCACGTCGAGGTCGAGCGCCTTGAGCCGGTCCCAGGCGAGCGGATGCTGATCGCCGTCGTAGGACAGCGCCTCGGGAATTTTCGATCGCCAGAACAGGTTCGGCACCAGCGCCGCATAGCCCAGCCCGGCATAGTGATCCGCCACCGCCCGGATCGGCTCGTTCAGCCCGAACATGTCGTGCAGCACCAGGACGGCCGGTCCGCGGGCGGTCTGCGGCCGTGCCAGGTAGGCGTCGAAGCTGCGTCCGCCTTCGCGGGCCAGCGTCTGCGTCGTGGCGCCTGCTGCTGATCGGGAAACCGTCATGTCGCGTCAACCACCGAGCTTGATTCCGGCGTCGCGCACGACCTTGCCCCACTTTTCGGTTTCAACCGCGACGAAGCTGCCGAATTCGTCCGGCGTGTTGTGCCGGTGCTCGACGTTGAGCTGCTTGAAGCGCGCCTGAACGTCGGGCTGCCGCAGCACGTCGTTGAGCCCGGCGTTGAGCTTCTGGACGATGTCCGGCGAGGTGCCCTTGGGAACGAACAGCCCGTTCCACTCGTAGCCTTCGAAGCCCGGGATGGTGTCCTGCACCGCCGGCAGATCGGGCAGCGTGCCGAGGCGGCCCTTGCCGGTGTGCGCCAGCGCCTTCACCTGCCCGCCCTGCACCAGGCCGATCGACGACGAGCCGTTGGAGAAGAAGTATTTCACGTTGCCGGCAACGACGTCCTTCAGCGCGTCGCCGCCGCCGCGATAGGGAATGTGGTTGATCGGCACCTTGGCCATGAACTTCAGGAGCTCCAGGCACAGATGCTGGAGCGTGCCGTTGCCCGAGGACGCGAAGTCGAGACCGCCGGGCGTCTTCTTCGCAAGCTCGACGATGTCGGCCACGGTCCTGGCCTCGACCGAGGGCGTGACCACCAGCAGGTTCGGCACCAGCGAGATCAGGACCACCGGCTGGAAGTCCCTGGCGTAATCGAACGAAAGCCTGGGATAGAGCGCCGCGTTCACCGAGAACGCGGTGGCGTCGTGCATGATGGTGTAGCCGTCAGGATCGGCCTTGGCGACGAGCGCCTCGGCGATGGTGCCGCCGGCGCCGCCGCGGTTGTCGATGACGAACTGCTTGCCCCACATCTCGCCGAGCTTCTGGTAGACGATGCGGGCCGTGGTGTCGGCGCCGCCGCCCGCCGGATAGGGCACGACCACCTTCACCGGCTTGCTCGGCCATTCGGCCTGTGCACTCGCCCGCGACGTGGCCATCGCCAGCACGGCCGCTGAAGCGGCCAGCATACGGCGCCGAGTGAGCATGCTCTCCTCCCTGTTCCGAATTTGACGGAAGACTAGCGACGCAAGCGTCAGCGAACAAGCGAGGCCGCCGGGACAAAACCAAACCGGGCGCGCAACGGTGTCGCGCGCCCGGCTCGTGTACCGACTGATGCTGTGGGTTATTTCCGGCTGAGCGAGATCGCCACGTGCTGCATCTCGGTGCCCGGCGCCTGGATCGAGATCGACTGCGAATTGTCCTTGGTGCTGACCGCAAGCATCGCCGAGATGATGCCCGACGCCCGCACGTTGATGTTGTTGCCGCGGACGCTGCCCTCGATGCTGCCGCCGACATGGCGGGTCAGCTCGGACCAGGTCCCGGAGACCGCGCCGTTCAAGTGGTTGCAGGTGCTCTGAAGCTCGAAACTGTAGCTGTCGCTGGCGCAGCGCAGCGTCAGGTCGAGGCTCGAGCCCGAACCGTTGACGGCGTATTTGGCGCGGCAGCGGATCCGCTCCTTGGCGCCGCTCGAAGTGGTGATCGTGCCGGCCCCGGCCCAGGAGCCGGACAGCGGCGCGAACGGACCGCTCGAGGCTTCGACAGCCGACGGCAGCGTCAAAAGGGCCATGAGGCCGGCGGCGGCCACGGCCGCCTTGATCGTCCTTGAAAACATGACAGTCGCCCCCTCAAGTCTTGTGGTCCTGCCGTATAGTCGGAAGAACCTGAAAAAAGGTTCAGGGACAGGGGAATTAATCGGTTAAGACCCGGCTCATCTCCCGGACCCCAAGGCCAAAGGACGCATTATCCCGCGGTTTACCGGCGGACACGGCCCAAGCCGCCTATACTGCCATCGCCCGCATCGCCCTCGCCGAGCAAAGCAAAAGGACTGCCGAGACCATGGCCAAAGGCCCGACGAAGACCGGAACGTCCAGGAACGAAGAGCCGAAGATCCGCCGGACGCTGCACCTCAGGTTTACGCTCGCCGGCGCGAACGAGCAGATGGTTGCGATGATCAAGTCCTCCGCCCCGATGTACCAGATGTTCACCGACGCCAAGGTCCGGCTGTTGCAAAACGTCGATGACCCGAGCCGCTTCATCCAGGAGATCGAATACGACGCCCCCGAGTCGCTCGAGCTCAACCGCCAGCAGATCGCCAGCGATCCGCGCGTGCAAACCTACATCCAGGCCTGGCGCTCGATGTTTCCCGGCGGGGTCGAGATCGACGTTTTCAAGGTTGTCTGAGCAGCTCCGGAAAACCGGCTATCCTGCCGTCGAGTCCTCGTCCGGTCCCCTGTCCGCCGACGGCAAGGTCCCGGCGTCTTGTCGGCATCGGTCAGCTCCGGCTTGGCGTGCGGCCCCGCGGCCGGAATCTTCTCCGGCTTTTTTTTCGTGATCGGTCTTCGCTTGCGGCTCGTCCATGCCCGGTCAATGGAAAGCCAAGTGTTTGGTTTCTGAAACAGCCGCACGTCGACACCGGAGGGAACCAATCATCCGATCCTGGATTGATTGGACGTCTCGCTGAAACACGGCTGGTCCGAACTCGGAGCTTTGGCCGCTGCAGCAAGGAGGGCCGACCGTGAACAAAGTCTCGTCGCCCAGCCTCGTTATTGTCTCCACCCTGCTCGTGGCGTTCGTGGCGTCGGTGGTTTTCTATCTGGCCCTGTCGCCCGAGCGAAACGCACACACCGGCCCCAGCGCCCAGCAATCGGAGTCGACCGGCTCGCGATAACGCCGGCTTCGCGGAACGCTGTCGAGCACAGGACGTTGCTTGTTGGGAGGAAAACACCAAGGAGCCCTCCATGAGAGGAACGTTGATCTTCGTAACGGCGGTTGCCGGCCTGGCACTCGCCGGTTCGGCCCATGCACAGGACGTCTACATCGGCGGGCGCGGCGGCGGCGTTGGTGTCGGCGTCGACGTGGGCGTTGGCTCGCCGGGATATCGCCGCCATCGCGAGCGCGAGGTCTACACCGAAGGCTACAGCAGGTCCTACGAACGCTGCCGTACGACAACGATCCGGCACCCGGACGGGTCGGTGACCAAAAGCCGGCGCTGCCGCGATTGACAAGCATCCGTTGCGAAGAGCCCCGCCGGCAGGCGGGGTTCTTCGCGCATCGAGGCGCTCGATCACCACATCCAGAAATAGTTGGCGAAGAACCAGAGATAAAAGCTGTGCGCCGCGATCACCACGAGCGCCCCGCCGGCGAGCAGGCCGGTCGCCACGGCCGCGTTGAACAGGCACTCGCGCGTCATGCACCTTCGTGAAACCGTTTCGACCGCCTGAGCCATGAGTCCCGCCGCGCTTTCAAGTCGCGGATCAACGGCGAACGGGGGGGCGGAGGTTGCAGAAAGACACAGGAACGAATCCATTTTTTCAGCACCCCTGCGGCGAAATCGCATGGAACGGTCTGGCGACTTGAGTCCCGACGTTTCGCAAAACACCAACGCGCGCCAGGCAGTGGGACCTGACGCGCGCCGGGCTGCTACAGTAAGGCGAGGTCCGGAGTTGCCTTACATCGCAGGGAGGATGGCGATGTCGCGGACTCCGCTCACGCCCTTGATCTGCACCGAAGGGGTCGCCTTGCCGGTTGCGAGATCGACGCTGTGCAGCCAGTCGCCGGCCATCAGCCAAGCTTCGTTCTTGCCGTTGCCGTCCGACCAGATGTCGAAGGCCACGGTGGTCGCCTTGACGCCGAGCTTGCCGATCGCGTTGAGCACGCCGTCGTTCGGCGGGGCCTGCTTGAGCAGCGCGCCGATCGTGCCATCGATGTCGTAAAGCGCGGTCTCCTTGGCGCCCTTCACCGAGTTGCTGTACGCACCGGCGATCACGTTCGGCTTCTCGCCCTTGTGCATGTCGGCCTCGGCGAACTTGTGCGAGCCGTCGGTCACGACCTTGCCGTCGTCGACGTTGACGCGGAGGCTGGTGCCGTCGCTGCTCATCAGCCGCAGACGGTCGGCGACCGGGTTGAAGTCGACGGTCACCATGGTCTTGGCGTCGACGTTCTTCTCGAGCTTGGACTTCATGGTGGCCTTGCCGGTCTTGAGGTCCACCGTGTAGACGCCGCCGTCGGCGCCCACGGCGTAGAGCATGCTGTCGGCCGGGCGCACGTCGATGCCGAGCACCTTGCCGGCGACGCCTTCGATCTTCCAGGTCTTGGTGACGGCCTTCTTGGACGTGTCGACGATCGACACGGTGTTGTCGCCGGTGAGGGCTGCGACCTCGGCGGCCTGCGCCGCGACGGAGCCGATCAGAACAGCCGCGGACGCGGCCAGAATGGTACGGATGTTCATGGCACTCTCCCTTTGCAATCCTGTCGCTCGATGGCGACCATGGGGAGTACGGGCCGGGTGTCCGCGGCGGATGCCGGAAGCGGCATAAAAGAATTGTGAGCGGGCTGCATCCAAATCGGCCGTGCCGCGGTAGCCCCGTATGACATTGGCCCGCAATGGGCCTTTGCGTAGAATAGGCCAGCCACGGTACGCCATGACCGCAGCCTCACCCTCCGGCAGCGCGACTGAAGCGCAAGTCGCCGCTGCGATAGCCCGATGCGCCTCAGGCGAGCGCGCGGCGCTGCGTGTCATCTACGACATCGAGGCGCAGCGCATGGTCGGCGTGGCGCGGCGCATGCTGCGGCGGCAGGACCTGGCCGAGGAGGCGGTTCAGGACGCCTTCATGCGGCTGTGGCGCTCGGCGCGGACTTTCGATCCGAAGAAGGGCGCGGCGCGAAGCTGGCTCTACGCCATCCTGCGCAATTGCGCGCTGACCATCCTGCGCGACGAGAGCCGCTTTGTCTCGGACGACGACGCGGCCGACGAGGCCGCGCCGATGACCGAAAGTGCGCTGGCGCGGCTGCCGGAGACGAGCGCGCTGCGGCGGTGTCTTGAGCGGCTCGATGCAAAGCGGCGCTCCGTGGTCGTGCTGGCCTATGTGCACGGACTGTCGCACGGCGAACTGGCCGGAAAGCTCGGCGTTCCGCTCGGAACGGTGAAAAGCTGGGTGCGGCGCAGCCTGATCTCATTGCAGGAGTGCATGGGATGACGGCCGAACAGGACAGCAAGGCTTTGGCCGGTGAATACGTGCTCGGCCTGCTGGAAGGCGAGGCCAAGATGACGGTCGAACGGCGGATCGCGTCCGATGCCGATTTCGCGCGCGAGGTCGAGGCCTGGCGCTCGCGCCTGGCCGCCTTCGACGACACCGCGGATCCGCGCGCGGCGAGCGATGCGTTGTGGAGCCGCATCGAGGCGGGGCTTGCGGGACCCGCGGCGCAGGCGCCCGGAACGCCGTCGCTGTGGTCGCGGCTCTGGAACAACCTGCCGGCGCTGCGCGTCGCAACACTCAGCACGACGTTTGCGGCGCTGCTGCTCGCCGTCGGGCTGGGCTTTGCGATCCGCGCCGCCAGCCAGCAGCCGGTGATGGTCGCGGTGCTGGTCGACGGCAACCGCACCGGCGCGGTGGTGCATGCGTTCGCCGACGGCCGCGTCGTGCTGCTGCCGCTCACGCCGATCGACGTGCCGGCCGGCCGCGCGATCGAAGTCTGGACGCTGCCGAGCCGCGAGCGCGGCCCGGTCTCGGTCGGCCTGATGAGCCGCGCACAGACCTTGCAACTGTCGCTGAAGGATCTGCCGCCGCCGAAGCCCGATCAGCTGTTCGAGCTGACGCTCGAGCCCGCGACCGGTTCTCCCACCGGGCGGCCGACCGGCCCGATCCTGTTCAAGGGCAACACCGCGCTGGCGCTGTAACCGCGGCGAGGCTGCGAAATCGTCGGGAACGTTCCGACCGGAACGAGTCCGTCAAGCCGACGGATTGAGCTGCATCTCGGCGTGGCCGGGAAAGCTCAGGTTGCTGCCGAGACGGCGGCGGCCGTCGGACAGCGCCGAGCGCGCCGCGCGCAGATCGGCGACGACCCGAAGCAGCGCGAAGGTCTGCCGCGGCTGCCGGAGCACCGAACGGATGACCGCGAACGCGTCCGGCCGCCCGTCGGAGCGCATGCCGACGAGGGCTGCCGGTGGCAGCGTGCGCTCGGCCGGATCGATGATCACGCGGCAGGCGGCAAACGGCACGCCGTGCCGCGCGGCAATCCGGGCCGCGATGTGGGATTCCATGTCGCAGGCCACGGTGCCGTTGGCCTGGTGCAGCGCGCGCTTGTCGGCTTCGGCCACCACCGGCGCATCGACACCGGAGATGTCGGCGTGAACGGCGGTCGGCAGCGCGCTGAGCAGCTTCTGCGACCAGCGGCTGTCGGTCGGGATGCGGACCCCGTCGGCGATCACGCCCGATGCGACAACCCAGTCGCCCGGCGCCAAGCCCGGAGCGAGCCCGCCGGCAATGCCGATGCTGATGATGCCGCTGCCGCCCGCCTCGACCGCTGCTTCCAGCTTGTCGACATAGCGCTGCGCAGTCCCGCAAAGGACCGAAACCCCAGGTCCTGCAGCGACTTGCGCCTCAAACGAAAGGCACGTGACAGCGATAATCGGCCGGTCACTCACGGTGTGGCCCTTCTGGGAGGAACGGCCACGGAGCGGAATCGCATTTTTGAAGCCCCCACCCTTTTGTTCAGCACCGTACACGGTCTCAAAGCACGTGCCATTCCATTTCCGCTGCAGCGCGAACAACTCACAAGAAACTGTGACGAATGGGTCACACCCCCGCCAGCCCGCGGCACCAGCGGCAGGCGGCCAGCCCAATACCCTTAGTTTTCCAGGTTTTCTAGAGTTTTTTGATGCCGGCGTCCTCGATGATCTTCTTGTACATCGGAACCTCTTTGGCCACCCGTTCCATGTGCCCTTTGCCGGTCTTGGCGGTCACCTCGAAGCCCGCGGCCGCCAGCTTCTCCTTCATGTCCGGCTTGGCCAGGATGTCGAGCGCGACCTTTTCCAGCTTGGCGACGATCTCCGGCGGCGTCTTCACCGGCGCCATCAGGGCGCAATAGGTCTCGAACACGAAGTCGTTGAATCCGGCCTCCGCCATGGTCGGGATGTTGGGCAGGTCGTGCCAGCGCTTGGTTCCGGTGACGGCGAGGCCCTTGATCGCGCCCGCCTTGATCTGCGGGTGCGCCGGCGCGAGCACGCCGGAGGAGAGCTGCACGGTCCCGCTGATCAGCGCCTTGAGCGCATCGCCGCCGCCGGCGAACACCACCGTCGCCATGCCCTGCAGCCCCTCGCGCGCCTTCAGCACCTCGGCTTCGAGCTGGGGGGTGGTGCCGATCGGCGGGGCGGAGACGTTGAACTTGTTCGGGTCCTTCTTCGCCAGCGCCACGAACTCCTTCATGGTGTTGACGCCGAGCTCGGGCTTCACCGCGAACACGTTCGGCGAAACCGCCAGCTCGCAGATCGCCGCGAAGTCCTTGAACGGATCGTAGGGCAGCGAGTTGTACAGGCCCGGATTGACCGAATAGGCGCTGGTGGTGAGCAGGATGGTGTAGCCGTCCGGCTCGGCGCGCGCGACGAAGCCCATGCCGATGTTGCCGCCGGCACCGCCCTTGTTCTCCACCACCACCGAGCCGCCGAGCGGACCGCCCATCGCCGCCGCCATGAAGCGGGCGATGATGTCGGACGGTCCGCCGGGCGTGTTGGCGACCACGATCTTCACCGGCCGGTCCGGATAGGCGGCGAGCGCCGAGCCGACCTTGAGGAAGGTCGGCGCCGCAAGCCCGGCGGTGATCGCCGCCGCGCCCTTGAGGACGCGCCGCCGCGACGGCTTTGCGGACGGGATTTTGGACTCTGTCATCTGCGCTCTCCAAGGGCTTTTTGTTCGGGCGCCATGCTAGAAAGTTGCGCCCAGCACGGCAACAGGGCCGCCTGCGGCATCCTGCTCAGCCGCGCCGCAGGGCCTCGGCGGTGGCCGCGTCGGCCGGGAAGAACGCTTCCACTGCAAGCTCCGACAGCGTCACGTCCACCGGCGTGCCGAACACGGTCGTGGTGCTGAAGAAGGCGAGCGTCCCCGTGGGCGTCACCAGCTCCAGCGGCACGACGATGCCGGCATAGTCCTGCGCCGAACCGGTCCGTCCGGAGGACGCGCCGTGCCCCGGATAGCGCTTCAGCTCTTCAAGCAGCGCCGACAGCGTCGCGTCCGCGGTCGCCCGCACCTGATGCTGCAGCCGCGCCAGCAGATGCCCGCGCCACTCGGCGAGATTGGCGATGCGCGGCGCGAGCCCTTTCGGGTGCAGGCTGAGCCGCAGCACGTTGACCGGCGGCTGCAGCAACGCGGCGTCGACGCCGCCAAGGAGCGGCGCAACCGCCTTGTTCGACGCCACCATGGTCCAGTGCCGGTCGACCGCGAGCGCGGGAAACGGCTCGTGCGCCGCAAGCACCAGATCGATCGCCTGCCGCGCGATCTTGAGCGAGGGGTGATCGAGCGCACGCTCCTGGAATTTCGGCGCGAAGCCCGCCGCGACCAGCATGGCGTTGCGCTCGCGCAGCGGCACCTCGAGCTGCTCCGCAAGCCGCAGCACCATCTCGCGCGACGGCTGGGCCTTGCCGGTTTCAAGGAAGCTCAGATGACGCGTCGAAATCTCCGCGTCACCCGCGAGCTCGAACTGACTGAGGCGGCGGCGTTGGCGCCAGACGCGCAGGTGCTCGCCGATGGATTGGGTCGCGTTCATGGCGTGGAGAATAGCATCGCGCGGCCGCTCGCCCATGACCTCCGAGGTCATCGACCGCCTTCCCTGCCCGGACTTACATGCGGCCATCGTCAACAACTGGAGGTTCGCATGACTTCGCTTCGTGAAATGTCGTTCCTGCGCCTGGCGCTGCTGATCGACGCCATGGCCAGCGGCATGACCGCAATCCTGCTGGTGACCGGCGCGGATGTGCTGCGCGACTGGCTCGGGCTGCCGGTGGTGCTGATGCGGGAGGCCGGCTTGATCCTTGTGGCCTATGTGGCGTTCGTCGTCATCGTCGCCACGCGGGTGCAGATCTCGACGGGTGCCGTGTGGGCCATCATCGCCTGCAACGCGCTGTGGGCGCTGGCGAGCGTCGCGATCCTTGAAACCGGCCTGGTCGCGCCGACCACGCTCGGCACGGTGTTCGTGATCGGCCAGGCGCTGGCGGTGTTCGCACTTGGTGCGCTGCAGTTCGTCGCGTTGCGCCGGCCGCAGGCCCTGCTCGTCTGACGCGCGACCAACAAGGCCGCCCGGGCCGCTCGGGCCCGGCGGCTTTTTTTTTGCACGTTGCTTGCCTCGCACCCGGTTGAAGTTCGTTACGGGCCTTTGGTTAAATCACCGCGAACCGAAGGAGCCACGCGATGCGGACCTTGGCTGCGGCGCTGATGCTGTCCCTTGCCTCGCTCGGTGCGCTCGCGCCGCAACCGGCCACAGCGCTCGACTACCCGAACCGCACCGTGCGCGTGATCATTCCGTTCACGCCCGGCGGCGCGCCCGACGTGCTGCTGCGGCTGGTCGCGCAACAGCTTCAGGAGAAGTGGGGCCAGAACGTCGTGGTGGAAAACCGTGCCGGCGGCAATACGCTGGTCGGCACGGTTGCGGCGGCGAAAAGTACCCCCGACGGCTACACGCTGCTGCTCGCCGCCGACCAGACCTTCGTGCTCAACCCGCTGCTCTATGCCTCGCTGCCCTACTCGATGAAGGAGCTCGAGCCGATCGCGATGATGGCGTCGGTCCCGCACATGCTGGCGGTCGCCAACAAGGTGCCGGTCTCGAACGTCAGGGAGTTGATTGACCTCGCCAAGGCCAGGCCCGATACACTGACTTACGGGACCACCGGCGCGGGCACGATCCAGCGCATCGCCACCGAGTTCTTCGCCGGCATCGCCGGCATCAAGCTGGTGCATGTCCCCTACAAGGGCGCGAACGAAACCACGATGGCGATCCTGCAGGGCGAGATCGACCTGACCATCAACGGCATGTCGAACATCCTGCCGCACATACCCGACAAAAAGCTCAAGGCGCTCGCCGTCTCGACCGCCAAGCGCAATCCGCTCGCGCCGGACGTGCCGACCATGCAGGAGGCCGGCGTGCCGGGCTATACGTCGCAGGGTGCGTTCGGGCTGTTCGCGCCCACGGGCGTGCCGCGCGAGATCCGCGACAAGATCGCCGCCGACGTCGCGGAGATCCTGGCGCGGCCGGATATCAGGAAAACGCTCGAGGCGCGCAGCTTCGTGGTCGACAGCTTCGGGCCGGACGCGTTCGACAGGTTCATCGCCGACGAGACGACCAAGTGGCGGAAGGTGATCACCACCGCCGGGATCAAGGGCGATTGACCGGCTCTGGGAAGGAACCGACAGGAATGATCCTCGAAATCGCGCAGATCGAAATCAAACCCGGCCAGGAGGCGGAATTCGAGGCGGGTGCCGCCAAGGCCGCGCTGCTGTTCAAGCGCGCCAAGGGCTGCCGCAGCTTCTCGCTCCAGCGCGGCATCGAGAACCCGAGCCGCTACCGCCTGCTGATCGAGTGGGACACGGTCGAGAACCACACCAAGGACTTCTACGGCAGCGCCGACTGGCAGGAGTGGCGCAAGCTCGTCGCGCATTGCTTCGCGTCGCCACCCGCGGCCGAGCATATGGCAGAGGTGGTGAAAGGCTTCTGATCCGCAACTTGCGGAAATCATGTCTTTTGCCGCGGTCTGCCATCGCGCAGCGCAATTCCGCCTGACGGCAAGATGCACTACGGTCCGCCCGCAACGACATACTCCGCCGGGAGAACACGATGAACACACGCCGCTGGCTGCTCGGAGCGCTTGCGCTGGCCGCCCTGGCCCAGCCCGCCGCCGCGCAGCAGTTTCCAAGCAAGCCGGTCACCCTGGTCGTCCCCTACGCGGCCGGAGGCAACGTCGACATCAGCACGCGCATCCTGCAGTCCGGGATCGGCGATTCTCTGGGCCAGCCGGTGATCATCGAGAACCGCCCCGGGGCCGGCGGCCTGATCGCCGGCGACTATGTGGCGCGTTCGGCACCGGATGGCCACACGCTGTTTGTCGGCTCGAATGCCTCGATCCTGCTCGGGCCGATGACGATGCCGAAGCCGCCTTATCAATGGGACAAGGTGTTCGAGCCGGTGAGCATGCTTGCGGTCGCCACCAACATGCTGCTGGTGACGCCGAAGCAGCCGGTGAAGACGGTCGCGGAGCTGGTCGAATACGGCAAGAAAAACCCCGGCAAGCTCACCGTCGCCACCTCGAGCGGGGCAAGCATCAACCATTTCATGGGAGCGCTGCTCAAGCTCAAGACCGGCATCACCTGGACCGAGGTGCACTATCGGGGCAACGCCCCGGCCATCAACGACCTGATCGCCGGCCATGTCGACATGGGGCTGATGCAGCTCACCGACTCGCGCACGCATCTGGAAGGCGGCAAGCTTCGCGCGCTGGCCGTGCTGGGGCCGAAGCGCTCGCCCGTGGTGCCGGATGTCCCGTCGATCGTGGAGGCGGGCCTGCCCGACGTGCAGGGCATCACCTTCAACGGCATCTTTGCGCCGAAGGGCACGCCGCCGGCCGTCCTCGACAAGCTCAGCGGCGCAATCCGCACGGCGCTCGCGAAGAAAGAGGTCATCGCCAAGCTCGGCGAGCTGGGCTCCGAGGCGCGCGGCAATACGCCGGAGGAATTCAGCAAATTCCTTAAAGACGAGACCGCGAAATGGACCGACGTGATGCAGAAGGCCAACATCAAGGTGCAAGGTGAGTAATACAGCCGTGAACGACAAACCCGCCCAGCGTCCGTTTTCGCCGAAGATCGACCGCACCTATCCCAAGCCGAAGCTCACGCTGCCGCCCGGGGCGTGCGACTGCCACTACCATTACATCGGCCCGCAGAAGCAGTTCACGCTGAAGCCCAACCACGTGTTCAGCCATCTCGAGTTCGAGGACACCACGTTCGAGGACTGGGAGAAGATGCAGGCGGCGCTCGGCCTGCAGCGCGGCCTGCACGTGCTGTCGATGATGTACGAGCACAATTACGAGATCGCCCTGCACGCGCAGAACCGCTACGGCAACCGCATCAGGTCGGTGGTCGTGCCGTGGCCGCACATCACCGACGGCGAGCTCGATATCCTCACCAAGGCCGGCGTGGTCGGCTACCGCATCACCTGGCGGCTGACGCGCGAGATCGACCAGAAGATGGTCGGCCGCACCACCGAGCGCGGCTGGTCGATGCACTACCTGCACCGCGCCGACGAGGAGCAGATGGACGGCTGGAAGCCGCACATCCTGAAGACCCCCGGCAAGTTCGTGCTGGAGCACATGGGCGGCGTCGATCCGTCGAAAGGCATCAACGGCGAGGGCTTCAAGTTCGTGCTGCAATGCCTCGACACCGGCCGCTGCTGGGTCAAGCTTTCGCCGCGCATCTCCAAGCAGGACGACTTCCCGTTCTCCGACGTCGATCCGCTGGTGAAGAAGCTCGTCGAGCACGCACCGAACCGGCTGCTCTGGGGTTCCGACTGGCCGCATCCGCAATATTTCAAGCCGATGCCGAACGACGTGGCGCTGCTCGATCAGGTGCTCGACTGGGTGCCGGACGAGAAACTGCGCAAGCTGATCTTCGTTGACAATCCGGCGGAGGCGTTCGGCTTTCCGCCGGTCTGAGGGAGCGACCCATGCCGCGACAGCGGCACGGTCACTGGTTGCGAAACCTGCTTGGCGTGGTCGCGCTCGCGGCCGCCAACGTTTCGCTCGCCGCAGACCTGCCGCTGAAACCGGAGCCGCCTGCGGCGCCTGCCGCCACCGGCCCGATGACGCCACCGACCGCAACATGCCGCGAATGGTCCGACGGCTGCCGCACCTGCCGGCGTGCGCCGGACGGCGCAGTCTCGTGCTCGAATGTCGGCATCGCCTGCGTGCCGAAGGAAGCGACCTGCACGGCCGATGCCCCTACCCGCTAGCGAGCGCGTCTACAGCGGGCGGACTTCACGGTACGGCTCGTACAATATTGACAATGCTCACCAATCCGAAATGGCTTTGTTCTGCCAACATTCTACTTCAGATTGTCTTTTCTGAGTTACAACTTTTAAGATACAGGTTCCCCTCACACCGGTCGCCTGGGCAAGCCGGGTCTCAGGGCGCCTCGACAAAGCCCGAGGTGCGCGCCTGATGAATTGGCTCGATCCGTCGGGACGCTAATTGGCGCGGATATCCAGCTTGGTGATCACCTGCTTCCATCGCTCCCGGCTGGCGCGCAGCCACTCGCGGGAGTCGGACGGAGACAGTGCGATCGGAACGGTATCGACCGCCTTGAGCCTGTCGCGAACGTCAGGCGCGTTGGCCGCCCGCATCGCCGCCGGCAGCAGCACGTCGATAACATGCTTTGGTGTCCCAGCGCGGACCAGCAGAACGTAGGAGAAGACCAGTTGGAAATCCTTGTAGCCCTGCTCGGCAACGGTGGGCACATCGGGAATAACCTGCGAACGGCTGCTATCCGAATAGGCCAGCATTCTCACCTTGCCCTCCCGCGCCAAAGGCAACAGTGAGGTCGAAATCACCATCGAGGATTCGGTCTCGCCGTTGATGAGCGCGAGCAATGCGGGCGGATTGCCACGATAGGGCACGTGCGTTGCCTTTATGCCGGTCACCGCCTGCAGATAGGCAAACGACAGGTGCGACGGCGAGCCGATGCCCGCCGAACCGTAGTTGATGTCCTTCTGCAACGACAGAGCCTTGAGTCCATCGACCGATTTTGCCGGCGAGTTCATCGGCACCGCGAGCGCTTGCCCGAACTTGGCCAGCACGGAAATCGGAACGAAGTCGCTCTCCGAATCGAACGGGACGTGCTTGAACAAGCTTTCGTTGACGGTGAAGGTCGTGTCGATGGAGGAAAGAATGGTATAGCCGTCGGGCTCCGCCTGCTTGGCCGCCACGACGGCGAGATTGCCGCCCGCGCCGCCACGAGCCTCCACCACGAACGGCTGCTTCAGCTCTTCCTCCATTTTGCTGGTGATCAACCGGGTGAAGACATCCAGCGGCCCGCCGGCGGTTGAGGTGACGATGACGCGCACCGGCCTGGTCGGATAGCTCTGCGCACTTGCCGCATCGATCTGCGCAAACATTGCCAGCGCCATTATCACTGCGAGCTTGTGCATTTGGCGATCTCAGACCGGAATGTGAGTGAAGGTGTCGAGCACACGGGTATCGAGGACGACCTTGTGAGCGCTGTAGCGCCATACCCCGTCGCGCTTGACGATGTGGTCCTCGTAGCGGCCGACCAGGTAGAGCGAGGACTGCCCGTCCGGAGTGGTCCGGAACAGCGAAAAATGCGAAGTCGCACGGCCGCGATCGGCGTCAAGACTTGCCAGAGGAACACTGACGACGTGCCGCCGTCGCGCCGGGTCCCGCACGTGCTCCTCGACGTCGCCAAGCATCTTCTCCAATGCGTCGCGATCGGAGAGTTGCCACGTCATCCAGCGGCGGATTTCGCTGCTATAGGCGGACAGCTCGTAGGTTCCACCGTCGTCAAACAGCGCGAGCCAATCGTCAAAATTCTCCTCGTCAAGCAACATGGCGGTCCGCTGGACAAGTTCGCAGACCGCGTGGAAATCCGCGGAATCGGTGCTCATGCGAGCGTCGCCGGTGATTTGCCCATGCGCCGCCGCCACTCCTGGTAATAGGCGCGAATGTTGGCGTCGTCCGTGGGATTGAGGTTTTCTTCACGGGCGATGATGCTGTAGCGGACCTCGTCCGAATGCATCGCGCGAGCCTGCGACTCGACGGCCAGGACGTCCTCGGGAAGGTTACGGCCGGTCGGTCCCCAAAACAGATTATGCTGGCGAATGCGGATCGCGCGCAGCTTGTCGTCGTCGCCCTTCACGCCGAGGCCGCGCCACTCGACGAGCGTCCGGTCGGGGCCGAGCGGGACCATCCGGTCAAGGCGCACGACGTTCGATCGAATATTGATCATGAGGTCGGGGAAAAGGTTGATCACGCGCATCTCATCGCCGCGCATTCCCGGCAAAGCCCCGTCGGCACCGCTGGTGTAGCCGCCCTTGGCGTAATCGACGAGCGCCTCGCCGCCGTCCGCCCAGTATCCGCTGTGGCCCCTGGCTTCGATACGAAGCTTCATTGGGCTCGTCTTGCCGAGCACCCACGGCAGCGTCCTGCGGTTCGCCACATGGAGCATGGCATGATATCGCTCGCTGTTGTTGTCCTGCCAGAGCTTCCAGTTGGTCTTGAGGATCGCCTTGTGAAAATGAAAGGTCTCAAGGCGAATCGTGCCGAGCGGCTCCAGGAATCCTCGGGCGATCTCGCCGATGAAGTCGCGCAGCGGCTCCGCCTCGTGGTCAAGATTGACGAACACCAGACCGGCCAGGATTTCGCAGCGCACGGGAACGAGGCCTAGCGACGACCTGTCGAGATGCACCGCCTCGTAGCCTTCGGGTTTGGAGATGCCGCGCAACTCGCCTTTCAAGCCATAGGTCCAATGGTGGTAAAAGCAGGTGAACATGCGGGCATTGCCCGAATCTTCCCGCACCACCTCGGCCGCTCGATGACGGCAAATGTTGTGGAAGCCACGCACGACGCTATCAGGGCCGCGAACCAGGATCACGGACTTGCCCGCGATCGTGACGCAGCGGAAATCGCCGGGCTGATCGATTTCGCTCTCGTGGCAGGCGAACAGCCACACCTTCGCAAATATCTTCTCTTGTTCTTCCCGGAAGATGCCGTCGTCAGTGAAGATGCGGTTGTCCAAGTAATGCGTTTCGGGCACGCGAGGCCTGTCGTGGCCATTCAGCAGTTCGACCATGGGCGTCTTCCCCTGGAGGATCAGGATCGGTGCGTGACACTGCGGCAGGCAGTCCCACCGCGACCTGCGGCGCGGCGATCATCGAACGCGCTCCAAGCACGATTATTGAACACACTCTAAGAATGTGTCAACGAAAATTGAACACGTTCCAAAAACCGGCTGCGCCTCAGCCCAGCTCGGCGATCATGGTTCGGAGCACGGACTCCGGGACCTTTTGCACGACCGGCCTGACGGACACGCCGTTGAGCACGGTGACGATCGACGACCACAGGTGCGACAACCCTTCGCTAAGGTCGCGGCGATCGAGTGCCAGCCAGCGGCGGTTTTCGGCTTGGAATATGCTGAACAGCAGCCAGGCGATGAAATCCGGCGGCTGGGGAAGGCTGATTTCCCCGCGCTCGTGAGCGTTCACGACAAGGGCCTCGATGCTCTTCAAGGTGCGCGCCCGATTGGCCAGCGCGCGCATCGAGTGGATCCCGGAATCGTAGAACAGCAGCTCGCGGAACACGAGCTTGGAGAGCTCGGGCTGGGCCTGCAGCACCTTGTAAAACACCGCGCAAAACGCGACGAAATTATGCTGCAGGCTGCGATTGCGCTGGAAAGATGCTTCGGCACCATGGCGCGCTTCGTCGAGCAGGTCGTTGGAGATCAGGAAGAGCAAGTCTCGCTTGGTGGTCGCGTACGTGAACACCGTTCCCAACGCCACGCCCGCCTTCGTCGCGATTTTCCGCGTTGTGGCCTCGTCGTAGCCGATGGTCATGAACAGCTCGCGGGCCGCGCGTTTGATCCTGTTGAACTTCTCGATCTTGTTGGCCTCGCGCTTGCCGGTCGTCCGGGCGCCCCTGCCGGGTGGTTCGGTCCTTCTTGATCTGCGACGATTCATGTGGCGCACGCTGCCGGGGGCGGGATCTTCTATCACATCAATCGGCGAAGTTGGCCTGGCAGCCGATGACCTTCCGCATCACCGCTTCCGCAGTTTCAGGCGGCCGGTCGCCGGTCCAGACGATGAACTGATCCGGCCGCACCAGTATCATCCGCGTCTCGTATCTTGCCCGGCCGTCCGCATAGCTGTCGCGCACCACCTTGAACGGCGCATTCAGCAACGCCGCGGCCTGCTCGAACGGCTTCACCGCCGCGTCGTCAACGTCGAACGCCAGCAGCGTGAAGCCGCGCCCCAGTTCCTCGAACACGTTGCGTCCTGACGACAGCAGTTGCGGCGGCAGGTGATGTCCGCTGCGCGCTTTGAAAATATGCTTGCCGTGCGCCGTGGACTTCCCGCCCGGCGGGCCGATCACCACCGGCGAGCCCTCGTAGCTCGGCTCATACACCTGTGCGCGGTTGCCGACGTCGCTCTCCTGCGTCTTCCACGCCGCTGCGAATTCCTTCTCATCGCGCTTCGGACTGTAGCGGTTGAGGAAAGCACCATCATTGCGGATGCGCGCCGCAATGAAATCCTCGGCCACCTCCTTGAAGATCGGCCGCCGCTCTTCGCTATAGGAGGCGAGCAGCGTGTCGCCGCCCCAGCCCTGCAGCCTGGCGGCAAGCTTCCAGCCGAGATTGACCGCGTCCTCAAGTCCATTGTTGAGGCCGAAGCCGCCGTAGGGCGGATGGCTGTGCGCGGCGTCGCCGGCGATGAACACGCGGCCGACCTGATACTTCTCCGCGACCGCAACGCGCAGGTCCCAGAACCCGACATGGTCGAGCTCGGCCTTGAACTTGAACCCGGTCGCCTCGTGCAGCAGGCCCAGAAAGTCGAAATTGTCGCGCGTGGTGTCCTTCGGCACCGGCGCGTGGAAGAAGAACCCCTCGCCGACGTCGATGCGGCCGAAGAACTTCCAGTAGCCGTTCAGGTCCGGATGCATCGCCCGGTAGATCGACTTCTCCGGAAAGCGCTTGCCGAGCTCCTCATGCAGCTCGCGCGAGCGGAACACGATCAGCACCATGAGCTGGTCGAAGTCGTGGCCGCTGCGCGGGATGCCGATCTGCTCGCGCACGATCGAATGCCCGCCGTCGCAGCCGACCACATAATCGGCCTCCAGCTCCTCGGTCCGGCCGTCCTTGGCGACGGTGACGCGCGCGCCGCCGGCATCCTGCTCGATTTCCGTGGCCGTCCAGCCGAACCGCGCCTCGACGCCCGGCAGCGTCGCCATCCTGGCGCGCAGCACCTTCTCCATCTGGTATTGCGGCAGCCGGTCGTTCTTCTGGAAGTAATAGTCGTGCACCAGCTCGCGGCCGGCCGGCGCGAACCAGTAGGGCCCGTTCAGGTCGCCATAGCTCGTGATCTCGCCGATCGCGAAGCCCGGCGGCAGAAAACGCGCCGCGCGAAGCTCGTCGACGATCCCCATGAAATAGAAATGCTCGAGCGTGCGATGCGTGAGATTCTGCCCCTTGGGGATGCGTCCGAGCTCGGTCCGCGTCTCGACCAGGGCGCAGGTGATGCCCCGCATTCCAAGCTGTACGGCGAGCGCCACACCGACCGGGCCGCCGCCCACGACCACCACCTGAAAACGCCTTGCCATTCCCATCCCTCGACCGCCGGCCGGTTCCTTCCGGCCGTTCGCCACCCCACGAGCGCCGCGCGGCCTTCTGGCGGCCCCGCGGATGCCGTGGCATGAATACTGAAAATCTCAACTGTTGTCCCGCCTGCGCGGCCGAAGCCGCTCGGGCGCGACGAAGGCCCGCCACCGCCATGAACGACAAGCTCTTTCGCCTCGACGGCAAGGTCGCCGTGGTCACCGGCGCGGGCAACGGGCTCGGCCGTTCCTTCGCGCTCGGGCTTGCGGCGTTCGGCGCAACCGTGATCTGTGCCGATAAAAATCTCGCGGGCGCGGACGAAACCGTCTCGCTCGCCAGGCAATCGCGCGGCAAGGCCGAAGCGATGCCGGTCGACGTGACCGACGAAACGTCGGTCGACGATCTCTGGAAGCGGATCGCCGGCGAGTTTCCGCGCATCGACGTCCTGATCAACAATGCCGGCATCAACACCAACACGCCGCGCACCCACGAATACAGCGTCGCCGACTGGGATCGGGTGATGGCGGTGAACCTGCGCGGCGTGTTCATGACCACGCGCAAGGCGCTGGCGCTGATGCTGCCGGGCCCGGGCTCGATCATCAACATCAGCTCGATCATGGGGCTGCGCGGCTACTTTCCGGGCTTCGCCGCCATGTCGATCAGCTATTCGACCTCGAAGGCCGGCATCATCGGCTTCACCCGGCAGGTCGCGGCCGAATACGCGGCGGAACAGATCAGGGTCAACGCGATCGCGCCCGGCTGGCATGGCGGCACGGCGCTTGGCGCGGAGCGGCGCGCCGCGGCCGGCGCCGAGGGCGGCAAGCAGTTCGAGGCAGCGCTCAGCACGCGCATCCCGATGAAGCACCGCGGCGTCCCGGACGATCTGGCCGGGCTCGTGGTCTATCTCGCGAGCGACGCCTCGCACTACGTCACCGGGCAGGTCATTGCCCATGACGGCGGCTGGGACAGCATGGTGGTGTGACGGGAGATGGCGGACCCGCCCAAGTTCACCGTCGAGTTCGGCCAGGATGGCGCGCCGCCGCGCGACGGCCGCCTTGATGCGCCCGCGTTCCACCGCAATCACGAAGCCATCGCCGATGTGCTGGTGCCATTTCTGGAAGGCCACACCGGCGATGTTCTCGAAATCGGCAGCGGCACCGGCCAGCACGCCGTGGCCCTCGCCGGCCGCATGCCGTCGATCACCTGGTGGCCGACCGACTTCAACGACAATCACCTGCGCAGCATCGCCGCCTGGCGCCGCCACGCCAATCTGCCGAACCTGAAGGAGCCGATCCGGCTCGATGCCAGCGCCGCCGACTGGCAGCTCAAGGAGCGCGGCCTGCCGGACTCGTTCACCGTCATGTTCTGCGCCAACGTCATCCACATCGCGCCCTGGGCCGTGGCGGAAGGCCTGTTTGCCGGCGCCCATCGGCATCTTCGCGCCGGCGGCCAGCTCTGGCTGTACGGGCCGTTCCGGCGCGACGGAGCGCACAACGCGCCGAGCAATGCCGCGTTCGACGAAAGCCTGCGCCGGCAAAATCCGGAATGGGGCGTGCGCGACACCGCCGCGCTGCGCGATCTCGCGCAGCGAAACAATCTGGCGCTCAAGCACACCCACGAGCTGCCGTCGAACAACGCGATCCTGACGTTCGAGCAGTCGTGGTGGTAGCGGTTATCCGCCGCCGTCATTCCGGGGCGCGCGCACCAGCGCGTTTACGCGCGTCTTCGACGCGCTATGGCGAACCCGGAATTCATAGCCACCGCTGCGGAGTATGGATTCCGGGTTCGCCCGCCTTCGCCCTTCGGGCGAACGCGAGCGCCCCGGAATGACCGCGGTGAGAGAGTTGCGCCGGTTACTCCGGCTTGAAGTTCATCGCCACGCCGTTGATGCAGTAGCGCAGCCCGGTCGGCGGCGGGCCGTCCGGAAACACGTGGCCGAGATGGCTGCCGCAGCGGCTGCAATGCACCTCGGTGCGGACCATGCCAAAGCTGCGGTCGACGGTTTCGTCGATCGCGCCGGCCTCGGGATCGTTGAAGCTCGGCCAGCCGGTGCCGCTCTCGAACTTCTTCTTCGACTTGAACAGCGCCTGGTCGCAACCGGCACAGTAGAACGTGCCGGCGCGCTTCTCGAAATTCAGCGCGCAGCTTCCCGGCCGCTCGGTGCCGTGCTCGCGCATGATGTGATACTGCTCGGGCGAAAGCAGCTTGCGCCACTCCGCATCGCTTCGCGTGACCGGATAGGTTTTCGTGTCCATGTTAGGCTTGCTCCTTGACCCGAATATAAGGTCACGCAGGTCCATCTGTCAGACCGTGCGGTCGAGCAATTCGATCGAAACGCCCTGCGGCCCCTCGATGAAGCAGACGCGGGTGCCCGGCCGGACCGTGGTCGGCTCGCGGGTGAACTTGACGCCCTTGGCCTTCAGGTCGGCGGCGATCGCATCGATGCCGGTGACCGCCAGCCCGAAATGGTCGAGACCCTGGTAGGGCGTCTTCGGCGGCGAAGCGACGCCATCGCCATCCTTCACCGGGGCGAGAAACACGTTCTGCCCGCCGATCACCATGTCCACGCGCGGCTGACCCTGCTGCATGCTGCGCTTGATCTCGGCGCCCAGCATCTTTTCGAACCACTGCGCGGTCGCCTCCACGTCGGGTGTGCGGATGTGGACGTGGTCCCAGGTGAACTTGGCCATGATGTTTCCTCCCATTGGCGTGGCAGGACGTTAGGACACGCGCCCAGGGGACGCCAAGGGGCCACAGGTGCCAAAACGATGCTCCGCCGAAACGGGACCGCCTCACCCTGCGCGACACGGCTTTCGACCGGTCGGCAGGATGAGGCGGCAGTCAGGCCCGCAAAAAACTTACGACTTCGTGCCCCTCTTGTGCGCGACCCTGGTCGCCGGCGCGGGCGCCGCCGCGGCTTCCGCCGAGGGCGTGGCCCACTGCGCTTCCCGGGAGCCGTCGCCCCAGTTGCGCGGGCGGTAGAAGATGTGCACGCCGTGCTTCACCAGCAGCTTCATGTCGCGGATCCAGTCCGGCTTCACGTAGGTGGCATGGTAGTGCGTGGCCTTGGCCACCTCCGGCAGCCAGACGTTGGCGTGCAGAGCCTGCCTGGCAATGCGATTGGCGCGCGCCCAGGAGCCGCGCTCGCGGATCGCCTCGGGCTTGCCGTCGCAGGCGAAGGTGAATTGGCACGACAGATGCCGGTGCGCGTTCTGATACACCACCGAGCAGACGTCCTTCGGGTAGTACGGTGAGAACACGCGGTTGAGCACGACCTGCGCCACCGCCTGCTGGCCGCGCACCGGCTCGGCGCGCGCCTCGAAGTAGATCGCCTGGGCGAGGCACCTTTCGGCCTTGTCGTATTCGGCCCCGGTCAGATTGAGCAGTTGCGCGGGGCTCATCGGCGGCCTCGGCACCGGCAGGTGCACGAACACGACCTTGGGATAATCCTCAAGGCTCGGCATCTCGATGTGATTGGGATCCGCGCTGGCCATCGCCGACATCGGGCTCTCGACCGGCGTCGCGGCGGCCTTCGGCGCTTGCAGGGCAACCGGGGCCGCGACAACCTTCGGCTGCTCGGGCACCGCCTTGGAGGGCGCGGCTTTGGGCTGTTCGAGCGCAGCGGCCACAGCCGCCGCCTTCGGCGCAACCGGCTGCGGCGGCGCAGCCACGGGCTTCGGCGTCTCGACGATCTCGATCCTCGGCAGCGCCTCCAGCGGCTTGATCTTGTCGAGCTGCGGCTGCTCGAACACCAGCGGCGCGGGAAGCGAGGACGGCTGGCCCGCCACATCCGGCATGGCGCCCGGCATCGCCCGCACCGGCCGCGAGGGAGCCGCAGCAGGCGGCGGAGGCAGCGCGGCGGTGGTCATCACCGGCTCGCTCTGCAGCGGTTCGGCCTTGACCGGCTCAGCTTTGACCGGCTCAGTCTTGGCCACTTCAGTCTTGGCCACTTCGGTCTTGGGCGGCTCAACGGCGGCAGCGGGAGCAGCCGTCATGACAGGAGTAGCGGCGGGCGCTTCGGCGGCCACCGGCGCCTGCGGCATGGCGATGACGTCGGCAGCAGCAGGACCGGCGGGCGGCGTGATCGGCGCGGCAATCGCCGGCACCCGCGACAGCTCGACGATCTGCGCCGGCGCGGCCGACGCCAGCGCAAAGCGCGGCACCTGAAGAATCACCTCGTCGTCCGACTCGATGGCGATCGAACGCGGCTTCGGCGCGACACTTGCCGCCATCGTCATCGCACGGTCGACGATCGGGCCCGCGCCGTCGGTCATCGGCGTGAGCTTGATCTGCAGCGAGGTGAGCGCGGTCGACAGCGACTGCGCGCTGAGCCGCTCCGGCATGCCATAGGCGCCGGCGACACCGATGACGCCGAGCATCGTCGCGCTGCCCGCGAGCGAACCGACAAAAGCGCGCCGGACGGAGCGCGCCGCCTCGTCGAGAATGATCTGATTTTTGCGCATCGAAGGCCCCCTCGAATGCCGATCCACACTGGATTTTCGAGGGGCAGTGATAGCGCCGCGGCGCGTGCCTGCGGCTTTGTTCGCGAATTAACGTAAAACCGCCGGGCTAACCTTAATGCGCCCGGGCGTCTCGTTTTGCGTCAGCGCCGCGTCACGGTCGGACACATCCGTTTCACAACCAGCCGGCGCTTTGCGCAGCGCTCCAGAGGAGCCGCAGGCCGAGTAATGTTAATACGATTTGCAGCATCAGGCGGAAGCTTTTCTCGCTGTTCTTTGCAGCGCCACGGCCGATCCGATTGCCGATCGCACTGCAAGGCCAATGAAGCCCGAAGCTGCGATGGATAAGCCTCGACAATCAAAATCCCAACGCGGAGCACCGCCCGGTACCCGGAATCAAACGCCAGTGATCGACGCACGGTCTCATTCACAATCTTGCAAGGCCGATGGAAGCACGCGGCCTCCCGCGCTATGGCTGTTGGAGCATCAGGCCAACCCCAGAGCCGACCCGCCGCGGGAGCAGCAGCATGCCGAAGAACCCCTTCACGGACGTGTGGCAGTTTCTCACGGCGGCAACGCCCGATCACATCGAACTCGGTGCATGGCGCTATCCGCTGGGCGTGCTGTTCGCGGCGCTGTTGATTGCCAGCATCATCATTGCGTGGCGGAACTGGTCGCGCGATCCGGAGCAGCGAACGGGCCGGCATTTGGGCACCTGGCTGGTGCGCACGCTCGTCGGCTGCATGTGGTTCGAGGGCATGCTGTGGAAGCTGCCGCTGCCGGCCTCGCCCGGCCTGCAATACTGGACCGAGCAGATGGCCTCGCGCGCGGCCTTCGACGTGCATCGTGAGCTGGTCCGCGACGTGCTGCTGCCGCATCTCAGCCTGTTCGGGCCTATGGTGTTTCTCGCCGAACTGACCTTTGCGGTCTCGATGATGCTGGGCATCGGCGTGCGCCTTGTCGGCGTGCTCGCCGTTCTGTTCGTGACGAACCTGTGGCTCGGCATCTACCGGCCCGGCGAACCCGCCGAATGGCCGTGGTCCTACGTCTTCCTGATGATGCTGATGTTCTTGTTTGCACTCTATGCGGCGGGGCGCAGCCTTGGGCTCGACGCCTTGCTGCGCCGCGAGGTCACGAGCGTGCGCGAAGGCCGCGGCGTCCTTGGACGACTGTTTCATATTGCGGGCTAATGCGCGGCTTGGTCGGCAGCATTGGTTTGATGGCGGCCCATTCGTAGCTCGGCCTCACATGCCACCGTCACTCGCCTGAGCCGATGAGATAATCGAATGAAGCGGTGGATATTGGCACTTCGCCGACAAAATCGACGTCGTTATTTAGTGGCTTTAGGACGGACAGCGGACATGCCGGGAATGGGCCAAAATGACGCGAATGACCCATGTCGACCTTGACAGTTTGGGATAGGCGCGAGCTGGGTTGTAGAGTCGGGCTTGTACTTTAGCCCCGCTGCACTCGCCTTCACGCGGTGGCTAGGTTACACTCCTCTGATAGCCGATGAGCACCCTCAGAAATGACCCCGATGACCTCTTTTTGTAGACCACGTTCCAAAAGACACGTGGCTCGCTCGCTGCGGTCTGGAGCTGTCTCAATCCTTTGTGGCATTCTTATTTCAGTTGCACTCGCCAACGCTGCCCTCACGGCGGACCCAAACGCCGTTGCAGATACGGTGCTGAGCGAGGCAATTTCTCGGACCCAAAGTTTGATGGTGTCGATGAGCGCGGGTTGCTCAGGTGGGCGCAGCGGAGTGCCTCCGGTTAACTGGGGTAGCTTGCAGGCCAGCGGCAACTCAGCTGTGAACGCATTTAACGCTGCAAAATTAGCTGTGGCTAAAGGGGAGCCATCGATTGCCGTGCAACAGATCAGTTCTGGCGTCGGTGCATTAGACGGATTGGTCAACGGTGCGCGTAACAATTGTTCTGGCGGCGCAAGCGGAGTGGACCCGGTGTCCTATGGCAACTATCTGGCGCTCAGAGATACGATCAAGGCGAAACTGGAAGTGGTGAGGGAGTTACTCAAATAGTTGGAATCGGTGCCGTCGCGGGGTTGGTTGGAAATGAGGGTGGCGTAGTCTCCGAGATGTTCAACCTCGAATCATCCGGCGTT
>JAIESI010000348.1 GCA_019746135.1 Xanthobacteraceae bacterium
CCAAGCTCGACGTCAAAGCCGGCCAGTACGTGATGATCGCGGTCGCCGACACCGGCACCGGCATGCCGCCCGACGTGGTCGCGCGCGCCATCGATCCGTTCTTCACCACCAAGCCGGCCGGCCAGGGCACCGGGCTCGGGCTGAGCCAGGTCCACGGCTACATCAAGCAGTCCGGCGGGCACCTCGCGATCTACAGCGAGCCGGGCCACGGCACCACGGTCAAGCTCTACCTGCCGCGCCATTTCGGCCAGGAGGAAGGCGCGGCGCGCCGGGCCATCCGCGGATCGGACGTGCCGCTGTCGGAAGGCCACGAGACGATCCTGCTGGTCGAGGACGACGCCGACGTCCGCAAGCTGACGGTCGACATGCTTCAGGAGCTCGGCTATGCAACACTGGACGCCGAGAACGCCGACCAGGCGCTGGCGCATCTCGACGCCAACCCGGACATCGCGATGATGATCACCGACGTGGTGATGCCCGGCATGAACGGACGCTTGCTCGCCAACGAGGTCCGCATCCGCAGGCCGGGCCTGCCGGTGCTGTTCACCACCGGCTATACGCGCAACGCCATCGTGCATCACGGCGTGCTCGACCCCGACGTTCACGTCATCATCAAGCCGTACACGCTGGAGACGCTGGCCATGAACGTGCGGAGCCTGCTGCGGCCGGGCAATTCGAGCAACGGCAAATCTGGTTGATTGTTCAAGCGTAGGGTGGGCAAAGCCGCCGTAGGCGGCGTGCCCACGTTTTGCTTCATCGCTCGTGGATAAATTGCGTGGGCACGGCGCCATAGCGCGCCGAAGACGCGCGTGAACGCGCTCATGGCGCCTTTGCCCACCCTACGAGCAGGGGCGCGGCAAAATTCACCAATACGACTTGCCGTCGTCCTCATGCTCGACGACGATCCTGTGCGGCAAGCAATGCACGCCGCAGGTCTTGAGCGCCTGCGTGCCCAGCGCGCGAACCAGTGCCGCGTGTTCGCCGGGAACACCAAAGTCATTCCCGGCGCAATCGGAAACGGTTCGCGGCAACGGTGATCAAGGCCTTTCGACGAGCTCGATGGAATCCGCATAATGCGTCCAGTTCGTCGCATGCTTCAGTTGCGCGAACTGTTTTTTTGCCGACAGCAGCGCGTCATCCGCGTCATCACCCGTGACATCGAGCGCGTCCTGCAGGCACTTGAATTGATGGCCGTCGGAACTCGCCAAATTCTTGAAGAAGCTGACATGAAACGTTTTCATCATGGCCTCCCGTTCGGGCCATTATAGCGCGCGCCGCAATCGGGCACGTCGCCGGTCAGGGCCGGTCCCGGGCTGCGGAATCGGGAACTGCCACGGCGTCTTTGTTGGTCGCCTTTCGCAGCGACCGCTGCACATCGCGCATCAAGTCCAGGCAAGACTTTCGCCGAAGGCTGCTCTGCGCCGGGCTCTCGAGGCCCGCGTTCATCCCTGCGTGATCGCGATCTTCTTCTCGTTCTTCGCGGCCTCCGCCGTCTTCGGCATGGTCACGGTGAGAACGCCGTTCTTGAAGACCGCCTCGATCTTGTCGGCTTCGACGCCGTTCGGCACCTGGAACGCGCGCTGGAACGAGCCGTAGCGCCGCTCGGCGAGATAGTAGTCCTTCTTCTTCTCTTCCTTTTGTTCTTTCTTTTCGCCGCGGATCGTCAGTGTCCCGTCGACGTATTTGACGTCGACGTCCGCCTCCGACAGGCCCGGCAGCTCGGCCGTCACCACATACGAATTCTCGTTGTCGACGAAATCGACGGCGGGCGTCTTGCCCCAGGTGATTTCGCCGCGCCAGAACGGTTCGACGTCGATGCCCGCGCGGCCGAACGGCGCGCGGAGCGAGCGCAAGCCGAAGTCCTCGAACAGCTGATCGATCTCGCGACGAAGCGCTTCGAGCGGTCGCCACTCGGTGGGTGTGGCGGGCTTCGTTGCGCGATTTTCCGGCGCCTTCAATGCGGGTTCCGCCATGTTCAACTCCTCTCTCAACACGACGCGCGATCCGGCGTCGTGTTATCCATAACTCGCCGGCCGCCGCTTTGATCCACGTCAATCCGCCGGACCGCCGATTGCGGTTCAAGCATTTGCAGACCAAGGACGATGGATTCGCGGCCCATGAAATTCGGCAGCATCGCGATCTGCGCGTCGGCACGGCCCGCCATGGCGGAGGCGCAACCGGCCCGGGCAGCCGAGCCGCTGCAGCACGAGTGACCTCCGCACGAGGGCGATCAGCATGCCGCCGGCACCGAGCCTGAATTTCAGCGGCGAAACGGACGTTCCCCGCCTGCGCGCGGCGGGAGCCTGGACGGCGTCGACGTGCTGCCCAAGCTGGTCCAGGCCAAGGTCATGCAGGCCTTCGAGAACGCGACGTCACCGGCTATGATCGCGCGCACGGGAGACAATCTCGCCACGGATCGCCAGTTGCTGCTGGATATCCGGAGCTTCGACCTGATCGCCGGCAGCAAGCCCGAGGCGCTGGTCGAACTCGCCGCCAAGGTCGTCGCCGACGGCAACCGCGTCGTCGACGCACGAACCTTCAGCGCCACAGCGCCGGCGGAGGCCTCCGATGGCCCGGCGGCGGCGGCCGCGCTGAACCAGGCCTTCGGTCACGTGGCGACCGAGCTTGTCGTCTGGGTGCAAGGCGTCAACCCATGACCCGACGATCGCGCGAGGCATGATCGATTGGATACATGATGGAGCAGAAAGACATGAACCAGCACGAAGAGATCGCCAGGACGTTGAACACCCGGCTTGCGGAACTGCAGCGTCACCTTTCGAAGGTCGACGCCGAGCTGCACAAGCGGCTGTCCGCCAATTCGGAGGACCAGGCCATCGAGCTCGAGAACCGGGATACGCTCGAAGTGATCGAACAATCCGACATTCGGGAAATCCGCCAGATCCAAGCGGCCCTGACGCGGATAGCCGACGGCACATACGGCACCTGCGCCAAGTGCGGACGACCGATCGATCCCAAGCGTCTCAAGGCGTTGCCGACGGCGGTCACGTGCATTTCATGCTCGGCCTGAGTCAATGAAGGGCACCGCAAGATTGTGGTTGATGGCTCCAGCGAGGACGCCGTGAATCCAACGCGCCGCAATTGATCCAGGTCAATGCGCTTTCGCCGGCAATTGGCGAGATGATCAAATGTGGCAACCGATTTTCACGGCGCCCTTCGATCGGAACCTGGAACTGGCGGTGCTCGACGAGGACGGGACGCATCGCCTCGCTTTTTCATGCCGCCGCATCCCGGGCGGGTGGGTCAGCTCACAGACCGGCGCGCGGGTCGAAGTGTCGCCGACGCACTGGCGCGACTGGGAGGACCACAGCCAAGCCTGATTTTTTGTGACCGGACGGGCAGCGCCGGCAGATCCGCCCCGCTGGCGTGAACGGCTATCCCATCAGTCGTTCTTGCGTGATTCCAGTGAATCCAGCCGGGCCAGCTTGGCCTCCTCTTCGGCGAGCAATTTTTCGATCGTCCTGAGTTTCGTCGGGTCGGTTTCGGTCTTCAACAGCGCCCGGTAGTGCCGAATGTTGAGTTGAACGATGGTTCGTGCCGCGGGGCTCATCCCCTTCTCCTTGGTCGTTTTGTCGGTTTGGCCGCCAGCAATGCGCGGGGCTTGTGCGCATCGCCGCGGCCACGAGGGCCGCGCCCCTGATTTCGTTCCGACCGAATTTTCACACCACGACATCCATGCATCCTGGGCGAACAACTCGTGCCCGGTTTGGCAGATCGGACAGACGGTCTGACCGAAGCATCCCGGAGAGCGATCGAAGCTCGCTCGATCGATGTTCCTTCCGGCCGAAATTTCGCGTCCCGTTGCCGGGCATGCGGTCATCGCGGTGCCCATCGCATGCTCCTCGCACGGCAAATCGATGGCGTTCGCGAGCGCCGGTATCGAGCGGGATGGCGACCGCGCCGGGCGCGCGGAAAGGAGCCCCGGCCGGAAAACCCATGACCGGGGCTTGCCGGCTGCCAGGACCGGTCGCGGCGTGATGAAGGCACCAGCCTTTTCCGGTCTTCAGCGGGATGCGCCAGGGCCCGATCGGCAAGCAGAAAGAGCCGCGCCGGGGACAGCGCGCAGCTCGACAACGGAGAGCAAACGAAGACGACGATCGACCTCGGACGAACGCACGAATCACTCTCCTGCGGCATGACAGGAAATCTTGCGACGCCGAGGAAAACGGTTCTGTTCGATTCCGAACAGAGCAACAGCACCGACAAGGGCCGCAATGCCCTTCGGGCAAGCTCGTGAAAATTCAACCTTTTTTGAATGCCCGGCTGACTTTGCGGTAGCTCCCGTGCATGGACGCATAACATTCACAGGCCGCGTCTTCGAGACCGGACCGGTTGGTCACCGTTACCTGACCGCGCTGGTAGCGGATCAGCCCGGCCTTTTGCAGAAAGTTCGCGGCGATCGACACGCCGGCGCGTTGGACGCCCAGCATCATCGCCAGGAATTCGTGCGTCAGCTGGAACGTGTCGCTTCGCGCGCTGTCGTGAGAAATCAGCAGCCACCGGCAGCAGCGCTCCTCAAGATAATGAAGACGATTGCAGGCGGCGGTTTGCGCAATCGCCGAGTAAGCGAAGTGGGCGTATCGTTCCAGCATGATGCGAAGCGTGTCATCGTCCGCCATTAATCGTTTCAGGACATCGTGCTTGATGCGAAATGCGCTGCCTGGAATTTGCACGATGGCCTCGATGGCGGCCTGGTTGATGCCAAATAGAGCGTGCGGGCTGGTGATGCCCTCGATGCCGATCACGCCGATCTCGACCGACCGGCCGTCGCGCATCATCTTGACGAGGGAAATCAGGCCGCGGTTGACAAAATAATGATACCCGACCGGGCGGTCCAATTGATTGACGACATCGCCCTTCTTGGTCGTCTGGAACTCCAGGGCGGACTTCAGCCGCGTCCACGAAGCTTTCGGCAGAGAAAGCAGGAGACGGTTGGCAACGTCCTCGGTCGCCGGCAAACTCATTTGGTCTTCCCCCCACACGATCCAACGACGAATAGCGGTTTTTTATGCGCCCCTTTTGTCCTCGCGTTGCGGTGGATCAAGTTTTCCAACTCCTCAGGCGCCCCCTGTCCGGCTTCGCGACTGGCGCCGCAAATCGCATCGCATTCTCCGCGGTGACGCCGGCCGAGGCTTTGACTTGACCTTCCTGTCGGCCGCAAAGGCCCGGATCGGCGTTTGACCCAAATCAAAGCTCAAAGAACTGCAGCCCCATAGAAGACACCATGGCTGATGGGCGTGGCTTCTCGAGCACGTGCCGAATGTCAGCTCATGCCCCGGCCTGCCGCTGCAGGCCGGGGCATATATTTCTTGCAAGAGCACGCGGGCATCGCTGCGGCGGGGATTGATGCAGATCAACAATGCCCCGCGCGGCTTCCAGCTAACGTTCCGCCGGTGCTCGAAAGGAGCATCGGCGATGACGCTGACGCGGTGGGCCTATTTCATTCTGATCGTGGCGCTGATTCTCAGCGCCTTGCTGTTCGTGCGCATGCACGTGGCGGCCGCACAGGGCGCGACGCCGGCCGTGAAGGGCGATGCCGAAGCGGGGCGGCACATGGCGCAGGCCTGGTGCACCGAGTGCCACTCGGTCCAGTGGGAAACCGCCGGCACCGGCAAGTTCGCGCCGGATTTCACGGTGGCGGCCGGCCGACGCTCGGCACGGTGGCTGCATGCCTTCCTGCGCCGCCCGCACGTGAAGATGCCGGATTTCGAATTTGAGCCGGACGCAGCGGACAATCTGGTGGCCTACATCGTGAGCCTGAAGCGCCGCTGAGAGACATGCGATCGACAACGCCAGCAGAAGGAAGGCCGGACCGATGACGCCGACAACGACGGCGCAGGCGGAAGAGACGCCCTCGCCCTACGAGATGATCGGCGGCGAAGCGGCCGTCCGGAAAATCGTCGACCGCTTCTATGACATCATGGACCGCGCGCCTGAGGCGGCGCGAATCCGCGCCATGCACGCGACGGACCTCGCGCCGATGCGCGAACGGCTGTTCGAGTTCTTGAGCGGCTGGCTTGGCGGCCCGCCGCTCTATTTCCAGCGCCCCAACCACAACTGCGTCATGTCGGCCCACCGGCCCTATCCGATCAGTGCCGCGGAACGCGACGAATGGATGATGTGCATGCGCTGGGCGCTCGAGGATTGCGGCGTGCCGAAGGAGCTCCGCGACCTGCTCGACCGGCCGCTCTTTCGCATGGCCGAGGCGTTTCGCAACAGGTGATGCGACGGTCCGGGCCGGCGCGCCGGCCGAACAGCCTGCTGCAGGCTCAACCGGACGCCGCAACACCAACCCAGGCCAGGACGATCGACAGGACCAGGGCAACCGCCACGACTTTTGCATGGGTCGCGGCCCCTGCCGTTGCCATCGTGTAGCCCATGGCTTTGCTCCTGACGCTCACCAACTTGCCTTCTGCGCTGCGCGCGATCCGGTCTTTACGACGTCCGGAGTCCGGCGAAAATTCAGATATGTCCCCTAAGGGCTGCTACGGAGCCGGGCGGAGCCGCCGTCCCAGACCGCCTGCGCCGGCCAACAAAAAAACAGAGCCCGGCCGGTGACGGCCGGGCTCGGTTGGCGCTTCGAGCAGAGGTAAGGGGTGGGGGCACTGCCCGAAACGCATCAACGATGGCCAATATAGACCTGTCTGTCATCGTGACATTGATCTGGATCAACCTGCGGCGCGATCCCAGCCGGCTTGCTGACGGTCGGCAACTCGACATGCTGGCTCAGGAGCTTTTCATGACAATGACCCGTGCACTCGGAGCGATCTGCCTGATCTTGCCATTGGCCGGTCCGGCACCAGCGTTTGCGGCAGACCTGAAGAACGGAGAAGCGCTGGCGCGGCGCTGGTGCGCGAGCTGCCATGTCGTTGCCGGCGATCAATCCGGCACCACCGGAGAAGCGCCGCCGTTTCGCGTGATTGCGCGAACGCCGGATCTCGATGCCGGCAGGATCGCGCTGTTTCTGCTGCAACCGCATCCGAAGATGCCGGACATGGGGCTCAGCCGCCAGGCGGCGGGCGATCTCGCCGCCTATATCACCAGTCTCAAGTAAGCATCGTCAGTGCGCCATCAGGACGGGCACCGGCATCCTGCTCAGCATCAGCCGCGTTGCGCCGCCGAACACGAATTGGCGAAACCGCGAGTGTCCATAGCCGCCCATCACGACGAGAGTGGCGCGAAAGGACTCGATCTCGCGCAGGATCGCTTCCGGTATGTCGCGATCCTGCCGTTCCGCAAGCACGGCGTCGAGGCCGTGCCGCCGGAGGTTCTGGACCAGGGCGCTGCCGCGAAGGCTGCTCCCCTTTGAAGCCTCTTCGGCCGTGTACACCTCGATGGTCGCCCCCGCGGTCAGCAGCGGGGCGGCCGCCGCGACCGCGCGCGTCGCGTGCAGGCTGGCGTCCCAGGCGATCAAGACGCGGTCCAATGAAAACGGCCCCTGAAATTCGCGCGGCACGACCACGATCGGCCGCCCGGCCTGAAACAGCGCCGACTCCAGGAACATGTCCCCGAAGGAATCCATCTCTTCGGCTTTGTGCTGCATCACAACGCCGAGGTCCGCCGTGCGCAGCCGGAACGCGAAATCCGCGATGGCGGATTGCACCGAGCAGGTACGGGTTTCGAACCCATGCTCGACGGCCGCAGCCCGCGCCGCCTGCTCAAACCTGGCACGCACGCCCGCCACGACTTTGTTTGCCTGCGCCCGGTACTCCTCGGCGAGGCCGGAGACGAACGCAGGGTAAACGCTGAACGGCACATCCGGCGCGAGGGCGTACGCAAGGCCGGTCACATGAGCACGATAATGGCTTGCCATTTTGAGTGCGTAGTCGCGGGCCGGATCGGCGTCCTGCCGAGTGGCCAGTCCAACGAGAATGTCCTTGATGGTCATCGCTTGTCCTTGTGGTCTCATATGACGGCGCGGTCATCCAATCCGACCATGGCGAGCGTCACTTTGATCTAGATCAGCCATCGGCCGGCCCACCTTGCGACATCGTTGCCTGTCGACCGATCAACTCACTCCATCGTCCTGCCGGGCTCGCGGGCGCCGATGCGCACCGGTCCCGCGCAAGAACATCGGCGGGGAGGTCAGCGTTGGTCCGAGGATATCCCGGTCTCCTACCGTCGCCGGTCAGCCGGCTCAAGGACAACAAAGGATGACCGACGTCCATTTGCTCCGGCGGCCGGATTTCAAAGAGTCCTTCGCGCTCGTGGTCGGGTCCATGATCGGAACCGGCGTGTTTCTGAAAACGGCGAGCGCCTCGGGCCGCTCACCGAGAATCGCCTGTTTGCGAGGCCGCGCCGCGCGGCCTTGCACCGCCCGGTGCCTTCAGGCCGTCGATGCGACCTCCCGCACCAGCAGATTGTTGTTCACCGCCTTGATTCCCGGTGTGGCTTCCGCCGCGACCCGGAACGCCTCCTTTTGCGCGTCCGACTGTGCAAGGCCCCAGAGATCGGCCGTTCCTTCGTTGACGGTGACATTGATCAGTGCGACCTGCGCCCATGGTTCGCTTTTCAGCTTCGCCAGGATCGTCTCTCGCAACATCGCGTCGGTCTGATTTGTGACATGATCGCTGCGAAGACAGCTTGCGACCGCCTGCACGATATTGGCCCTGCTGACCACACCGACCAGCCTGTCGTTTTCGATGATCGGAACGCGCTTGATCCTGTTGCGCTCCAGCAAATCCGCGATCTCGCCGAGCGAGGTGGACGGACTTGCGGTGATGACCGCACGCGTCATGACGTCTTCGACCTTGCGGGCATGCTCGCGCACGTATTCGCGCGCCAGCCCGTCCCGGCCCATCAGCAGCCGCAGCCACCAGGAATGATCGCGACCCGTGCCGCAATCCGCGCGGCGCATCAGGTCGCCTTCGCTCACGATGCCAAGGAGTTGGTCATTCTTGTCCACGACCGGGAGCCCGCTAATGCCTTTCTCGAGCATCACCGCCGCGGCCTGCTGGACGGACGACTCGGGCCTGACGGTCACCACATTCACTCCCATCACATCCGATGCCTGCATGAGTATCCTCCATCAAATGATGCTCAATTCTGCGCGGCCGGCGGATTGGCGCCTTGATTTGGGTCAACGGTCGCTTTGAGGAACATCAAGGCAAGAGCCGCAGAAGCAGGTGACCGTGCGGGGCTAAGGCGGCAGCGTGAGTTCCCGGCCGCAACCGTCTCAGAAGCCACGACAAAGTCTGGATCGAAGAAACCATGACGACCTATCGGCTGGACCGCCTGTTCGCACCGCGCTCGGTCGCCGTGGTCGGCGCGAGCCCGCGCGAACTGTCGGTCGGCCGCAAGGTGCTGCAAAACCTGAAGGCTGCGGGCTTCGCCGGACCGCTTCGCCTGGTCAATCCGAAATATCCGGAAATCGAAGGCGTCGCGGCCACCCGGCAGATCGCCGACCTGCCGCCGACCGACCTCCTGGTCGTGGCCTCGCCGCCTGAAACCGTGCCGGAGACGATCGCTGCGGCCGGCGCACACGGCTGCGCTGCCGCCATCGTCATCACGGCGGGGCTCGGCCACGGCCCGGGCTCGCTCAGCGAGAAGGCCAAAAGCGCGGCGCACACCCACGGCATGCGCCTGCTCGGCCCCAACTGCCTGGGCATCCAGGTGCCCGCGGCAAGGCTCGACGCGAGCTTCGCCGCGCGCATGTCGCGGCCCGGCGACCTCGCGCTGATCTCGCAGTCCGGCGCGATCGCCGCGGGCCTGGTCGAATGGGCGGCCCGCCGCTCGCTCGGCTTCTCCGCCGTGGTATCGCTCGGCAACCAGATCGACGTGGATTTCGGCGACCTGCTCGACCACTTCGCAACCGACGCGGCGACGCGTTCGATCGTGCTCTATATCGAGTCGATCCAGAACGCACCCAAGTTCATGTCGGCCGCGCGCGCGGCAGCACGGGCAAAGCCGGTTCTGGTGGTCAAGACCGGCCGGCACGCCCAGGGCGCGGCGGCCGCGCGGACCCACACCGGCGCGCTGGCCGGCTCGGATGCGGTGTACGACGCCGCGTTCCGTCGTGCCGGCCTGGTGCGGGTGCTCGACCTCGACGAGCTGTTCGATGCGGCCGAGACGCTCGGCCATGTCCGGCCGTTTGCCGGCAACCGGCTTGCCATTCTGACCAACGGCGGCGGCATCGGCGTCCTTGCCGTCGACCGGCTGATCGACCTCGGCGGGCGGCTCGCAAGCCTTTCGCCCGACACCGTTGCCGCGCTCGACCGGACACTGCCGCCGATCTGGTCGAGGACCAATCCGGTCGACATCGCCGGCGATGCCGATGCGGCGCGTTATGCCGCCGCCCTCGAGGTTCTGCTTCGGGACCGCGGCAACGACGCTCTGCTGGTGATGAACGTGCCCACCGCGCTCGCTTCGGCGCGCGAGGCCGCGTCCGCGCTGATCCCGGTGGTACGCCAGCACCAGAACGAGATCTGTCCACCCAAACCGGTGTTTGCGGTCTGGGTCGGCGACAGCGGCGAAGCCGAAGCAGAGCTCGGGCGGGCCGGAATCCCGCATTACCGGTCGGAGACCGACGCGGTTCGCGGCTTCATGCATCTGGTGCGCTATCGCGAGGGCCAGGAGGCGCTGATGACCGCGCCGCCGAGCCTGCCCGCGGATTTCGTGCCGGACACGCCGCGCGCCCGCGCCGTCGTGCGCGCGGCAGTCGAAGCGCGGCGCACGTGGCTCGACCCGCTGGAGATCGCCGATCTCATGGCTGCCTACGCCATCCCGGTCGCGCCGGTCACGCTCGCCCGTGACGAACACGAAGCGGTCGCCGCCGCGCGACCGCTGCTCAAATCGGGCGCGGTCGCGGCCAAGATCCTGTCCCCGGACATCGTTCACAAATCCGACGTCGGCGGCGTCCGGCTGAACCTCGCCGACGAGCGCGCGGTGCGGGAGGCGGTGGCGGACATCCTCGCCCGGGCGAGAACAGCGAAGCCCGACGCCCGCATCACCGGCGTGACCATCCATCCGATGATCGTGCGGCCGCGGGCACGCGAGCTGATCGCCGGGCTTGCCGACGACAAGACCTTCGGACCTGTCGTGGTGTTCGGCAGGGGCGGCACGGCGGTCGAGGTCATCAACGACAAGGCGCTGGCGCTGCCGCCGCTCGACCTCGCGCTCGCCGACGAGCTGATCGGCCGGACCCGCGTCGCGCGCATCCTCAACCGCTACCGCGACGTTCCGGCCGCCGATCGCAAGGCGATCGCGCTGGTGCTGACCCGGCTCTCACAGCTCGCGGCGGACCTGCCGGAGGTCAAGGAGGTCGATCTCAATCCGCTGCTCGCCGACGAAACCGGGGTGATCGTGCTCGACGCGCGCGTCGCCGTCGGCGAAGCGACGGCGCTGGCTTCGCCCGCAGGCCGCAGCCCGTCGCGGTTCGCCATCAGGCCCTATCCGAAGGAATGGGAGCACACGGTGCATCTTCGCGACGGCACCGCTGTTCTGGTCCGCCCGGTGCGGCCCGAGGACGAGGCGCTCTATCCGCCATTCCTGCAGAAGGTCACGGCGGAGGACCTGCGGCTGCGCTTTTTCGGACCGATCAAGCACTTCGACCACGCCATGATCGCCCGCTTCACGCAGATCGATTATGCACGGGCGATGGCCTTCGTCGTCATCGACCCGCCGTCCGGGGAGATGCTGGGGGTCGGCCGCGTCCATCTCTTGTCGCAGAGCGACATCGCCGAATATGCGGTGCTGGTCCGGTCGGATCTGAAAGGCCGCGGGCTCGGCTGGCTGCTGATGCAGAAGCTGATCGAATACGCGCGCAGCGAAGGCATCCGGGAGCTGCGCGGCGAGGTGTTGTCGGAGAACTGGACCATGCTCCGCATGTGCGCGGAGCTCGGCTTCGATATGGCCGAGAGCCCGCACGATTCGAGCGTGCGGATCGTCACGCTGCCGATCGAGCCCGCAGAGGCAGTGGCCGTCTAGCCGGCGAAAAAGGCCGAGACGTCATTCCGGGGCTCGCCGGACGCAAGCCAACCGTTCGCCACGGCATTTGCCTCAATCAGCGCCATCGCCGGCAGCGGCCATGGCGCTTCGTCATGGCGAAGTTCCCCCCGGCACCGGCGTCGCCCGTTGTTCTAGATCAAAGGGCGCGGATCCCGTTTCCGCTACCAGTCAGTCCTGGCAGCAACAAAGAGTGCCCCATGCCCAAAATCATGATTGTTGTCGGCCACCCGCAACGCAACACCTTCTGCGAGGCCTTGGGCAGGGCCGACCAGAGTTCTGCGCAAGCCGCCGGGCATGAGGCCAAGCCGTTCGTTCCGGCCGACATGACATTCGATCCTGAAATTCATCGGCATCAAGCCGGTAAGCCACACCTTGTTCGGAATGGTCGGAACCTCGAAGCCGGAAGCTCGCGAGCAGCGGATCGAACCGGTCCGCCAACTGGGCCGCGAGGCCGCGTGGTGCATTGATGTGTGGAGCCCGGTGACGGTCATGCGAGCAGATGTCATTCCATTGGAACCGGCAAAGGGATCCGAGAGTGATATTGCGCACGTGCGTGCGACCCCGGCGTGTGCCGCGCCACGCGAGAGCAGCATCGCCGAGCGGGACTCCTATTCGGTCACTGCGCTCGCCGACATCACAGACCGCTCACTCCACGCGGCCGCCGCACGTTTCACGCTCGGCCTTTCGCCGGCAGCCTTGGCGGAAGCTTACCTCGACTGGGCAACGCACCTCGCCTTCTCGCCGGGCAAGCAGCTTCAGCTGGTCGACAAAGCCGCACGCAAGGCGCTGCGCCTGAGCAACTACCTGCGGCGCTTCCTGTCGCAACGCGGGCCGTGTGATCCGTGCATCGTGCCTTTGGCCCAGGACCGTCGCTTCGCCGGCGAGGAATGGCAGAAATGGCCCTACAATGCGCTGTATCAGGCGTTCCTGCTGCAGCAGCAGTGGTGGCACAACGCCACGACCGATGTCCGCGGCGTCACGCAGCAGCACGCAAATATCGTTTCATTCGTCACACGACAGCTGCTTGACGTCGTTGCGCCTTCGAACTCGCCCCTGACCAATCCCGAGATCCTCCGCGTCACCCGCGAGAGCGGCGGAGCGAACCTCGTTCAGGGCTTCCACAACTTCATCGAAGACTGGGAGCGGGCCGTCAGCGGCAAACGACCGCTCGGCACCGAGCGCTTCGTCGTGGGTCGGGATATTGCTGCAACGCCGGGCAAGGTGGTCTACCGCAACCGGCTGATCGAATTGATCCAGTACGCGCCAACGACGACGCAGGTTCGCCCCGAGCCGATTCTGATCGTCCCCGCGTGGATCATGAAATACTACATCCTTGATCTGTCGCCGCAGAATTCATTGGTGCGATACCTGCTCGACCAGGGATTCACGGTGTTCATGATCTCCTGGAAAAATCCCGGCCCCGAAGACCGCGACCTCGGCATGGAGGACTACCGCACCCTGGGAGTGACGGCCGCGATGGACCACATCGCAGCCGAACAGCCCGATCGCAAGATTCACGCCGTCGGCTACTGCCTCGGCGGGACGCTGCTTTCAATCGCCGCCGCCGCCATGGGGCGGGATGGCGACGAGCGCCTCAAGTCCATGACCCTTCTGGCGTCACAAACGGATTTTCGGGAAGCCGGCGAGCTGATGTTGTTCATCAACGAGAGCCAGCTGTCCTTCCTTGAGGACATGATGTGGGAGCAAGGCTTTCTCGACGCCAAGCAGATGGCCGGCGCCTTCCAGATCCTTCGCTCCAACGACCTCATCTGGTCGAAGATCGTCCACGAGTATCTCATGGGCCAGCGCACGCCCATGACCGATCTGATGGCCTGGAACACGGATGCAACGCGGATGCCTTACCGGATGCATTCGGAGTATCTGCGGCGTCTATTCTTCAACAACGACCTGGCCGAAGGCCGCTTTCGTGCCGGAGGACTACCCGTTGCCCTCGCCGACATTCGCGTGCCGATCTTCGCCGTCGGCACCGCTCGGGATCATGTCGCGCCCTGGCGCTCGACATACAAGATCCACCTTCAGACCCATGGCGAGGTGACCTACGTGCTTACAACGGGAGGTCACAATGCCGGCATCGTCTCGGAAATCGGGCGCACCGACCGGAGCTTCCAAGCTCTGAGCAGGAGGGATGACGAGCCCTATCTCGATCCCAGCGCCTATCTTGCGGCAGCGCCGCACAAGCAGGGCTCCTGGTGGCCGGAGTGGGCGAATTGGCTGCACGAGCGCTCCGGCGCTCCCGCCGCCGCGCCGCCAATGGGAATGCCCGGGCGAGGCCCAAGCAACTTGCAGGACGCGCCGGGCGCTTTCGTTTTCCATGATTGAAACGGGGCGCACGAACATGGACAGGATGCCAGGCACTCCCATGTACCGCTTCCTGTCATGCACCGCGGCGCAATACATGACCTCCACCGTTCGCACCGTGGATCGAAAGGTCACCATGCGTCAGCTGGAGGCGCTTTTCGCGGAGCACGACTTCAACGCTTTCCCGGTCGTGGAGGAAGGCCGGGTCCTGGGTATCGTCACCAAGCTCGATTTCATCCGCGCCTTTGCATTCACCACGCATCAAATCGTGCCGCACTTCGATGAGTTGATGAATCGCACGGTGGTTGATGTGATGACCGAAGCCGTGTTTCACGTGGATCCGGAAACGCCGCTGACCCGCGTTCTGCAATTGATGGTGAACCTCAAGGCTCGCAGTTTCCCCGTTCTGAATTCCACAGGGCGATTGGTCGGCATGATTTCCCGCGAGGATATCATTCGCGCCTTGCGAATCGCGACCAGTGGCGGCCCCCAGCCAAGCAAAACTCACCAATAGGACTTGCCGTCGTCCTCGTGCTCGACGACGATCCGGTGCGGCGAGGCGTGCAGGCCGTAGGTCTTGAGCGGCCGCGCACCCAGCGCACGGAACCAGTGCCGCGTGTTGGCCGGAAACACCAAGGTCATTCCCGGCGCGATCGGAAACGGCTCGCGGCCCTCCATCCACGCCTCGCCCTCGCCTTCGACAACGGTCAGCGCCTCCATGTAGGGATGCGAATGCAGCGGCGTGCGGTAGCCCGGCGTCGAGGTCTGGATGCCGAGCCGGAACGGCGTCGAGCCCTGCGCGTCGCCGACCACAGTCTGGTAGGTCGCGCCGGCCTGGAACGGATCGAACGGCACGTTCGCATGGACGACGACAGGCATGTTCAGCTCCTGATCATTTCTGCCGCAGGTTGGCGGCGTCGACCACCGCGGTCCACTTCCTGATCTCGCTCGCGATATAGTCGCCGAACTCCTTGGGGTCGGTCATCATCGGCCGCGAGCCGAACGACTTGAACCGCGCCAGCACCTCCGGGTCGCGCAGCACGGTCGCGAACGCCTTGTTGAGCGTGGCAAGCTCGGCCGCGGGCACGCCGGCCGGCGCGACCACGCCGAGGAAGCCGACGGCTTCGAAATCCTTCAGGCCTGCTTCCTGGAATGTCGGCACGTCGGGCAGCCCCTCGAAGCGCCCCGACGACGAGATCGCCAGCGCCCGGACCTTGCCGGACGCCAGCGCCGACTCCGCGGAGGGAATGTCGATGATGCCGAGCGGGATGTGCGCGCCGAGCAGGTCCGTCACCACCGGCCCGGTGCCCTTGTAGGTCACCAGCGGGATCTTCAGCCCGGCCGCATAATTGAACAGCGCCGCGGTGAGATGCATGATCGCGCCGCCGTGACCGATGGTCAGCTTCGAGTTGCCGCGCTTCTCCGCCTCGATCACGTCCTTGACGGTCTTGAACGGCGAATCGCCGGGCACCCCCAGCATGAACGGCTGGCCCGAGACGCAGGCCACCGGCGCAAAGGCCTTCACCGGGTCGTAGGGCACGGTCTCGCCGAGCGCGATCGCGGTCGCAAGGCCGCCCGAGGCGCCGAGCCCGATGGTGTAGCCGTCCGGCTTCGATTTCGACAGCGCGTCCATCGCGATCACGCCGCCCGCGCCGGCGCGGTTCTCGATGATGACCGGCTGGCCGAGCAGCTTTTCGAGCTTGGGCTGCATCAGCCGCGCGATCACGTCGGCGCTGCCGCCCGGCGGATGCGAGAGAATGAAGCGGATCGGCCGTTCCGGATAGGCCGCCTGCGCGTCGCCGAACGACAACGTGGCCGCACACACGCACAGGGCAGCCAGCAGACTGCGGCGCGCAACAATCATCGCTTTTCCTCCCTTGCGTCCGGCCCTGCGCGCGTGGCGCGCGCGTCCAGGATGCCTTCTCCGGTCCGTACTTATGCCGGTGCGCGCTTGCCGGAAACAAGGCGACGCGTCGCACAACCCGCGTTCGCACAACACCCATTCCGGAATCGCAATCGGCCGTGCTTCAGCTCCGCGCAAGCTTGGCCTGCACGCGCTGGTCGAAGCGCGCGACATTGACCACGAGGCGCTGGTGCGAGCCGTCGCCGATCAGGTCCTTCTCGTCGCGCGCCTCGACCCGGAACTCCAGCGTGCGCCCGTCGACGGAAATGAGCCGCGCGGTGGCGCGCACACGCATGCCGACCGGTGTCGCCGCGATGTGCCGCACGTCGAGCTGCGTGCCGAGGCTCTGATGCCCGGCCGGGATCAGGTTCTCGACCGCGTCAAGGGCTGCGGCTTCCATCAGGTTGATCATGACCGGCGTCGCCAGCACGCGCACCCGGCCGGAGCCGATCCGCGGCGCGGTGTGCTCCTCGCCCACCAGCAGCTCGGCATGGCCTTCAAGGCCGGGGCGCAATTTCGTCAGATCGGTCATGGGTGTTCCAAAGTTGTGGGCGTTGCAAAGTTGTGGGCGTTGCCAAAGCCGGCGCCCGAACCGGAGGCTGGAACTCAAGACTACCCCGGCCAGCCAACTCTCCAAAACCCCGGCGACTCAGATAGAAACTGTCGAATCGATCCCGCGGAACCGGCAAGGACGCCCCGATGGCCAATGCAGAACTGACGCGCATCGACCAACGCCCCATCTCCGACAACGCCCAGGAAATTCGCGCCTTCATGATGGTCTGGAACGAGTCGGTCCGGCTCGAGTCCACGCTGAAGCACTACCGGCAGCTCGGCGTTCATCGCTTCTTCGTCGTCGACCTCGGCTCGACCGACGGCACCCTGGACCTGCTGGCGGCCGGGCCGGACGTCCATGTGTTCACGACCACCGGCGACGCCGACATCGCCTGTCTCAACGCGTTGCTGGACGCCTACGGTGCCGGCCACTGGTCGCTGACCGTCGATGCCGACGAGCTGTTCGTCTATCCGCATTGCGAGCAGCTCGAGCTGCCGCTGTTCTGCCGCTATCTCGGCCATGTCGGCTCGCAGGCGGTCGCCTGTGTCTCGCTCGACATGTATGCGACCAGCCCGATCGCCGACGCGGTGCACCGGCCGGGCACGCCGCTGCTCGACACCTGCCGGTACTTCGATTCCGCGCCCTACACGATGGTGCGGACCGACGTATGTCCGTACTTCGAAATCCACGGCGGCGTGCGCGAGCGGGTGTTCGGGCCGAGCGCCGCGGGCCTCGCGCCGGTGCTCAGCCGGGTGCCGCTGATCCGCTGGCAGGCCGGCATGCGGTACTTGCGCGGCACCGGCAACGTCACGCCGGTCGCCATCTCCAGTGTCCTCGGCGCGCTGCTGCGGTTCGATTTCCTCAGCGACCACCACATCCGCTCGGGCGGCGAGCTGGCATTCAGCAACGCGACCAACCTCTATTCGGACCGCTCGGTGAAATTCGAGCACAGCGCGCAACTGGTCGAGCTGCAGCTGATGAAGACCACCCACACCTACGAGGAGTCGGTGCGCCTGACCGCCGAGGCGCGCGCCGCGATGCAATCCCGTCAGGCCGGATGATCCATGATGTTGAGGACCTTCACCGACAGCGACGGGCGCTTCTGCAGATCGCCGACATAGGCCTGCCGCACGCTGGTCCCGGCGCGGCGGTCGTATTCGGCAAGCAGCAGCCCCACCAGATCGTATGATGCGTAGACCACGTCGAGGATCGCCGCGGCCTTGAGCAGCTCGTCGTCGCCGAAGGCATCGAGCCTGGTGAAATCGCGGACGAAGATCGCGTCGGCCCACAGCACCTGGCTCATCGGCAGAAACGGGTTCGGCGTGTTGAACGGCCGGAACGGCCGGCCGGCACAGTCGATCAGCTTGTGCAGCACGAAGCCGCGGTCGCGCAGGAAGCACTGCACGTCGCCGAACAGCGGCTGGTCCTTGTAGAGCGGCACGAACTCCACCTCGCACTCGATCACCAGCGCGTTCGAAACCGTCGTCGCACCGTGCCGCATGATCTCGAGCTCGCAACCCTGCGCGTCGACCTTGATGAGGTCGGCCGTCACCTTGGGCTCGATGTCGTCGAGCCGCTTGGTCTCGACCGGCTCGGTCTTCACCACGTGGAAGTTGCCGCCGGCGTCGGCGCAGCCGATGGTCATGAACATGTCGATGACCTTGGGATCGGGCATCAAGAGCGACGAGCAGCCCGGATAACGCGTCAGGTGAAAGGTCGCGGGCCCGCCCGAGCCGAGGAAGTAAGGCAGGTAGCGATACGGCCCCGGCCGGTCCTTGAGCCGCGCGAACTCCGCCGGGTTGGGCTCGAAGCCGGTGACCTGCGCGAGGCCGGTCGCGAGCAGCCCGTGATAGCGCTCCTGCCCGGTCGCCATCGCACCGACGTCGAGGATTTCAATGGTCGGGACCTTGCGGCCGAGGATGTCGCTGAAGCTTCTTTGCGTGGTCATCTGCGCCAGCCTCCCGGACCGGCGCCCGTTATGACTGATTCGCGCAGTGGCAGCCGCTGATGGTTTCCGCCGGCGCCGGCGTCCGGTCGCCAATCCGGCAGCCGTAGCCCGCATGGAGCGCCGCGGAATGCGGGACCGCCGGTCCCGGATGACGCCATAGCGCGTCGACCCGCCTCCGCTCGCTCTGCGAGCTACGGCGGGCTTGGAGTCCGCCGCAGCACCTGAGCGCGAAGGCGGAAGACGCGCGTGAACGCGCTGATGGCTTCATCCGGGCTACGGTGGATCCCGCTTCCGCGGACGACCGGGGAGAGAGTTTCGATCGCAACGAAACGGAACCTGCTCTAATCCGGCAGCGCCACGCCCGAGAGCTTTCTGCAGGCCTCGATCAATCCATCCTGCAAAGCCTCGTCGCGGGCGCTCGGGTTCGGCGCGCGCCGCTGCAGGTGATAAAAATATTCGCCGCTGACCTGCGCCGCCGGATCGTCGCTGGCGGCGAGCCAGACCTGGGTGCGGTGTCCCTGGTCGAGGTCGTCGGGCGCGCCGGGGCCGCCCATCCGCGTTGCGACCCAGCCGGGCTCGAGCGCGTTGGAGCGCACATCCGGCCAGCGCCGCGCCATCGCGAACGCCAGCAGCACGTCGTGCAGTTTGCTTTCGGCGTAAGCCTGCGCGCCGGCCCAGGACCGCTTCTTCCAGGCCAGGTCCTGCAGGTTGGCGTCGGCGCTGTGGTGCATGCCGGAGCTGAGATAGACGAGCCGCGCCGGCTTGCCGATCAGCGCCGTCAGCACGTAGGGCGCAAGCGTGTTGATGGCGAACAGATGCGGCAGCCCGTCCTCGGTTTCGATCCGCCGCTCGCGGTAGCCCACCGCGACATTATGGATCACCGCATCGAACGGCCCGAGCCGGTTGGCCTGTTCGGCAACACGACGCATCGCCGCGATGGTCGAAACATCACCGATCACGACCGGCGCATCCCGCCCGAGTTCCGCGCGGGCGTCCTTGGCGCGGGCCTCGCTCCGGGCGTGCAGCACCACGTCGTGGCCCTGCTCGGCCAGCAACCGCCCGGCCATCAGGCCGAGGCCCGTGGACGACCCGGTGATGAAAATCCGCCCCATGCCTCGCCCCATGTCTTGCCCTCGCAGAAAAAACGGACGGCAGTATCGGGCGAAAGTGGCGGCGAGGCCATGGCCGGCGGGCCCGCCGCCCTTCCATCTTCGCCCGAGGCGTCCCATATCGTCGTGTCACAGGACCATTCCCATGCCACGCTACTTCTTCAACACCCGGATCGACGACGAGATCATTCCCGACGAGGACGGCGAAGAGCTTCGCGATCCCGACCAGGCTTGGGAGGCGGCGAAGGCCATGATCGTCGAGCTGCTGCGGGACGAAGGCGATCACCCGAGCCTGCTCGCGGCCTCGATCGTCGTGACCGACGAGAGCGGCGAGATCGTGCTGGAGTTTCCGTTCTCCGAAGCGCTGATCGGCGAGCCCGACCCGCCGCCGACCCGCCACTGACCGCCTCCGCCCGATTCCTGGAAACCCCGCCATGATCCGCCTCGCCCGCCTCCTCCTCCTCCTCCTCGCTCTCGCGCCGGCCGCATTCGCCGTCACCTTCGCCCACGGCGCCGACGAGCCCGACCTGATCTTCAAGCGCTCCACCGTGTTCAAGTGGATCAGCCCGAACGACAAGCTTGCGACCTACGGCCTCGACGATCCCGAGGTCGAAGGGGTGGCCTGCCATTTCACGGTGCCGGAAAAAGGCGGCTTCAAAGGCTGGATCGGCCTCGCCGAGGAGGTGTCCGACATCTCGCTCGCCTGCCGGCAGGTCGGCCCGATCCGCTTCAAGGCGAAGTTCGAGCAGGGCGACGACGTTTTCCGCAAGCGCCGCTCGTTGTTCTTCAAGAAGATGCAGATCGTCCGCGGCTGCGACGTCAAGCGGAACGTGCTGGTCTACATGGTCTATTCCGACCGGATCATCGAGGGCTCGCCGAAGAACTCGACCTCGTCGGTGCCGATCATGCCGTGGGGCCAGAACGACGAGATCCAGAAGTGCGGCGACTTCGTCGAGAAATAATTCCGCTACGGTTTCCAATTGGCCTGGCCGACCATCTCCACCGTCATATGCGGGCTTGGCCCGCGCATCCCGCTTAGGGAGGCGCCGTGCCAACCTCATCGAGATGGCCGGGACAAGCCGGCCATGACGTGGATAGGCTGGTGCAAACCAACTGGAAAGCACCCTACGTCGCGGCGGTGGCACGCCGCCGGTCGTGGTCGACCTCTGAATAGTAGCGCCGCTTGGCCTCCAGCATCTCCAGATCGGCGCGCTTGACCACCGCCTCCAGCCGCTCGCCGGGCTGGCTGGTCGCACACCCCATCGAGAAGCTGAGCGCCAGGTCCGCGTAGAACTGGTTGTTGACGTCGACCAGATCGCGAATGGCCTGCATCATCGCCTCGGCTTCGGGTGCCTGCGTCCCCGGCAGGAGCACGGCGAACTCGTCGCCGCCGATCCGCATCGCGTGCGCGGGCTTTTCGACCAGCGAGTTCAAGACTTCGCCGGCCCGGCGCAGCAGCGCGTCGCCCGCGGCATGGCCGAGCTCGTCGTTGGCGATCTTGAGCCCATTGAGATCGGCAACAATGACGCTGACCGGGCACGGTCCCTTGCGTTCGAGCCGGTTCAATTCGTCGACGTAGAACGAACGATTGTGGAGCCGGGTCAGCACGTCATGGGTGCCGAGATACTCCAGGTAAGCCTCGGCCTTCTTGCGCGCGGTGATGTCGGTGAGGGCGACCTGCACCAGCGACCAGTCCCGCTCGCTGCCCGGGAACACCGAGAACTGCAGCAGCAGGTTCAGCTTGGTGCCGTCGAGGCTGTAGTTGACCACCTCGCGCTGCTGAAACAGCTTGCCGTCCCACAGGTCGATGAGCTGCTCGCGGAAATGCGGCTCCATCTCGTCGCGGAAGACATCCGGCAGGCGGCGCAGCAGGGTGGCCTTGTCGGGCGCGCCGAGCAGCTCCAGCGTCCGCCGGTTGACGTCGATGACGCGAATCTCGCTCATGCAGCGCCGGACGAACTCTTCGTGGACGTCGGTGAAAACCCGGAAATCGGTGATGCCGCGCTCGCGCACCTCGTCGATCAGATTCTTGATCCTGGAAAAGTCCTCGACCCAGACCGACACCGGCGAGTGCTCGAACAGCCCGCGCGCATAGTGCTCGCTGCCGATCAGCCGGCGACGCGCCTGCTCCCGGTCGGTCACGTCCTCGATGGCGATCAGGACGCGGGCCCAGGTGTCCTCGTAACCCGGCAGGATCGCAGCCTTGAGCTGAATGTCGAGCCGCTGGTCCGCGAGCGTGTAGTTCACGGCGTTGCTGGAGAACTCGGTCCGGCCCTCCCAGAGCTGCACCAGCTCCTCGACATGCGACTTGAGCATGTCGTCGCGAAACACCCGGTCGAGATTGGAAACCAGATGGTCCAGGCTGTCGGCCGCGAACAGCGTCAGCGTCTTGCGGTTGACCCGCAGCACGCGGATGCAGCTTGCGCATTCCTTGACCCGGCCAGGGTGCGAGGCGAGATGGTCGCGCAGCGAGGTCACTCCCGCCCGCCGCCAGCCGTCAAACAGCGCCTTGACGCCGCTGAAATCTTCCAGCCAGAGCGAAACCGGCGCGAGTTCGAAGATGTCGGACTGATCGGCCGAGAGACCGGCAAACAGGGCCATGTTGGCGCTGCCTTTCGTCATGGAGCCAGGATGCAAAATAGACGATTCTCGGGACCATTTTCGATGGCCGGCCACAAGTGGTACCCATCCCCGGTTAACTTCGTCCTTGCGGATCGCCGGCGGCGGCGAGGCGGGCTGCGGAACTACCGGCAAGCCGGAACTATCGCGACAAGCTCGCGGCCGCGCAACAGCAGCAGGCGCGAGGCGAGCCCGCCGCGGCGGCGAATCCATTGCTGGACCGCTTCGGGATAGGTTTCCAGCACGATCCGCGTCGCGCGCGGTTCGGCGTGCAACCGGCCGCGGCCGTCCAGCAGCCGCGCGGCGTGGAACCCGAGCACGGCGCGGCGGGTCGCGCAGACGCGGTTTTCCGGCACGATGCTCAGCACCAGCGTGCAGGCCGAGAAGCACGGCCCGTCGATGATGACGCGCTCGCCCGATTTGCGCACCGCCTCGAACAGCTGGACATAGGGCACGACCGGCCCGCCCGGGCTCGCCAGGATGCGCAACTCCGCGTGGGCCGGCTGAAGCGGCCAGACAAGAGGCCACAGCAACACAACGATTGACATCGTCCGGCTTGGCATGGCGCGAGAATGTCCGTGGCCCCCTGAAATATGTCGCGGGCCTGCCGGATCACAAGACCGCAACGCGCCGTCTGCCCGCCCGCCGTCTCGCAGCCTGGTGGCGACGCGGCTCGTTCTGCGCGAAGAAGAAGTCGTCGCGGCCCGGCAGCGATCCGTCGGTGTAAGGCTCCTGGCGGCCCGCCGCTGCCTTCATCACGTCGTCGCGGACGAGCCGGAACAGCTTGCTGATCTCGACGTTCGGCGTGTGGAAATCCCCAAGGAAAATGCGCAGGTCAAAAATGCCCGGCATGGCATCATCGCGAGCCATATCGCGAGCCAATATCGCGAGCCATGGCGCGGCCCCTGTTCAGCCGGTAGTGAACAAGTCGCAGCGTTTGGGCGGCAGGTTCATAGATCGGAGCCTGTCCGCCCTTCCCTCGCTCTTCAACTCCACCCATATTCCACCGATGCCCAAACCCCCGCGCGATCCCGCCAAGCACAGCAAGAAAGACCCGGCCCGGCCGACGCGCGCCAAGGCGCACCGGCCGGACGCACCGCCGGCCGATCCGGCGCTGGAACAACTGCTCAATCCCGGCATCGGCCGCGGCACCGCGGGTATGGGTTCCGGGACCGGATTGCAGCCGCCGCCGGACAACTCGTTCGAGCGCCGCGCCGACCGGCGCGGCGAGCACACCGCGCGCAAATCGGTGGTGAAAGGCTTCGGCGAAGCGCCGCAGCAGGACTATTCGGCGCACGCGCCGCTCGACATCAACGCCGAGCTGCGCAAGGCGCTGGGCTATGACCATGACCCGAGCAAGCCGCTGATCGGAGTCGACCAGGCCGAGCTCGAGGCGCCGCCCGACCGCGACGAAATCTCCGACATCTCCGAGCCGACCCGCGAGAAGCGCCAGCGGCACCGTCCCTCGCCGCAGCCGATGACCCTCGGCGTCACCGCGTCGATGCAGGCGCTGGAAAAGCTGTTGCGCGAGGGCCGGCCGGAGTTCGCCTCAAACGGCGGCACCGCGGTGTGGACGCCGCACCGCCCGCCGCGACCGGAGAAATCCGAAGGCGGCGTGCAACTCGTGCTGAAATCCGAGATGCAGCCGAAGGGCGACCAGCCCTCGGCGATCAAAGACCTGGTGGAGGGCGCGAAGCGCAACGACCGCAACCAGGTGCTGCTGGGCGTGACGGGCTCGGGCAAGACCTTCACCATGGCGAAGGTGATCGAGGCGACGCAGCGTCCGGCGCTGATTCTGGCGCCGAACAAGACGCTCGCGGCCCAGCTTTACGGCGAATTCAAAAGCTTCTTCCCCGACAACGCGGTCGAGTACTTCGTCTCGTATTACGACTACTATCAGCCGGAAGCCTACATCCCGCGCACCGACACCTACATCGAGAAGGATTCGTCGATCAACGAGCAGATCGACCGGATGCGGCATTCCGCGACACGCGCGCTGCTGGAGCGCGACGACGTGATCATCGTCGCGTCGGTGTCGTGCATCTACGGCATCGGCTCGGTCGAGACCTATTCGGCGATGACCTTCACCATCAAGCAGAAGGATCGCATCAACCAGCGCCAGCTGATCGCCGATCTGGTTGCAACCCAGTACAAGCGCACGATGGCCGATTTTTCGCGCGGCACATTCCGTGTGCGCGGCGACGCCATCGACATCTTCCCGGCGCACTACGAGGACCGCGCCTGGCGGGTGAACCTGTTCGGCGACGAGGTGGAATCGATCCACGAGTTTGACCCGCTCACCGGCCAGAAGACCGACGAGCTGGAGTTCGTGAAGATCTACGCCAACTCGCACTATGTCACGCCGCGGCCGACGCTGATCCAGGCGATCCAGGGCATCAAGGCCGAGCTGAAATGGCGGCTCGAGGAGCTTCACAACACCGGCCGCCTGCTCGAGGCGCAGCGGCTCGAGCAGCGCACGCTGTTCGACCTGGAAATGCTGGAAGCCACCGGCGTCTGCGCCGGCATCGAGAACTATTCGCGCTATCTCACCGGAAGGAAGCCCGGCGAGCCGCCGCCGACCTTGTTCGAGTATGTCCCCGACAACGCGCTGGTATTCGTCGACGAAAGCCACGTCACCGTGCCGCAGATCGGCGGCATGTATCGCGGCGACTTCCGCAGGAAGGCCACGCTCGCCGAATACGGCTTCCGCCTGCCCTCCTGCATGGACAACCGGCCGCTGCGCTTCGAGGAGTGGGACGCGATGCGGCCGCAGACGGTTTGCGTCTCGGCCACGCCCGGCGCCTGGGACCTCGAAGAGTCGGGCGGTGTGTTCGCCGAGCAGGTGATCCGGCCGACCGGGCTGATCGATCCGCCGGTCGACGTGCGGCCGGCGCGCACGCAAGTGGACGACCTCGTCGGCGAAGTCCGCGAGGTGGCGCGCAAGGGCTATCGCGCGCTGATCACCGTGCTGACCAAGCGCATGGCCGAGGATCTCACCGAATACCTGCACGAGCAGGGCATCCGCGTCCGCTACATGCATTCCGACATCGACACGATCGAGCGCATCGAGATCATCCGCGATCTGCGTTTGGGCGCGTTCGACGCGCTCGTCGGCATCAACCTGCTGCGCGAAGGCCTCGACATTCCGGAATGTGCCCTCGTCGCGATCCTCGACGCCGACAAGGAAGGCTTCCTGCGCTCGGAAACCTCGCTGATCCAGACCATCGGCCGCGCCGCGCGCAATGTCGACGGCAGGGTGATCCTCTATGCCGACCAGGTCACCGGCTCGATGGAGCGGGCGATGGCGGAAACCAGCCGCCGCCGCGAGAAGCAGGAGGGCTACAACACCGCCAACGGCATCACGCCGGAGAGCGTGAAGAAGTCGATCGCCGACATCCTCGGCTCGGTCTACGAGCGTGACCACGTGCTGGTCTCGACCGAGGGCGGGCTCACCGGCGTCGGCGACGAGCAGATCACCATCGGCCACAATTTTGAAGCCGTGCTCGCCGACCTCGAGGCGCGGATGCGCGCCGCGGCCGCCGACCTGGACTTCGAGGAGGCGGCGCGGCTGCGCGACGAGATCAAGCGGTTGCGCGCGACCGAGCTCGCAGTGGTGGACGATCCGACCGCCAAGGTCGTGAGGCTCCCGGCGAAGGGCAAGGACGTGTCGCGGCCGCACAAGCCGCATCTCGACGAGATGGGGATCGCGACCTATCACGAGGTCGTGCCGGCGCGCGCCGGCAGCAAGGGCGGGCCGCGCAAGCCCGATCTCGACGAGATGGGCCCCGGCCGCGAGAGCAAGCCGTATCGGCCCGGCCCGGGGCCGCGCTCGACCACCGGAAAACCCGGCATGCGCGGCGGCTGGAAGCCGCGCGGGCGCTGATTTTGCTCAGCTTTGTGGGCTTTGAACCCGAGGCCCACCACGACGACCAATAAGGGGCGGGGCAAACAGGGAGCAAACCATGTTGCGTCTGCATTCCCTTGTGGCTCTGACGGTCGCGACGTTTGCGGTCGCGGCACTCGTGGGCTCAGCGCTCGTGTCCAACCTCGCATCGGCGCGGACGGCCAGCCATTTCCGAGCCCTGTCTCCGATCACGGCGTCGACCGCCCCGACCGTGGGCGAAGTCTGGACGCAGCGGCAGTTCGCCGAAGCGCAGCAACTTGGTCCGACGATCGCCAAGCGGTGAAGACGGACAGCACGGCTTGCGGAATGGCGAGAAGGCCCCCGCAAACCAACGGCTGACCTCAAGGCTCGCCTGAAATGACAATCCCGGCGTGGGGGATACGCGCATTATTGCTGCCAGGAAATCCCGGTCACGAAAATGACGAAGCCATCGAGGTTCGGCGGTGTCGATCGCGTTGAGGGAGCGGAATCTCTGGCCAGCGCCCGGCCTTCCAACGCGCTTGGGACGATGCTGCGGTCTCGTTCAACGTAGCCCAGCTCCTTGTAAAGCCATTCGAGCGTTCGCGCGGCCTCCCTCTGCTCGATCTGCTCGATTGTTGTCGGGTCATCTTTTGCGAGCAGCGCCAGAGTCTTCCGCTCCAGGGCGTTTATTTCGGATCTGATGTCCTTTCGCTTGTCGGTCAGGGCCTTGAGATACGTCTGCCAACTGGCCTTGTGTCCGTCATCCGAGACGGTGGAAAAATATTCGGCAAACCGAATCCGCAGCTCGATATCCTGCGCCAGCGCCGTGCTGACAAACTCCTTCACGTATTGCTGCTGCTCTGTTGTCGCGACAGCTCCAGCTCAACGCGCTTCCTGTCGTTCTCGTAGTGCGATTTCCAGAATTCAACAGCCGCCGGGACAACCCCCCGCCAGACCGACCAATGCCGTACCCACAATGACCTTGAGCAGGCCGAGCCGCGCTTCATATTTCCGAAGCGAGAACTCTCGATGCGACAAATCCTTATTGTTGCCTGGAGGGGTGTCGGAAGAAGAGGTATCGCTCATCAACGCCCCCTTGCTGGCTAGCCCTATGCGTATTTGTAGCTGCCATCGCCTATATCCTGCAAGTTGCAACCATGTCCGGCTGACCTGACCGTGCCGCGCCGTCCACCCTTTCTCATCGCACTGATCATCATTGCCATCGTCGCGGCGATCGGCAGCGGCGTGCACGAATGGCGTTTGTGGCCGCCGGCCAAGCCGCCGTCGCGCACCGGCGAGAGCTTCAGCGGCCGCGCACGCGTGGTCGACGGCGACTCGCTCGAGCTCGCCGGCCATCGCGTGCGGCTGTTCGGCATCGACGCGCCGGAAAGCCGCCAGGAATGCCGCGACGCCCGCGGCCGCTTCTACGACTGCGGCCGCGAGGCGCGCGACGCGCTGGCGCGGGCGATCGGCAGCCAGAGCGTCTCATGCACGCCGGTCGGCGAGAGCTACAACCGCGACGTCGCGGTCTGCACCGCCAATGGCCGCGACCTCAGCGAGGCGATGGTGCGCTCGGGCCATGCGCTGGAATTGCGCCAGCACAGCCGCGGCCGCTACTCCGACGCCGAGCGCGAGGCGCGCAACGCCCGCCGCGGGCTATGGGCGGGCGATTTCGAGCGGCCGTCGCAGTGGCGCCAGGAGCACGCGCGGTAGGTCCGCGATCGCCTTTGACCAAATCACTTGCGGCATCGGCAGCGGCGGCATCCCTCCCCGCGAGGGGAGGGTGGACGCGAGCGATCGCGAGCGGCCGGGTGGGGAGAGGCCGGCGAGTAGCGGAGACTTCTCCCCACCCCCGCGCTTCGCGCGGACCCTCCCCTCGCGGGGAGGGATGAGACCGCCTCTGTCGCATGTGATTCAATCTAAGCGAGGAGCGCGTCGGCCGCGGCGCTTACTTGTTCGCGATCTCGCCGACGACGATCCGGTTCGACGGCGCGATCAGCAGGATCCGGTCCGGTGTCCGCACCACCTTGAGCCGTGCCGCGTCCGGGATGTCGGAGGCCACGCCGAGATCATGCACCTCGATATTGAGGGGCAATTCCTCGGCCGGCTTGGCGGAGGTGGTCTGCACCGGCGGGTTGGCCTGCTTGACGCTGTCGAGGATCGCGCGGCGCTGCTCGTCGCTGAGGCCGAGCGGCATGGCCATGATCGGCAGCTTGTCGATCTTGTCGTTACGCTCGGAGAACTTGGCCGGCACGGTCTGGCTGTCGGCCGGCGCGCCCGGCACGTTGAGCTTGCCGTCGACGAACACCGCCGTGCTCTCCGATGGCGCATGCGCGCTGGGCTCTTCCTTGCCGGTCTTGCCGGACGGCGTCGACACCGCCTGCTGGCCTTGCTGCTGCTGATCGGCTGTCGCCGGCACATTGGACGAGCCGGATTGATCCTGCGTCGGCTTCACGCCTTCGGGCGTGGCCGGGCTCGCGCCCTGCTGCGCGGGCGGCGCGCCGTTCGGCTGGTTCGGATCGGCGCCCTGCGCGAGTGCAGGCGCGAGGCCGAGGGCGATCAGGGCTGCGGTGGAAAGAAGCAGGCGGCGCGCGGTACGTTTCATGGGACGCTCCCGGGAACGCCCCCGGAAGCCCAACGCGCTGCGGGCCGTCCGGTTCCTACCTCGCGGGCGGCGCCACCACCGCCACCTGGTTGCTGCGCTTGAGCGCATCGGCGACGAAGCCCGACGCCTTCATCTCCTCGACGAACGCCTTGAGATAGGCCGAACCGGCCGGCCGCACCACCTGGCCGTCCTTCTTCGGCATGCCCATCGCCTGCTGGATCTGCTGGAACGCGCCGCTCATGATCCGCACCTCGGGATGGTCCTTGGCATAGGCCTCGAGCTGCTGGCGCACGCCGGCCGCGACATCGAGCTTGTCGTTCACCCACATCTCGATCATCGCCCGGCCGCCGCCTGTCGCGGCGCGGACGATGGTGGCGTTCTTGATGGTGCGGGTGAGATAAAGGTCATAGGCCGAGCCGCGGCCGACCGCGATGCGGATGCCGGGCTTGTCGACGTCGGCGATCTCCTTCAGCGGCGAATCCTTGTGCACCATGTAGGTGCCTTCGATGATCACATAGGGCGCGGTGAAGTCGATCTCGGCGGCGCGCACCGGCTCGATGGCGATGAAGCCGATGTCCCATGCGCCCTCCTTGGCGCCCTCGAACACCTTGCCCGCCGCCTCATAGGGCACGAACTCGACCGGCACGTTGAGCCGCCTGGCGAGCGCGGTGGCGAGATCGGGCGTGATGCCCCTGGGCTCGCCGCCCGGGCCCTTCTGCGCCAGCACCGCATTGCCGAAGTTGATCGCGGCGCGGAGCTTGCCGGTCGGAGCGAGGTCCTTCAGCACCTCGGGCGACGCCGCGGGCTGTGCGCCCACGGCGAGCGTCGCTGCAAGCAGCAGCGAAACGGCGGTCAGCGACCTCAACATGGCGATCCTCCCAGCCGCGGCCGGATGGCGCCTCCGCCTCCGCCGCGTTGTTATGCGGCAAGGGAACGCGATCTGTGCGCGGCGCGCAAGCGGCAAAACTGGAACGCAACGGCAAACACCGTTAGGGTCCCGGTCAAATTTCAGGGAGAACAACCATGAACGGCACGCCATTCAAGCTCGGGACCTTCGCGAAATCGGACGGCAAGCCGTTCGCCGCCATCGTGCTGGGCGAGAGCGCAGTCCCGCTCGCCGATGCCGCCAAGGCCTCCGGCAAATCCGGGCTCACCACCACCGACAGCATCCAGGGCCTGCTCGGCGAGTGGGATCGGAACTTCGCCACGCTGCAGGAGATCTCGGCCGTGCTCGAAAAGGACAAGCCCGGCGCGACGAGCGTCTCGAGCCTCACCGCGCTGCCGCCGATCGCGAGCCCGGGAAAAATGTTCTACGCCGCGCAGAACTTCCAGGAGCATGTCGACGAGATGATCCGCGCCGGCATGTCGCCCAAGGAGGGCCCGAAATTCACCGGCGAGAAATCGAGCACGGCGCCCTACCTGTTCCTCAAGGCGCCGAGCTGCCTTGCCGGCGCCCATGACGACATCCCGGTGCCGAGCGACGTCAAGAAGGTCGACTGGGAGGCCGAGATCGCCTGCGTCATCACCAGGCCGGCCAAGCGCGTCAAGGTCGAGAAGGCGCTCGACCACGTCGCCGGCTGGATGACCACCAACGACGTCTCCGCGCGCGACCTGCAGATCCGCACCGACCGGCCGGGGCTGCGCTCCGACTGGCTCAACGGCAAGAGCCACGACAAGTTCGCGCCGATGGGTCCGTACCTGGTGCCGAAGGCGTTCGTGAAGGATCACATGAAGCTGTTCATCCGCCTCTCGGTGAACGGCAACGTGAAGCAGAACGGCAACACCTCGCAGTTCATCTTCACGCCCGAGGAGCAGATCGAATACGCCTCCGCCATCCTGACGCTGCGCACCGGCGACATCTTCGTCTGCGGCACCTGCGGCGGCGTCGGCCAGGGCACGCACACCTTCATCAATGTCGGCGACGTGATGGAGACCGAGGTCGAGGGGCTCGGCAAGATGCGCAACAAGTTCGTGGCGGAGGGTTAGCCCGGATATCTCACACTGTCTTTGCACGGTCGGGCTGCGGTGCGCGCCGGTTTTCTGGCATTTTCGGGAACAT
>JAIESI010000295.1 GCA_019746135.1 Xanthobacteraceae bacterium
GCAGCCTGAAACGATACCCTCGTGTTATCGGAGATCGCGCCGCACCGAATTCCAACCACTTTCCGGACGGCACCATGAACCGTTTGAAAAAAGTCCTTGCCTGGCGGGCCGTTCCACATATGCGAGAGCTTGTGCGGGGTGTGATTTCCTGAAAACCAGATAAGCGGCGAGGCAGATTTCCGACTCTGCGCTTTTCCGCTTCCGTGGCGCTGCTCTCTTTTTAGAGGAAGAGGGCGGCGCTTCGCTTCGTGACGGGTTCAGGGTCGAGAGAGAGGCTCTCGGCGCCCGTCGCGGAGACTACCACGATGGCACCGGCCGTTCAGAAACTCACCCTCTCGCCCTCGCGCGACATCCCCTTCAACAAGCTGGTCCTCAGCCAGTCCAACGTCCGGCGCGTGAAGTCCGGCGTCTCGGTCGAAGAGCTGGCCGAGGACATCGCCCGCCGCGGCACACTCCTCCAGAGCCTCAATGTTCGCCCGGTCATCGATGCCGATGGCGGCGAGACCGGCATGTTCGAGGTGCCAGCCGGCGGCCGCCGCTATCAGGCGCTCGCGCTGCTGGTGAAGCAGAAGCGCCTGACCAAGACCTCGCCGGAGCCCTGCGTCGTGCGCGACCCCTCGACGCCCCTTCTAGCCGAGGACGACAGCCTGGCCGAGAACACACAGCGCGTAGCGCTCCATCCGCTCGACCAGTTCCGCGCCTTCCTCGACATGCGGACCAAGGGCATGACCGAGGAGGAAATCGCCACCGCCTTCTTCACCACGGCCCAGATCGTGAAGCAGCGCCTGCGCCTGGCGGCCGTCTCGCCTCCGCTGTGCGACATCTATGCCGAGGACGGCATGACGCTGGAGATGCTGATGGCGTTTACCGTCAACCCAGATCATGTCCGGCAGGAACAGGTCTGGGAGGCGGTCCAGCATTCCTATAACCGCCAACCCTGGCACATTCGCCAGCTCCTCACCGAAACCTCCATTCCCGCGTCCGACAAGCGAGCGCAGTTTGTCGGCGTCGAAGCGTATCAGGCGGCTGGCGGCAAAATTCTCCGCGACCTGTTCGAGACCGATGACGGTGGCTGGCTTCAGGAACCGGCGCTGCTCGACCGGCTGGTCTCCGACAAGCTGAAGGCGATCGCCGACGACATTGCGGCCGAAGGCTGGAAGTGGATCAGCGTCGACACCGACCTCCCTTACGGCCACGATCACGGTCTTCGCGTCATGACCGGCAGTCTTGTCGATCTCACGGACGACGAGCGTGCCGCACGCGAGGCACTGCGCGCGGAGTGTGACCGGCTCGAGGCGGAATATTCGGAAGCCGACGAATTGCCCGATGAGATCGACCAGCGGCTCGGTGAGATCGAAACGGCGCTCGAGGCGTTCGAGCAACGCCCGGTCATCTACGATCCCGCCGAGATCGTGCGCGCTGGCGTGTTCGTCAGCATCGACCGCGATGGCGAGCTTGTTGTCCGTCGCGGCTATGTCCGGCCGGAGCACGAGGTGCCGATCGATGCCGGGGGCCATGAGGTCGATGGCGTCAGCGATCCCGCCGGCGCCGACGCCGAAAACACCGGCAGCGTCCAACGCGCCATCATCACGATCGGCGGCCAGTCGGCCGAGCCGGAGGAGGATGACGAGGAAGATGTCATCAAGCCGCTGCCCGAACGGCTCGTTACGGAGCTGACCGCGCACCGCACGCTCGCGCTTCGCGATGCGGTCGGCGCCAATCCGCAGGTCGCGATGACGGCTTTGCTGCACAAGCTCGTGCGCGACACCTTCCAGCGCACCGGCACCTCCGGCGCGAGTTTGCAGGCGTCCGTCAATCACGTCTTCTTCCGCGAACAGGGCAAGGATCTTGGCGAGACATCCTATACCAAGTCCATCGCCCAGCGGCACGAGGACTGGAAGGCGGTTCTGCCTGCGGACGAGGATGCGCTGTGGGATTGGCTCGCCGCTCTCGACGATGCCAGTCGCCTGGCGCTGCTCGCCCACTGCGTCAGCTACGGCATCAACGCGCTCTATGAGCGGCCCAATCCATATAGCGGCAACGGCGTGTCCCAGTCTGGACTCGATCGCCGCATGGCAGAGGCGGATCGGCTGGCGCGCGCGACGGGCCTCGACATGGTGGAAGTCGGTTTCCGCCCGACCGTCGAGAACTATCTCGGCCGCGTGACGAAGCTGCGCATCCTCGCCGCGGTGCGCGAAGGTGCGGGCGAACGCGCCGCTCAACTCATCGACCATCTGAAGAAGGGCGACATGGCGAAGGAGGCCGAACGTCTGCTCGCTGATAGCGGCTGGCTCCCCGAACCGCTGCGCCTGGTCGAGCAGGACGAGCCGGCGACGAACGGCGAAGGCGATGAGGCGCTGCCAGCCTTCCTCGCCGACGACGATGAGCCGTCCGACGACGAGGACGAAGTTCTGCACGCCGTAGCTGCCGAATAACGCACCAAAACGGGGCGGCTCCGGCCGTCCCGCCCTTTTCCCGACTCATCCGTCAGCCCGGCCTCTTGGCCGGGCGCTTTCGTTTCAGGAGATCGCCATGTCCGAAACTTCCGATACCGATGTAAAACTCATCCCGCCGCTCTCGGAATGGGAAACGCTATCCGCCTTGCGAACCCAACTTGAGGCAGAGCTTTTCCAGACCAACAAGGCGACGTTGTTCAGCGCCTTGGAACGCGCTGGCGTCACCAGGATCGCCGTTACCTTTGACGGCTATGGCGACTCCGGCCAGATCGAGAATGTCGAGGCCAAAGCCGGCGCCGACGACATGGCCATGCCCAACGCCATGATCGATTTTGCAACAACGGTGTGGGGCCAGCGAGCCGGAGCGCTCTTCCGTCACCGTCACCGCTGCCGTCGAAAGCCTGGCCTATGACGCTCTCGAACGAACGCATGGCGGCTGGGAAAACAACGACGGCGCCTATGGCGATATCATCTTCGACGTCGCGGATTACTCGATCACGCTCGACTACAACGAGCGTTACACCGCGTCCGAAAACTACACGCACAGCTTTTGAGGAGGCCGCGATGGGACATTGTTATCATCACGCACTGTCCTCGGCGCGCAAATGGGGCGGTACGGCGGAGGATTATCTGCCTCTGCACCAATGGTTCGATGAATCGAAGGAGATCACGGCGGATTTCCGGCACCGCGCGCTTCGCCACCATGCGCAGGGCATATTCGAGCTGGAGCGAACCTTCGGCGCCACGATCACCATCTCGACCGGTCGCGTCGTTCCGGTCCGGCTAGTGGGCGAGCAGCATGTGCTGGAGGATCTCGGTTTCATCCCGAGCTTTGCCGATTGGGTGCGTTGCATCCGGCCTCAGCCCTGGATGGGCCGCGCCCAGCCCATTCACAAACTGGTCGATCCCTTCGCGACGCCGCCGGAGCCCGACCCAAGCCCTCCACCACAAGCCGACCGCGATCCAGCGGCGGCCTGATCACGCCATTCACCCAAATCAGCCCGGCCATCGTGCCGGGCGTTTTCGTTTCAGGAGCCTGTCATGGCCGACTATTTCACACATTTCTCGTGCCTGCTCAATGTCGGCACGCCCGACAATGCAGCCCGCGCGCTCGACCTCTACAACAAGCTGTCCGAAGACGGCGCATCGGAGGAGCCGCCTTCAGAAGGCTTCCTTCTGTCGATCCAGCCCGAACATGGCGGCGCCCAGCTCTGGATGCGCGATGAAGAAACCGGCGATCCCGAACGGCTGATCCAGTTCGTGAAGATCTGCGCCGCAGAGTTCGGACTGACGGGCCGCTGGGGTTTCCAATACGCCAACACCTGCTCACGCCCCCGGCTTGATGGGTTCGGCGGCGGCGCCCACGTCCTCGATCTCGCGACCGGCGAGACGGTCGGATGGACCTATACCGATGGCTGGCTCGCCGAAACGCTCTCCAGCGATGGAGAGCGGATATGAGCATTCCCGCGCACGCCAGCACCAATTTCCAGACGCTGCTGCGCGCGGCAGCGGACGGCAATCTCGCGCTGATGGAGTGCCTTGACGCGCAGACGGGCAGTCCCCGCTACGTCATCTGCGCCGTGGGACACGGCAATGGCGACTACGTCTTCACACCCTTTGGCCATCTCGTCGACGGCAATCCCTACGATGCCTATCTGCCGCCCGATCCCGACAATGCGGATGGTTTCATGCATCCTGATCGCTGACGGTTTCTTGACCTGATCCGTTGAAGCGCCCCGCCATGTGGCCGGGGCGCTTTTTTCATGTGGCCACGGCCAGCCCGAGGGAGAGGCAGAGGGAGGCCGGGACGAGTTTGAGTCGCTGCGGTCGAGAGAGAGCGCTGCGCGGCTCGATCCTGTCCTGCTCTCCTCAAGGCTTTTCCCATGAACATGATGTCCGTATCGGCGGCGCCTGCTGCCGGAACCCTTCCGCTTGCCTCCGGTCAGGAGTCGTCCGCAGCAATCTTCGCGGCGGCGGGCCTGCTATTGCCTCATCTCGAACGCGGCGAGCGTGTTGACGCCGCGACCTTGCGCGCGGCGATGGAAAACGCATTCGGCGCGTCCGACACAAGCGGCGCCTGGGACTGGAAGACGGCATATGACGCCTGCGAGGCGGCGACCGTCCTGTTCCTGCGCAAATACGGAAAGGCGCTTTTCCGCAAATCCGGTTCTCCGGCTGCACGGCTTGTCCCGCTGACGAAGATCGCCAGCCTTCTGCCGACGCATACGCGGCGTTCTTCCGAAAGCCAGAGCTTCCAGCAGTTCTCAACGCCAATCCCGCTCGGCCTGGCCGCGGCTCATGCTGCCGCCATCACGCCAGCCGACCGGGTGCTGGAACCATCCGCCGGCACTGGCCTCCTCGCCATTCTCGCCGAGACCGCTGGCGGCACGCTCGTTCTCAACGAACTGACCGAGATGCGCGCCGCGCTACTCTCCTCCCTCTTTCCGGCCATTCCTGTCACCCGCTTCGACGCGGCCCAGATCGACGATCACCTCGATCCCGCGATCGTACCGAGCGTCGTGCTGATGAATCCGCCGTTCTCGGTCATGGCGAATGTCGAGGGCCGAGTTGCAGACGCCGCGTTCCGCCATGTCGCCTCGGCGCTCGCACGCCTAGCTTCCGGCGGCCGTCTCGTGGCGATAACCGGCGCGAGCTTCGCGCCCGACAATCCGGCCTGGGCCTCTGCCTTTGCCCGTTTGCAGGAGCGCGGCCGCGTCGTGTTCTCCGCCGCGATCGACGGCGCGGTCTATGCCAAGCATGGCACGACCATCGATACGCGTCTGACCATCATCGACAAACTGCCGGCCGACGATCCGGCCGTGCTCCCGCCTTCTTCAAGCGTCGCGCCGGACGTCGCCACGCTCATGGGATGGCTCGACGAGCAACTGTCCGCGCGGCTTCCTGTCGATCCGTCAGTCGTCATTCCCGTGATCACCACGGCCGCGCCCCGCAGCGTGCGCGGCTATCTCAATCGCACCGCCAGCTCCGCCCCGGCCGCACCCATGGCCGAACCGGAGGGTTTGCCACTCGCCTATGAGACGCTCGACTGGCAGGCCGGCGAAGCGGGCCGTCTCTCCGACGCCATCTATGAAGAATACGGATTGCAAGCGATCCGTATTTCCGGATCTCAGGCGCATCCGACCAAGCTCGTGCAATCGGCTGCGATGGCGAGCGTCGCACCGCCGAAGCCGGCCTATCGGCCGCACCTCCCGGCTAACGTCCACGATCTGCTGTCCGACGCACAGTTGGAGACCGTGATCTATGCCGGCGAGGCGCATGCCGATTACCTCGCTGGATCATGGACGGTGGATGCCACCTTCGATATCGTCAGCGCCGCGCGTGAAGATGCGGCAAACGCCGTGCGCTTTCGGCGTGGCTTCATGATCGGTGACGGCACCGGCGTCGGCAAAGGCCGCCAGTCCGCCGCCATCATCCTCGACAACTGGCTCCAGGGCCGCCGCAAGGCCGTCTGGATCAGCAAGTCGGACAAGCTGATCGAGGATGCACAGCGCGACTGGTCGGCGCTGGGCATGGAACGTCTGCTGATCACACCGCTCTCGCGTTTCCCGCAAGGGCGCCCGATCACGCTGCCGGAAGGCGTCCTATTTACAACCTACGCCACGCTACGGTCCGACGACCGCGGCGAGAAGCTTTCGCGCGTCAAACAAATCGTCGAATGGTTGGGCTCCGACTTCGATGGAGCGATTATTTTCGACGAGGCGCACGCGATGCAGAATGCCGGTGGCGGCAAGGGGGAACGCGGCGATGTCGCTGCCTCGCAGCAGGGACGCGCGGGTCTGCGGCTCCAGCATGCCCTGTCGAACGCCCGCATCGTCTATGTCTCCGCGACCGGCGCCACCACGGTCCACAATCTCGCCTACGCCCAGCGGCTCGGGCTCTGGGGCGGCGAGGATTTTCCGTTCGGCACCCGCGCCGAGTTCGTGGAGGCGATCGAAGCCGGCGGCGTCGCGGCGATGGAGGTGCTGGCCCGCGACCTGCGCGCGCTCGGTCTCTACACCGCCCGTTCGCTCTCCTTCGACGGCGTCGAATATGAGCTGGTCGAGCATGCGCTGACGCCGGAGCAAACGCGCATCTATGACGCTTATGCCGGCGCGTTCGCCATCATCCATAACAATCTCGACGCGGCGATGGAGGCGGCCAATATCACCGGTGCGTCCGGCACCTTGAACCGGCAGGCCAAATCCGCCGCGCGTTCGGCCTTCGAGAGCGCTAAGCAACGCTTCTTCGGCCACCTGCTCACGAGCATGAAGACGCCGACGCTGATCCGCTCGATCAGCCGTGATCTCGATGAAGGCCATTCCGCCGTCATCCAGATCGTCTCCACCGGCGAGGCGCTGATGGAACGCCGCCTGGCCGACCTGCCTACCGAGGAATGGAACGACGTTCGCATGGACATCACGCCGCGCGAATACGTTTTATCGTATTTGGAGACGAGCTTTCCGGTGCAGCTCTACGAGCCCTTCACGGACAGCGAGGGCAACCTGTCATCACGGCCCGTCACCCGTGATGGCCAGCCTGTCGAAAGCCGCGAGGCTGTCGCGCGCCGCGACGAGTTGATCGCCAAGCTCGCCAGTCTGCCACCTGTTCCCGGCGCGCTCGACCAGATCGTCCAGCATTTCGGGACCGATATGGTAGCGGAGGTGACGGGCCGTTCACGGCGTATCGTCCGTAAGGGCGACCGTCTCGCCGTCGAAAATCGCGCCGCCTCCGCGAATCTCGCGGAGACGCAGGCGTTCATGGACGGCGCGAAGCGTGTCCTGATCTTCTCCGACGCGGGCGGGACCGGCCGCAGCTATCATGCCGAGCTGTCAGCGCGGAACACGCGGCTGCGCGTCCACTATCTGCTCGAACCGGGATGGAAGGCCGACGCCGCCATTCAGGGGCTCGGCCGGACGCACCGCACCAATCAGGCGCAGCCGCCGCTGTTCCGACCGATCGCGACCGACGTGAAGGCCGAGAAGCGCTTCCTCTCGACCATTGCCCGTCGCCTCGACACGCTGGGCGCGATCACGCGCGGCCAGCGCCAGACCGGCGGCCAGGGCCTGTTCCGGCCGGAGGACAATCTGGAAAGCGCCTACGCCCGCGATGCGCTGCGCCAGCTCTATCTCCTCCTGGTGCGCGGCAAGGTCGAGGGCTGCTCGCTCGACCGCTTCGAGTCCGCCACCGGCCTGAAGCTGATGGATTCGACCGGCATCAAGGATGAACTCCCGCCGATCACGACCTTCCTCAACCGGCTGCTGGCGCTGACCATCGAGCTTCAGGGCGTGCTGTTCACCGCGTTCGAGCAACTGCTGAACGCGAAGATCGAGGGCGCCATCGCCAGCGGCGCCTATGATGTCGGGCTGGAGACGCTGACGGCGGAACGCTTCACCGTCACCGACCGTCAGACCATCTACACCCATCCGGGCACCGGCGCGGAAACCCGGCTGCTGGCGATCACGCAGCGCGAGCGCAATCGTCCGGTCACGCTCGATGATGCGCTCGGCCATCTCGATGACCGCCAAGCGAAGCTGCTCGTCAACGAGCGGTCGGGTCGCGCTGCCGTGCAGATTCCGACGACGAGCATCATGCTCGACGACGGCGAGATCGAGCGGCGCGTCCGGCTGATCCGGCCGATGGAGGCGCATAATGTTCCGGTGAAGATGATGGGTGAGACCCATTGGCTCGACGCCGATCGGAATGCCTTCGCCGCAGCGTGGAGCGCCGAGGTTGCCGAGGTGCCGGCATTTGCTGACAGCACGATCCATGTCGTCACCGGCCTGCTGCTGCCGATCTGGAAGCGGCTGCCGAACGAGTCCACTCGCGTCTATCGGCTTCAGACTGACGAGGGCGAGCGGATCGTCGGCCGCAAGGTTTCGCCGGCCTGGGCGGCCAATGCGGTGACGACCGGCGCCAGCACGCTCGCGCCGGATGCTGCCTTCACCGCGCTAATGGACGGCCGCACGATCCTCGATCTCGCCGAGGGCCTCCAGCTTTGCCGTTGCCGCGTCATGGGCGCCAACCGCATCGAGCTGTCGGGCTTCACCGACACCATGCGCGAGCGGCTCACCGCCTATGGCCTCTTCCACGAGATCATCTCGTGGAAGCTGCGCATGTTCATCCCCACCGATGGCAACGGCGCGGCGGTGCTGGAGCGCGTTCTGGGCCGCTGGCCTATCGAGCGCATCGGCGAGCGGGAGGCGGTGTGATGCCCCGTCACGATGCCGCAGATCTTGCACACCGCCTCAGCCAGCAGGCCGAGGCGGTGTGCCGTCACTATCTGTCTGCCGGACGCCGCCAGGGCAATTACTGGCAGGTCGGGGATGTCCGCAATACGCCGGGCCGCTCGATGTTCGTGCGGCTGAAGGATTCGCCGAAAGGTCCGGCCGGCAAATGGACCGACGCCGCGGCGCCGGGCGAACATGGTGATCTGCTCGACGTGATCCGCGAAACTTGCGGTCTCATCGACTTCAAGGACGTGGCCGAGGAAGCGCGCCGATTCCTCGCGCTCCCGCATCCCGAACCGGAAAGGACGAGGATGCCGGCCGGCAGGACGTCCACCAGCGCCGGCTCGCCCGAAGCGGCGCGGCGGCTGTTCGCCATGTCGCAGCCGATCGGCGGAACCATCGTCGAAGCGGTTTTGCGCAAACGCGGCATTACGGCTTTGCACGAAACCGGCGCGCTCCGCTTCCATCCACGCTGCTACTACCGGCCGGACGAGCATGGCCCGACCGAAACCTGGCCCGCGATGATCGCTGCCGTCACCGACCTATCCGGCAAGTTGACCGGCGCGCATCGCACCTGGCTCGATCCCCGTGGCTTCAGTGAGGTCAATCTCGGCCGAGCGCCGATCGAGACGCCGCGGCGTGCGATGGGTGACCTGCTCGGCCATGCATTGCGCTTCGGCGTGGGCGGCGAGGTGATGGCGGCCGGCGAAGGCATCGAGACGACATTGTCTGTCCGATCGGTCCTGACGCAGATGCCGTCGATGGCGGCGCTCTCGGCCGCGCACCTCTCGGCCATCCTATTTCCGCGGATGCTGCGGCGGCTCTACATCGCGCGCGACAACGATCCGGCCGGCGACAGGGCGATGACTGTGCTGATCGAGCGTGCCAGCGCCGCCGGGATCGAGACGGTCGTGCTCACGCCACGGCTCGGGGACTTCAACGAGGATCTCCGGCTACTCGGCTTCGACGCCCTTGCGGCCCATCTGCGTCTTCAGGTCGCCCCGGGGGACGTTGCCCGCTTCATGTCCCTGGCGGCCTGATCGACTTGCAAGGGAAGGTGCGGCAGGGCGGTGCGTGAGAGGCTGCGATCATGGCGCGAGACCTTCGGGGTCGAGAGGCCACACCCACGGCCTTCTGAGAGGGCGATCGGGCTTCAGCCGGGCCGGACAGGCAATGCCTGCGGCCGACGATTTTCCGCCGCGCCCCCGAGGGCGCTTTGCATCGCGAGGCAAAATCGCCGGCCTCCAGCATCCTCCACGGTGTTCCGGCCCTTCGCTTTGCTGCGGGTGCAGGTCCGGCCCGCCCGTCGCCTTCGTCGCCATGAAGGCCGCGATGGGCGCGGCCACACCGCGAAGGAAAGTCGCCATGACCGAAGAACACGACACCGCATACGAGCCGCACCACGATTCCTCTCCGACCGATCACCTGCTTCAGGAACTCCAGCTCTACGGCTACCGTCCCTTCGAAGACGAACCCGATCCGCGACCGCTCCCCGAAGGCCGCGTCATTTCCGGCAGCATCGCCGACATCTTCGACGCCCTCGTGGTGGCGCTCTCCGACACCCGTCTCGAACCCGATCTGGAAGAGCTGCTCTGGGGCACGGTCAACCTCTTCCATCGCGCCACCGACCGGATCGAACGCGAACTCGACGACAACGAGATCGCCCAGCGACGTCTCCAGCGCGAACAGGATGGCTCGGAGGTCAAGTCCGTCGAACTCGAACGCCTGACGGCACAGGGCCAGACCCTTCTCGAACGGCGCAACGCCTTCGAACTGATGCGCGACCAGGCCGCCGAGCACTTCGAGCGCAACACCCACTCGATCTGGCGGCCGCGCACCGGCTCGATGGTCAACCATCGCAACCTCACCGCCGCGATGATCGACAGCCGGGATTTCCTCGCCGCGAAGCGCCGCGCCGAAAGTGAGGTGCTGCTGCCCCCCGGTCCGAAGGTTGCCTTCACCGGCGGTCTCGATTTCAACGATCACCGCCTGATCTGGGCCAGGCTCGATCAGGTCCACGCCAAGCATCCGGACATGGTGCTGCTGCACGGCGGGAGCCCGAAGGGCGCCGAACTCATCGCCGCCAAATGGGCCGACAATCGCAAGGTGCCGCAGATCGCCTTCAAACCCGACTGGACGAAGCACGGCAAGGCCGCGCCGTTCAAGCGCAACGATGCGATGCTCGATGTCCTTCCGGTCGGCGTCCTCGTCTTCCCCGGCACCGGGATTCAAGAGAATCTCGCCGACAAGGCCCGCAAGCTCGGCATCCCCGTCATGAAATTCGACGGCGGCGCATAATGCGCCGCCGCCTCGCGGCGGCTTCAACCGTCTTTACGAGAAAAACGCTCTCGTTCAGAATACATCAGCACTCTTGCAGAACCGGCGAAGCAGCATAGTCGCAGGCGGAGCGTATCTTCCGACAGCCTGTCGTGATCCTCAACCGTTTGCACGGAGGTTTTCATGACGCTGATCCTGCTCGCCGTCTCCCTGACCGTCGCGTTTTGCGTGCTCGCCTACAACCTCGCGATCTACACCTTGCCTTTCGCGGCGGGGCTGACCGCGTTTCAATATGCCTATGCAGCGGATGCGGGTTTTCTCATGTCAGGTCTTGCCGCCATCAGCGCCGCACTCGGCTCGATCGCATTGGTCATCGCCGTCGTCGGCTTCGCGAAAAATCCGGCTCTGCGTCTTATTGCGCTGGCGATCTTCGCCATTCCCGCCGTGATCGCCGGCTACGCGCTTGTCCACGGCATCGCCAAGCACATGATCGACGGAGGTCTCGTCCTCAATCTGCTGTGCGGCGCTGGCGGTCTGTTCATCGGCATCGCGGCGATGCTCAACCTCTACGCGGTCGGAACAGCCATCCTCTCGCGCTGAAGTAACGGCCGCGATCTCCGCTCCCGTGGCAATCCCGTCGCGGCAACGTCGCCAGATTTCCCGTCTCCCGCACAGAATCGGATGAGTCATATCCGGTCGCGCGTGTCGATACGTTCGCTGCACTTCGCCCGGTCCGGAAGCATGCGCATCGTGGCGGCGGATCCCGCGATATCGATAGCGATCAATGCCCCGCTGGTCGGCTGGCTTCGTTGCGGTGAGGATGCAGGCTCAACCACCTTCATCATATCCCGTCCGCAATTTCGGCCGGCTCGCGCCTCGACCAATGAGGCGGTAGCGATGCCATATGACCGAGATCCGGTAGCGGTCATTCCCGTTCCGCTCTGCTTGTCCGGCGTGGATGCCGGAGGAGTTGGCAACGGCATTAGGCTGGGTGCGCCCTCGTGATGGGGGTTGAGGCCTGATCGGACGCTGTTGCCGGCAAGGACGATGGTTCGGCTGCGCGTCATCTCCCGGCTTTCGGAAGGCGCCAATCCCTCCGACTGACTGATCCCCTAAGCCCGTTCGGTTTCCTCCGGCAACCCCCGCGGCTCCGGACCGTGTTGGCGCTGAAGCGCCTGCCCGCACCACTCCGGGCCTTGGGGGTCGAGCTGCCGCCAGGGGCGCCAGTGCAGGGGTCTCCCGACGGTCTTGGCCGGGTCTCGTCGGAGGGAATGGCCCCTCCGGGAAGCAACGGAGACTTACAATGCAGAACATCGTCATTCTCGTCGGCAACATTGGTCAGGCCCCCGAAACCCGCACCACCAACGGCGGCACCAGCATCACCCACTTCACACTTGCCACCTCGCGCCCCCGCTACTCGGAAGGCAGGGTCATCCGGGACGAGAACGGCTACCGGGTCCAGGACACCGAGTGGCATCGCATCACCGCCTTCAACGGCCTCGGTAAGACGATCCAGCAATATTGCGAGACGGGGATGAAGGTTCTGGTGCGCGGCCGCATCCATTACACGAAATGGACTGACCAGCAGGGCGTCGATCGCTACGGCTGCGAGATCATCGCCGAGACGGTGGATTTCCTGAGCCGGGCGAAGCAGACCCAGAACGACGACGGCAACTCCGTCGATGACGACGAGATCCCGTTCTAACGGACGGGATACCGGAAGCCCGGCGGCGAAAGCCGCCGGGATTTTCCATGTTCGCAGCGGATCGCAGCCGCCACGCGTTTCCCTTTCTGGCCATGGACGCCGAAGTCCCATCCGGCTCAGGTGAAAAACCGCGCCCGACCCCATTCCCACCATTTCGGCTGCGGACGTACAGCGGCGCCCCATCTCGACGGCGTCGCAACCATCAGGGTGGCGGCGAGGCTACGGCAGCGCGCAACGCGAGGATTTCCGCTCCGGTCAGCGGACACCACCCCGCTCTTTAAGGCTGACCCTGGTTTCAATCCCGGCCTCGTGGGGTCAACCCTCATGGGGTCCGCTACGCGAAGCGTGCGGTCAGGTCGGCTTCGCCTCTCTGATGACCCTGGCCGCGACCGAAACACATCGGGCGCCTGTCGAGCGGGGATGGTCCCCGCCTCCAGACAGGAGCTACGAAAATGTCCCTCGCCGACGCCCACGCCTTCGCCTTCAGCCTCGCCGCCACCCTGATGGTCACGATCATCATCTATCGCGCCGGCGACGGCACCATGAGCGTCATGCCCGCCGCGGAATATGATGGAGAAGCCGACACCATCGTCGGCGAGATCGATCCGTTCGCCTGAGCCGGATGGGGCTTCGGCCCCGCCTTCGGCAAAACGGCACGACCGAATCAGTCGTCGGCCGATTACTCCCGCCGCGGCGCACTGAAGCGACTTTCGGCTGGATCGAGGCGACAAGAACGACTATTATAGTCGTAGTTCTGGCAAGTGCGTTCGCGTAGGTGGGAGGTGATCATGCATGATCACTTCCCGACAATCGCGGGCCGCACGCGCGTTGCTGGGTTGGACGCAGGAGACGCTCGCTGACAAGGCCCGCATATCGCTGACCGCGTTGAAACGCCTCGAATCCGAAAGCGGCCTCGAGGTTTACGAAACGACGCGCGATCAGGTGCGCAGGGCCTTTGAGGCGGCAGGGATCGTTCTGCTCTCCACCGACAAAGGGCAAGGGGTTCTGCTGCATCATGACACGCCTAACCACCAGGCTCATCGATAGTCGTTCCGCGCCATCGGGCCATGCGCTGTCATCCCAAGATGCACGCATCGGGCGATGGTTAAAATATCCTAACCATGCGAATGTTCGGCGATGAGGGAACCATCGACATTCGCGTTCCTGGATGAGCCTCCGATAAGTCAGCGGCTCACCAGCTATGACCGCGAGCATATGGTTCTCTATTTACGGCTACTCGACGCGGCGCGTGACGGCGCCGATTGGCAGGAAGCTGTTCAAATCCTGTTCGGCCTCGATCCACAAAGCAATCCGCAGCGCTGTCGTCGGATTCACGACACTCACCTTGCGCGTGCCCGCTGGATGACCGAGCACGGTTATCGCGAGCTGGTGCGCGAAAGTCAGTGTCACTGATCCCGCGCGGTGCCGCCGCGGCATCGCCCCCGCCAAACTTCGCGGCTTCAGCATCACAATCGTTCCGGGAATGCTGGCTCCCCCGCAATTTGACGGAGGGAGGACTGACGATGATACCGGACGCTTCAGGATGGCGCTCCTCGGCGCTCTACCTCCACGTTGACGGGCTTGCTGCCTCTGACATCGCCTGGGAATGGCTCCGTCGCAATGAAGCGTATGATCATGATTTCGATGCGTACTCGCGCAACAAGGAAGATCCTCAATTGCTGACCAGCAAGATTCGGCAGCATTGGGGGCTGCGATTTCCCGCTTGATCCGCTGCAAGCCCCTCCCAAGGCGCAGGTGTTCTGGCTCCCGCATGCCGACACCAGCACAATTGTGCTGGCGGCGGCTCCTCCGATCTTCTCTTTGGATCGCGATGCACGAGCCGCATTCGATATCGCTCGATCGGTCGAACAGGGTGGCGAAACGCATCTCCTCTACGAGGTGAGCAAGAACCAGCATCTCCAACTCATCCTGCCCGCCGGCCATCCGCCTGCGGTTCCGTTGGTCGCCATGGTCCCGATCGGTCTGGAAGGATTTGATCGGGTGGAGGCCATTTACCGCCTTCTTGCGACGCTCCATGGCCGTGCTGTGCCGCCGGACACACGCCTCACGCGGCAGAAACGCAGACGGATGCGTCACATGCTGCAAGCGTTCGACGGCTTCCGGGATGGCGCCACCCAACCCGAGCTTCCCGACCATGTTGCGATCGTCAAGGAGAGAACCGAGATGCGTCCCGCCGAGGAGTTCACGCGCATCCTCGACGACGATCCGGAAGACGTCGCGCGCCAGCGCCAGGCGCTTCGTCGCCAAATGACCGGCATCGCCCGCCAGGTCTCGCTCGATCCCGGCGACGGCATTGGGCTGTGACACCATGCGCGACCGTCTCAATCTCACTTTGCCCGTCGAACTGATCGGACGCATCAATGAGCTTGCCGATCGAAAGAAATTGCCAAGATCCGCGATCGTCGAGGCGGCCGTCAGTTCGTTCCTGTCGCCCGACCACGCGGACGCGCGCGAAGCAGCCTTCACACGCCGGCTCGACAGGCTGTCGCGACAGGTCCAGCGGATGGAGCGCGATCTCGGCGTCACCGCCGAAACACTGGCGCTCTATGTGCGCTTCTGGCTGTCGATCACCCCGCCCGTACCACCGGACGCCCACGCTGCCGCGCAGGCCAAAGGCCGCGAGCGGTTTGACGGCTTCGTGGAGACACTCGGCAAGCGATTGCAGAAGGGCCAGAGCTTTCTGCGCGAAATCCCGGACGATGTGCCGGCCGCCGAGCCGAGCGAAGTGTCGGAATGACCGCGCTGCTTTTGCCACCGTCGGCCATGATGCCGCGCTAAGAATCGATCTCGATCACCGCCCCAGCGAACGGACGCAGCCGGCAAAAACAATGGCGCAACACCAATGCCGAATCTGTTCGTCGATCATCGAATCTTCCTTTCGGTAGACTTTCTCCTCGCACGCCCCGGACCTTCGATTCCGCCGATCTCCTGTATTTGCGCGCTACACTACTACGCCTCTGTTTTCTTGTTGAAGGTGCTGCAGATCTGGCTCTTTTAATCAGCCCCGCATGGGGGTGCGTCTGTCAGTCCCGGCTGGAAATCGGGGCGATATGGTGGCTGTACATCAACATTCGGAACGTCACGCGCGCGGCGCGCGCATGCTGCGAACGGCGCTTGGTCCAGCCATCGCGCGGTTTCTGGAAGACGCCGCCGTCGTTGAGGTGATGCTGAACCCGGACGGGCGCATCTGGATCGATCGTCTCTCCGAAGGGCTGGCTGATACGGGCGAGCGACTGTCGGCGACCGATGGCGAACGCATCGTGCGTTTGGTCGCGCATCACGTTGGCGCGGAGGTTCACGCGCGGAGCCCGCGTGTCTCCGCCGAGCTTCCCGAAACTGGTGAACGCTTCGAAGGGTTATTGCCTCCCGTTGTCGCGGCGCCTGCCTTCGCCATCCGTAAGCCGGCCGTCGCCGTCTTCACACTCGACGACTATGTGACTGCCGGGATCATGCGCGCCGATCAGGCCGTGACGCTGCGCGCAGCCGTCGCAGCGCGCGCCAACATTCTCGTCGCGGGCGGCACCTCGACCGGCAAGACCACGCTGACCAACGCGCTGCTCGCCGAAGTGGCGAAGACCGCCGATCGCGTCGTCATCATCGAGGACACGCGCGAGCTGCAATGCCGCGCGGAAAACCTTGTCTCGCTGCGAACGAAAGACGGCGTGGCGACGCTCTCCGATCTCGTGCGGTCGTCGCTGCGCCTGAGGCCCGATCGCATTCCCATCGGCGAGGTGCGCGGCGCGGAAGCGCTTGATCTCATCAAAGCCTGGGGCACCGGCCATCCCGGCGGCATCGGCACGATCCATGCCGGGACCGGCATCGGCGCGCTGCGTCGCCTCGAGCAGCTCATCCAGGAAGCCGTCGTCACCGTCCCGCGCGCCCTGATCGCCGAGACCATCGACCTCGTTGCCGTCCTCTCCGGCCGCGGGTCCGCGCGCCGGCTCGCCGAACTCGCCCGTGTCGAAGGGCTCGGCCCTGACGGCGACTACCACATCACCGCTGCCACCTCGAACCCCATGGAGTCCGCATGATCCGTACAGCCATCCGTATCCGCCGCACCCTCGCGACGGCTGTCGCCGTCGCCACCATCAATCTCATCCTCGCACCAGTCGCTTACGCCTCCGGTTCGTCGATGCCGTGGGAACAACCGCTTCAGAAAATCCTTCAGTCGATCGAAGGTCCGGTCGCCAAGATCGTCGCCGTCATCATCATCATCGCGACCGGCCTGGCGCTCGCGTTCGGCGACACCTCGGGCGGCTTTCGCCGCCTGATCCAGATCGTCTTCGGGCTTTCGATCGCCTTCGCCGCGTCGAGCTTCTTCCTTTCCTTCTTCTCCTTCGGCGGCGGGGCGCTCATCTGATGGCGGTCGCCTTCGAGCAACTCGACGCCGTTCCGGGATATTCGGTCCCGGTCCATCGTGCGCTGACCGAGCACATCCTGCTCGGCGGCGCGCCGCGTTCCATCGCGATCCTGAACGGGACGCTGGCCGGGGCCGTGGGCCTCGGCCTGCGCCTCTGGCTGGTCGGCCTGCTCATCTGGGCCGTCGGACATTTCGCGGCGGTGTGGGCGGCCAAGCGCGATCCGCTCTTCCTGGAAGTCGGTCGCCGGCATCTGCGCATCCCTGGTCATCTGTCGGTCTGAGGAGCGCGATCCATGATGAACCTCGCCGAATATCGCCGTTCCGCCAGCCGCCTTGCCGACTATCTGCCATGGGTCGCACTCGTTGCCGAAGGCGTCGTGCTCAACAAGGATGGCAGCTTCCAGCGCACGGCGCGATTTCGCGGCCCTGATCTCGATTCCGCCGTCGCCGCCGAGCTGGTCGCCGTCGCCGGCCGCATCAACAACGCCTTCCGCCGTCTCGGATCGGGCTGGAGCATTTTTGTCGAAGCGCAGCGCCATGAGGCCGCGACCTATCCCAATAGCGTGTTTCCCGATCCAGCCTCCGGCCTGGTCGATGCCGAGCGCAAGGCCGACTTCGAGGAAGAAGGTATCCATTTCGTATCGGGCTATTTTCTCACCTTTCTCTATCTGCCACCGGCCGAGGAAGCAGCACGTACCGAAGCCTGGCTCTATGAGGGCCGGGAAAAGTCAGGCGTCGATCCGCATGAGATTCTGCGCGCTTTCACCGATCGCACCGATCGCGTTATCGCGTTGCTCGACGGCTTCATGCCGGAATGCGCCTGGCTCGATGACAGCGAGACGCTGACTTACCTCCATTCCTGCGTTTCGACGAAACGTCATCGCGTCCGTGTTCCCGAGACGCCGATCTATCTCGACGCGCTGCTGGCTGATCAGTCGCTGACCGGCGGGCTGGAGCCGCGCCTTGGCGATCAGCACGTTCGCATCCTCACCATCACCGGCTTTCCGACCGCGACCACACCCGGCCTGCTCGACGATCTGAACCGGCTGGCGTTCCCGTATCGCTGGTCCACGCGGGCGATCCTGATCGACAAGACCGACGCGACGAAGTTGCTGACGAAGATCAGACGGCAGTGGTTTGCCAAGCGCAAGTCCATCGCCGCGATCCTCAAGGAGGTCATGACCAACGAGCAATCCGTGCTGGTCGATACCGATGCGTCGAACAAGGCGGCTGACGCCGATATGGCCTTGCAGGAACTCGGCGCGGACGTGGCGGGCATGGCTTATGTCACCGCGACCATCGCGGTCTGGGATGCCGATCCGCGTCTTGCCGATGAGAAACTGCGCCTCGTCGAGAAGGTCATTCAGGGCCGCGACTTCACGGCCATGATCGAAGGTGTGAATGCCGTCGATGCCTGGCTCGGCTCGCTCCCCGGACATGCCTACGCCAATGTCCGCCAGCCGCCGGTCTCGACGCTCAATCTCGCCCACATGATCCCCCTCTCTGCCGTGTGGGCGGGGCCGGAACGGGACGAGCATTTCGATGCGCCCCCGCTGCTCTATGGCAGAACGGAAGGCTCGACCCCGTTCCGGTTATCCCTTCACGTCGGCGATGTCGGCCACACGCTGGTCGTCGGCCCGACCGGCGCCGGCAAGTCCGTGCTGCTGGCGCTGATGGCGTTGCAGTTCCGCCGCTACGAAAATGCGCAGGTCTTCGCCTTCGATTTCGGCGGTTCGATCCGGGCGGCCGCACTCGCCATGGGCGGCGACTGGCACGATCTCGGCGGTGGCCTCACCGAAGGCTCCGACGTTTCCGTCTCGCTTCAGCCGCTTGCGCGCATCCATGACACCTATGAACGCGCCTGGGCCGGTGACTGGATAGCGGCGATCCTTATGCGCGAGGGCGTGCCGATCACGCCCGAGGCCAAGGAGCATATCTGGACGGCGCTGACCTCGCTCGCCTCCGCTCCGGTCGAGGAGCGCACCATCACCGGCCTCTGCGTCCTGCTGCAATCCAATGATTTGAAGCAGGCGCTCCGCCCGTACTGCGTCGGCGGTCCCTATGGCCGACTGCTCGATGCCGAGGCCGAACAGCTTGGCCGCGCCGCCGTGCAGGCATTCGAAATCGAGGGCCTTGTCGGAACCGGCTCGGCCCCGGCCGTGCTCGCGTATCTGTTTCACCGCATCGGCGACCGGCTCGACGGCCGCCCGACGCTGCTCATTATCGATGAAGGCTGGCTCGCGCTGGACGATGAAGGCTTCGCCGGCCAGTTGAGGGAGTGGCTGAAGACGCTGCGCAAGAAGAACGCCAGCGTCATCTTCGCCACGCAGTCGCTCAGCGACATCGACGGCAGCAATATCGCGCCCGCGATCATCGAGAGCTGCCCGACGCGGCTCTTGCTGCCGAACGAACGCGCTATCGAACCGCAGATCACGGCCATCTATCGGCGCTTCGGTCTCAATGACCGCCAGATCGAGATCCTGGCGCGAGCAACGCCCAAGCGCGACTATTACTGCCAATCGCGGCGCGGCAATCGCCTGTTCGAGCTGGGCCTGTCTGAAGTCGGCCTCGCGCTCTGCGCCGCGTCTTCCAAATCCGACCAGATCCTGATCGCCAACCTCGTCGCCGAACACGGCCGCGAAGGCTTTCTCGCCGCCTGGCTCCGGTCCCGCGACGCCGGCTGGGTCGTCGATCTCATCCCAACTTTCCCGTCCCTCATCCCCCAGGCCGAAAAGGAGATTGAATCATGAAACCCCTTAACATCCGTTCGCGCGCCGTGATCCTGGCCGCGACCATGCTCGCAGCACCCATTGCGCTCGCGCCGATGCTCGCAACGCCTGCGCACGCGCTGATCGTGTTCGATCCATCGAACTATGCGCAGAACGTACTCACCGCCGCACGCTCGCTCGAACAGATCACCAATCAGATCACGTCGCTTCAGAACCAGGCGCAGATGCTCATCAACCAGGCGCGCAATCTGGCGAACCTGCCTTATTCCGCGCTCCAGCAGCTTCAGCAGAACGTCCAGCGCACCCAGCAGCTTCTCAGCCAAGCGCAGGGCATCGCCTTCAACGTCCAGCAAATCGACCAGATGTTCCAGCAGAAATACGGGAGCGTCTCGATGTCGGCGACCGATCAGCAGCTCATCACCGACGCGCGCTCGCGCTGGCAGAACACGGTCGGCGGTTTGCAGGACGCCATGCGCGTGCAGGCCGGTGTCGTCAGCAATATCGACACCAACCGCACGCAGATGTCGGCGCTGGTCAGCCAGAGCCAGTCGGCGACCGGCGCGTTGCAGGCGACGCAGGCCGGCAACCAGCTCCTCGCGCTTCTCGCCCAGCAGCTTGCCGATCTCACCGCTGTTGGAGCTGCCAATGGTCGCGCGCAGATGCTGACCGAAGCCGAGCGCACGGCAGCCGCCGAACAGGGCCGCGAGCAGCGTCGCCGCTTCCTGACGCCGGGCAGCGGCTACCAGCCCGGCAACGCGCAGATGTTCAACGGCAACTGAGAACCAGAAAGGAGTATCGTCATGGACGGCAAGATGCTGGCGCGCATCGGCGCAATCATGTTCGTCGCGGTCGCCATTACTGCGACGGCGATCGAGCTGACCCGCAAGGACGACGCGCCGACATCTTCGCCGATGCCGCAGCTCCGCCCCGCAACCGATCCGCTACGCGACGCGCAGCGCAGCTGTCAGCAGCTCGGGCAGGCCGCGGCGAATGACGCCGAATGCCTGCGCGTCTGGGCCGAGACTCGCGACCGCTTCCTCGGAAAGACGCCAACGCCCACCGCGCCTCTCACTCCGGAAGGGCGGTGATGCATGGGTAGCGGCGTCATCGACAATTTCCTCGGGGTTTTTACCCGCTATATCGATTCCGGCTTCGGGCTGCTGTCCGGCGAGGTCGGCTTCATCGCCACCACGCTGATCGTCATCGACGTGACGCTGGCGGCCCTGTTCTGGTCTTGGGGCGCCGATGACGACATCATCGCGCGCCTGGTCAAGAAGACGCTGTTCGTCGGTGTCTTCGCCTATCTGATTTCCAACTGGAACAATCTCGCCAAGATCGTCTTCGACAGCTTCGCCGGCCTCGGTCTGAAAGCGAGCGGGACGGGGTTTTCGACGGCGGACCTGATGCGTCCCGGCAAGGTCGCGCAGACCGGCCTCGATGCCGCCCGGCCGCTGCTCGAAGCGATCTCGCCCCTGATGGGCTGGATCTCGGTATTCGAGAACCTGATTCAGATCGTCTGCCTGCTCTTCGCCTGGGCGCTGGTGATCCTCGCCTTCTTCATTCTGGCGATCCAGCTCTTTGTCACCCTCATCGAGTTCAAGCTCTCGACGCTCGCCGGCTTCGTGCTGATCCCCTTCGGTCTGTTCGGCAAGACGGCCTTCATGGCCGAGCGGGTGCTCGGCAACGTCATCTCGTCAGGCATCAAAGTACTGGTGCTTGCCGTCATCATCGGCATCGGTTCGACGCTGTTCAGCCAGTTCACGCAGGGCGCCAGCGCGCAGACGCTGACCGTCGATCAGGCCATGGCCATCGTGCTGGCCGCGCTGTCGTTGCTCGGTCTCGGCATCTTCGGTCCCGGCATCGCCAATGGTCTCGTCTCCGGCGGTCCGCAGCTTGGCGCGGGCGCCGCCGTGGGAACCGGCCTTGCTGTCGGGGGCGCGGCAGTGGCTGCCGCCGGAGCGGCGGGCCTGGCCGCCAAGGGAGGAGCAGCAGCCATCTCGGGCGGCGCGGCCGCCGTTCGCGGTGGCGCCACGGCTGCAGGCGCCGCTTCGTCAGCCTACACCCTTGGTTCTCTCGGGCAGTCTGGCGCATCCGGCGTGGCCTCCGGCCTTGGTGGCGTCGCGCGCGCTGCCGGCTCTGCCGTCGCATCACCGCTACGCCGGGCCGCCGCCCGCGCAGGCGAGAGCGTCAAATCAAGCAGCGCTGATGGCACGAAAGCCGGATTCGTCATGACAGGCGGGGCCTCGACCATGGGAACGGTCGGGAGCGCCCCTGCAGCCGATGCCTCATCCGCCGAAAGCCAGGCAACGGTACGCGGCGGCGCGCCCGACTGGGCCAGGCGCATGAAACGCCATCAGGCCGTGAGTCACGGCGTCAGCGCCGTTGCTCATGCCGTCCGCTCCGGCGACAGCCACGGCTCCGGCTCCTCCGTCAACCTCTCCGAAAGCGACCGCTCATGAACCCCTTCAGACGCCCCGCCGCGCATTACGGCAAGACACCGCAACCCGAGACGCCGTACCAGCGCGCTGCCCAAGTATGGGACGAACGCATCGGCTCGGCCCGCGTGCAGGCGAAGAACTGGCGATACATGGCCTTCGGATCGCTGATCCTGTCGGCCGGTTTCGCCGCCGCGCTAGTCTGGCAATCCGCGCGCGGGACCGTCGTGCCGTGGGTGGTGCAGGTCGACAATTTCGGTCAGGCACAAACCGTCGCGGCCGCTACGGCCGACTATCGTCCGACCGATCCGCAAGTGGCCTGGCATCTCGCCCGCTTCATCGAACAGGTCAGGAGCATTCCCGCCGATCCGATCATCGTCCGGCAGAACTGGCTGCGCGCCTATGAATGGACCACAGATCGCGGCGCGGCCGCGCTCAACGATTATGCCCGCGCCAACGACCCCTTCGCCAAGGTCGGCAAGCAGCAGGTCGCGGTGGAAGTCTCCTCGGTTATCCGCGCTTCGGCGGATTCCTTCCGCGTTGCCTGGACTGAGCGTCGCTACGAGGACGGAAAACTCTCCGCGACCGAGCGCTGGACCGCGATCCTGACCATCGTGGTTCAACCGCCGCGCGACGCCGAACGGCTCAAGGCCAATCCGCTCGGCATCTACATCAACGCAATCTCATGGTCGCGGGAGATGAGCCAATGACCGGGCCGACGATCCGCAAAGGCGGGATGCCGTCTTTCCGTAAATCCGCAATCGCGGCTTTGCTGCTTTCCGCAAGCGCGCTTGCGGGCTGCGCCAGCAAGCCGCCGGAGATCACCTACGATTCAAGCGTGCCGCCTTTGCCTGCTGTTCCGGCCGCCGTCACCGATGATCGGCCGGAATCGTTGCATGTCCCACCAGCCTGGACGCCTGCACGCGGAGGTGTCGCCGCAGGCACGCCGACAGCCCGCGTCGAGAACGCCAACGCCGCCGCCCGCGTTCAGCCGCGCCGCGAAGGCTATTACAACGCCATCCAGATTTATCCGTGGTCGGATGGCGCGCTCTACCAGGTCTATGCCGCGCCGGGGCAGATCACCGACATCGCGCTCGAGCCCGGCGAGAGCCTGACCGGCGCAGGCCCGATCGCGGCGGGCGACACCGCGCGCTGGATCATCGGCGACACCGAGAGCGGCAGCGGCGTCACGCGGCGCGTCCATGTGCTGGTGAAACCCTCGCGCGCCGACATCACCACCAATCTCGTCGTCACCACCGACCGGCGCACCTACATGCTCGAACTGCGCTCCGGCCAGAAGCCCTATATGCCCGCCGTTGCCTGGGCCTATCCGCAATCCCCCAGCCAGCGTCAGGCCATGCCGGCGACGCCGGTCATTCCGGCCGCCGCAGCGCGCAACTATCGCTATGGCCTCACCGGCGACAATCCACCGTGGAAGCCGGTCGCGGTCTATGACGACGGCCGCCGCGTCTATGTCGAGTTCCCGCGAGGGATCGTCCAGGGCGAGATGCCGCCGATCTTCGTCATCGGCCCGGAGGGCGAGGCGCAGATCGCCAATACACGCATCCATCAACACATCCTGATTGTCGACCGCCTGTTCGGCGCGGCCGAGTTGCGCCTCGGCAGCGGCGACCGCCAGCAGACCGTCCGCATCGTCCGGACCGACGTGAGGCCGTCATAATGAGCGACAACTCAACCAATACCGCTGCCCCAATGCGTCTTCGTGCCGAGCCGCCGCGCGTCACCCGCCTGTCGCGCAAGGTGCTCGCCAGCGTCGCAGCGGTCGCGCTGGTCGGCATCGGCGGATCGCTGATCTACGCCCTCCAGACCCGCAATGCCGTCAAGGAGGGCGAGGAGCTGTATTCGACCGGCAACCGGCAGCCCGCCGACGGTCTCGCTGGCCTGCCGCGCGACTATACCGGCCCCATTCTCGGGCCGCCGCTGCCGGGCGATCTCGGACGGCCGATCCTGTCCGCACAGAATGCGGGCCAACCCGTCGTGCCGCCTGTCGTTCCAGCGCCCGCCATCGACGAGGCCGAGCAGCGCCGCCGCGCCGAGGAGGAAGCCGCCCGCACCAGCACCGTGTTCTTCCAGTCGCGGGCAGGTTCCCCGGCCGCGGCCGGAACACCGACACCGGGCCTTGCCGGCTTCGACATGGCGGGCCCGTCAGGGCTGCCCGGTCAGCAGACGGCGCAGGACAAGCAGCTCGCATTCCTGAATGCACCCGTCGATCGCCGCACGACCTCATCGGATCGCGTCATGGCGCCAGCCTCGCCCTTCGTGCTCCAGGCCGGAGCCGTCATTCCGGCCGCGCTCATCACTGGCATCCGTTCCGATCTTCCCGGCCAGATTACCGCGCAGGTCACGGAGAACATCTACGACAGCCCCACGGGGCGCATCCTGCTCGTGCCGCAGGGGACGCGGATCATCGGCCAGTATGACAACAACGTGCAGTTCGGCCAGCGCCGGGTGCTGCTCGTCTGGAATCGCCTCATCATGCCGAATGGTCGCTCCATCGTGCTGGAGCGCCAGCCCGGCGCGGACACGCAAGGCTATGCCGGGCTTGAAGATAGCGTCGATTACCACTGGTGGGATCTCGCCAAGGCCGCCGGCCTTTCCACCTTGCTCGCGGTCGGCTCCGAACTCGCCATCAGCGACGAGAACCGATTGCTGCGCGCAATCCGTAGCGGCGGGCAGGACACCATTAATGACGCTAGCCAGCAGATCGTCCGCCGTCAGCTTAATGTCGCACCGACACTGACCATCCGGCCGGGATTCCCGGTCAGGATTGTCGTGACGCGAGATTTAGTGCTCGAAGCCTACAGGGGATGACAATGACCAAGCTGAAACTCGGTCCCATCGCCGACGACAAGCCAGTGAAGGTCACAGTGGAGTTGCCGGCGGTGCTGCATGGCGATCTCACAGAATACGGTCGCTTGCTCGCCGAAGGCGGGACGCCGGTAGAACCTGCAAAACTAATTGTGCCGATGCTGGAGCGATTCATCGCCACGGATCGCGGCTTTGCGAAGGCACGGCGTACCTCCAGTTCCGAGAAGCTTTGACCTGGATTGATGCCGGATTTCCTGATCCCTCGACCGCTCTCACTCCCCCGATCGTATCGCCATTGGCGCGGGTTCTATGTCCCTGTCTTCGAGACCATCGAACGCGCGAGCTTCAACAGCCGGTCGGCAGCGGGATTGTTGTTCTTCGGCGACCACACGGCGCTGAACGGCAGGATTTCGTTGCGCATCGGCCTATAGCTGATCCCTGGAATCTGCATCGCCGTCGTCGCCTCGCTGGTCAGCGTCAATCCTCGCTCGGAAGAGACGAATGCGAGGAGATTGTCCCGCCCGACGAATTGCGCATTGATCTCCGGATGCTGGCCCAAGTCCGCCAGGTGCTGGACCAGATAGTCGCGGATCTCCTCGCCGGGCGCCGTATCGCTGACGATGAACTTTTCTCCCGTCAGGTCCGCCCATTTCAGCTCGTTGCGTTTGCAGAGCGGATGTCCATTCGGCAGCACGAGAAACACACGTTCGGACCAGAGTTGCTCGGTCACGCATTCCGGCCAATGGGTCGTTCCGGTAATGAAGGCTACGTCGAGTCGATGCTGCCGGATTGACGCGATATGTTCGGAAGGATTGCCGTCGATCAGTTCGACATGGACTCCAGGGTGCTCCTTCTCGAAAGCATGCAGAAGTTCGCGCAGGAAGCCGGAGGCGATCGAGGAGAAAATGCCGGTTCTGATCCTTCCTTCTCGCCCGCGCCCGACGATGGCGGCGTCTCCAACTCCTTCCTGAACATGGCGAAGCGCGCGTTTCGCTCGCGGCAGAAATCGTTCGCCGGCGCTTGTGAGCCGGACGCCCCAACTGCATCGCTGGAAAACGGCGACGCCGAGATGACCCTCGAGATCGCGAATGCGGCGGCTGATCGCCGATTCCTGAACGCGGAGGGCAACGCTGGCCTTGCGGAAGCTGCCATGCTCGACCGCCGCTACAAAATAGCGCAGGTGCCGAAGTTCAATTGCCGAAATCTGCCTGCCATTCGCACAATCTCCGCGCAGGGAGGCGGCAACAGCACTCCCTGTGCGGAACGTTGTCATTATGCCTTTTCTATTTTCGTGACAGTGAGGCGACCGTTGACCCTATCCGCCTCGAACTTCACCTTGTCTCCAACCTTCACCGCTTTCAGCATTGCCGGGTTGGCGACAACGAACACCATGGTCATGCCATCCATATCCAGATTTTTGATCGGCTCGTGCTTGAGCGTCACATTGTTCTGGCCTTGGTCGATTTTGGTCACTTGGCCTTCGGTCGGAATCGTCTGGGCCGACACGGTCGTTGAGAAGATGGCTGCGGCCATGGCTATGGTAAGTTTACGCTCCATCTCTTGCATGCGGGCGCACGCCGCCGATAACAGCATGATAGCGTTCACGTCTTGCCCTCCTGACGCAGCCGCTTGTAGAGGGCTTCGACAGCATCGGAAAAATCCAGTAACGTGTTTTTCGCACAATGATCTTCCAGAAACTGCAGTTGATTGGCGAGGCCGAAGGTTGCGGGATTAAGATCCAACCCCACATCGACGCCCGGAGGCCTGCTCAGGATGATCCCGCTCATGTAGCCTTGAGCCCACGCCAGATAGTCTCTCCGAACCAACGGATTCGATCTGACGTCATCGTTGAACTGGCGGCATGTCGCAGCGCCCAAGCCGACAATTTTTGCCTTTGGCGCTTCCGCCCGCAGTTCCCGCCCTGCGTCGGCTGCAAGCAACGCAATCGCGGACAAGGTCAGTAGACCGAGCAAGCGGCCGACGCTCCGGCCGGCGAGCCGAGCGAATTTGGTCGCATTGCGGATGCGGCGGAACGATGCTGCGTTTCCAATCACCATTCGATCCACTAGGGGATCGGTTCACGATTGGCGTTCCTATTTTTTGAATTTGGCCTGGCCGGATTTTCCGTCCGCGGTCTTGATGGTCAATGTGATGGTCGCGCCCGCGGCGATCGCGTTCTTCGCGTCTCCCTTCAGCGAATTTTCGCCCTGGGGAGCGAGCGTGACCGTCTCCCGTCCGCTACCGCCCGCGATAAGCACCGCTGCAGTAAAGCCCTTTGTAGAAACTGGCTTTGGGGTGTTTGGGACGAAGACGTTGATAGTGACGGTATTCCCGGCGGTAAGAAGCTCAGCGTCGATGCCGGCGACGTCGAGCATGAGACCACCGTTTGGTCCTTTTTCGTATTCTTCGGCGCAAACCGGGGCGGCAAACGTCAAAGCGGCGATAAGCAGCAAAACGTATTTCATGATTTCACTCCGTTCGGTTCCGGCGTTTTCAATTCACCGTTCTCGATGTCCTCGCGCCGGAACAGGACATAGAGAGCAGGCAGCACAAGCAGCGTAAGAATTGTTGACGAGATGATTCCTCCGATGACGACCGTGGCCAGCGGCCGCTGCACCTCGGCGCCGGCGCCGGTCGCGATCGCCATCGGCACGAACCCGAGGGAAGCAACGAGCGCAGTCATCAGGACGGGCCGCAGCCGGGTCAGCGCGCCCTCACGGACCGCATCCACAAGGGCGTATCCTTCCCTGCGGAGGCGCTCTATGAACGTGATGATAACGAGGCCGTTGAGCACGGCGACGCCCGATAGAGCGATAAAGCCGATGCCCGCACTGATCGATAGGGGAATGCCTCGGAGCAAGAGGGCCACGATGCCCCCGGTAAGGGCCAGCGGCACGCCGCTGAACACCAACAGCGCGTCGGGCATCGAGCCAAGGCTGATGAAGAGCAACAAGAAGATCAACGCCAGCGCGATCGGCACCACGATCGTTAGCCGCTGCGTGGCCGAAACCAACTGTTCAAATTGGCCACCCCAGCCAATCCAGTAACCCGCCGGCAGCTTCACCTTTAGCTCGACCTGGCGCTGAGCGTCGGCGACGAACGACCCGAGGTCGCGGCCTCTGACGTTCGAGGTCACGACGATCCGCCGCTTGCCGTCTTCGCGACTGATCTGATTAGGACCGGGCGCCAGATCGATTTGCGCGAGCTCCGACAACGGCACGTAACGGATCTGGGCAAGTGGCGAGTGGCCCCACACCGCAGGCACCGCCTTGGATTGGTTCTCAAGGGGTGGTAGCGGTATCGGTAACGACCTGATCGCCTGAATATCCGCGCGCAAATGCTCCGGAAGCCTGACGACGATACTGAAGCGGCGGTCGCCCTCGAAGACCAACCCGGAGCTCTTTCCTCCGACGGCGATTTCGACCAGGTTTTGGACATCACCGACGCTGATCCCGTAGCGCGACAAGGCCTGACGGTTGAGCTTGACCGTGAGAACCGGAAGACCCGCGGCCTGTTCGGTCTTTACGTCCGCTGCTCCCTGAATCGTCTGCAAAACGGCCTGCACCCGTGCCGCAGACTGGACCAATACATCGAGATCGTCTCCGAATATCTTGACCCCGACGTCGCTTTTGACGCCGGATATCAGTTCGTTCATGCGTTGCTGGATCGGCTGCGAAATCCCATAGACGCTTCCCGGAACATCTTCGGCCGCCTGCTGAACTTCCGAAACCACAGTCGCCTTCGATTTTTCTGGATTGGGCCAGTCCTTCCGTGGCTTCAGCATCACGTAGCAGTCCGATGTTGATGGCGGCATCAAGTCGGTCGCAACTTCCGCCGTGCCAGTGCGCGCGAACACCTCCTTGACTTCGGGCAACTTGAGCAGCCGCCGCTCGAGCATTGCCTGCATCTCAACCGACTGCGTCAAGCTCGTCCCCGGGATTCGCACCACCTCCATGGACACATCGCCTTCATCGAGACTTGGAATGAATTCACCCCCCATCCGTGAAGCGGCGATTCCGCAGACAACGATCAACAATGCAGCGATCGCAGCAACACCGAACCTGTTGCGGATGGAAGCGGCGAGCAGCGGCGTATAGATCCGACGCGCTCCACGCATGAAGAAATTCTCATGTTCGGAAACCTTGCCGGTGACGAGGAGGGCAACGGCGGCCGGGACAAACGTCAGAGAGAGGATGCTGGCGCCAGTAAGCGCCATCAGCACCGTCAAAGCCATCGGCGTGAACATCTTCCCCTCGACACCGGTGAGTGTCAGGATCGGGATGTACACCACGCCGATGATCAGCGTTCCGAAGAGACTTGGGCCGATGACTTCCCGGGATGCCGCCAGAATCGTCTCGAATCGCTCTTGGCGGTCAAGAACGCGCCCCAACCGGTGCTGCTCTGTCGCCAGCAGACGCAAACAGTTCTCGACGATGATGACGGCACCGTCGATGATGATGCCGAAATCGATGGCTCCGAGACTCATCAGATTGGCACTGACCTTGTTTTCCACCATGCCGGTGATGGTGAAGAGCATGGAAAGCGGAATGACGAACGCGGTCGCGATAGCGGCCCTAAAATTCCCCAGGATCATGAACAGAATCGCGATTACAAGAAGCGCGCCTTCGACGAGATTTTTCTCGACGGTTGCAACAGTGGCTTCGACCAGCTGCGTCCGATCGTAGACGGCCCGTGCAACGACGCCGTCCGGCAGAGAGCGTCCGATTTTCTTGAGCCTGGCCGCCACGCGCTGCGCCACCGTTCGGCTGTTCTCGCCTATCAGCAGCATGGCAGTTCCAAGCACAACCTCCTTGCCGTTCACCGTGGCTGCGCCGGTGCGCAAATCCTTGCCTTCCGTGACGTCGGCGACATCCGAAACCCGAACCGGGACGCCGTTTCGCGATCCGATCACGATCTCCTTGATTTCTTGGATATTTGCGACCTGTCCGGGTGTACGGACGAGATATTGCTCACCGTTGCGCTCGATGTAGCCAGCGCCAACGTTGGCGTTGTTCGACGCCAGCGCCGTCATCACGTCGCGGAAACTGAGCTTGTAGGCCATCAGTTGCGCGGGATCCGGCAGCACGTGAAATTGTTTCTCGAATCCCCCGACAGTGTTCACCTCGATGACGCCGGGTACATTCCGCAACTGCGGCTTGATGATCCAGTCTTGGATCGTGCGCAGATCGCTCGGCGTGTAGGGCTCGCCGCTCATTTTGCGGGCATCCGACTTCGCTTCCACCGTGAACTGATAGATCTCGCCGAGACCGGTCGAGACCGGCCCCATCGCCGTTTCGATTCCGGGCGGAAGCTGGTCCTTGACCTGCTGGATCCGTTCGTTGACCAACTGTCTGGCGAAGTAGATGTCGGTGCCATCCTTGAAGATGACGGTGACCTGGCTCATGCCATATCGCGACTGCGATCTAGTGCTGTCGAGATGCGGAAGCCCGCCCATGGCGGTCTCGACCGGAAACGTGATGCGCTGTTCGACTTCCAGCGGCGAGTAGCCCAGCGCCCGGCTATTAATCTGGATCTGGACGTTGGTGATATCGGGAACGGCGTCGATCGGAAGCCGCGTGAAATTCCAGGCGCCGAAGGCGGCCATGCCCAGCACGCCGATCATCACAAGCCATCGCTGACGGATGGCAAACGAAAGAATTCCATCAATCATTGCGCTTCTCCGGGTGTCGGCCGATTTCCCTGATGCGCGCAAATTTATGGACCGCTGTCGTGAATACGACGCCGTCGCCCTTCCTGCCCGTCCAGGCAGCCGACGCGATGCGTTCGCAAATCTGATCCGCTAACTCGGACCGACAGACCAATCTCATTTCCAGAAAGTGGTGATAGGTTAGATCGGTATCCGCCGAAACATATCCCCCGCCTTGCCCTACGACATTCACACATCTCAAGGGGCTTGCGGCGCGGCTCGGATGCTGACTCCCTGTGACCAAGATTCGCGTGCGG
>JAIESI010000147.1 GCA_019746135.1 Xanthobacteraceae bacterium
AAGATTCTGATTTGGGAATCCGCTAATTGAGGACACGCCCTAGAGCATGATCCCGAAAAGTGTGAAGCGGTTTTCGGAAAAGATCATGCTCAAACAAGAAGTTAAAGCGGGATGACGATTCGAAGAAAAGTCGTCCCGTTTTAGCGTCACACCGCGCCTATTTTGGCTGCGGCACGATCCGGATGTACGGCTTCGGCGCCTTCCAGCCCTGCGGGAACAGCTTCTTGGCGTCGTCGTCGGTGACCGAGCCGGCGATGATCACGTCGTCGCCCTGCTTCCAGTTCACCGGCGTCGCCACCTTGTGCTTGGCGCCGAGCTGGAGCGCGTCGATGACGCGCAGCACCTCGTCGAAGTTGCGGCCGACCGTCATCGGATAGACCAGCACGAGCTTGATCTTCTTGTCGGGCCCGACGATGAACACGTTGCGGACGGTCTGGTTGTCGGCCGGCGTGCGCTTGGCCGGATCGCCCGACACCGCGGCCGGCAGCATGCCGTAGAGCTTGGAGACATTGTAGTCGACGTCGGCGATCATCGGATAGTTCGGCGCAAAGCCTTGCGTCTCCTCGATGTCGGCGGCCCAGCCGGCATGCTTGTCGACCGGGTCGACCGACAGGCCGATGATCTTGACGCCGCGCTTGTCGAACTCCGGCTTGATCCTTGCCATGTAGCCGAGCTCGGTGGTGCAGACCGGCGTGAAGTCCTTGGGGTGCGAGAACAGCACGGCCCAGCTGTCGCCGATCCAGTCGTGGAAATTGATCTTGCCTTCGGTGGTCTGCGCCTCGAAATCAGGCGCGGTATCGTTGATTGCCAATGCCATGTGGACCTCCTTACGTCGGCGGATCGTGCCGGTACGAGGCCGGCGGTGCCGCCAATATAGAACTTCGCCCCCAAGGGTTAAGGCCGTGGTATCGCAAACTGCGGCCTCCGTGGAGAAAGATATCCTTCATGAGTTGGTGTCGATAGCATGACGGTTTTCCAGGTTGGTGAATGGAGTTCCAGGATCTGATATCCCGCTTCGCGGTGGCGCTCGGCGTGGGCCTGCTGATCGGGCTCGAGCGCGGCTGGCGAACCCGTGAGGAAGCGGCCGGGAGCCGCACCGCGGGCATCCGCACCTTTGCCATTTCCGGCCTTCTCGGCGGCATTGCCGGCGCGCTGAGCACGGCTTTGCGTGAAGGGGCGGGCGCCGGGCTGTTTCTGGGACTTGCATTCGCCGCCTTTGCGGCGGTGATCGCCCTGTTCTGCCGCGAGGAGAACCGCGCCGAAGGCACCTTTTCGGCGACGACGGCTGTTGCCGCGATCGTGACATTTGCGTTGGGCGCCCATGCCCTGATGGGCGATATCCGCGTGACGGGCGCGGTGGCGGTCGCAGTCACCGCCATCCTCGCCTTGCGCGAGCGCATTCACGGCTTCGTTGCCAATCTCACCTGGCCGGAGTTGCGCTCGGGCCTGGTGCTGCTGGCGATGACGTTCGTCGCCCTGCCGCTGTTGCCGGCCGAGCCGTTCGGCCCGTTCGGCGGCATCAATCTGCGCGAGGTCTGGCTCGTCGCCATTGTGCTCGCGGGCGTGTCGTTCCTGGGCTACGCCGCCGTGCGCTATTTCGGCACCAGCCATGGGACGCTGCTCGCAGGCCTTGCCGGCGGCCTTGCATCCTCGACGGCGGTCACCGTGACCAACGCCCGCCGCGCCGCGGCCGGTGAAGGCGTGCCGCGGCTGCTCGCCGCCGGTGTGGCGCTGGCCAGCGCCGTGATGTTCCTTCGTGTCATCGCCATCGTGTCGGCGCTGAATGCGGCGCTGGTCCGCTGGCTCGCGCCGGCGCTGTTCGCGGCCACGGCCGCGGCGCTGTGCTTCGCGCTGGTCGCCGCCTATTGGCGCGGCGGCAAGGCCGACGCGCAGCCGGAAACCAAGTTGCGCAATCCGTTTCAGTTCTGGTCGGTCGTCGGCTTTGCGCTGTTTCTCAGCGTCGTGATCCTGGCCGGGCGGGCGCTGGGTGAGACGCTGGGCGCAGCCGGCACGCTGCTCGGCGCGGCCGTGATCGGCGTGGCCGACGTCGATGCCATTACCGTTGCGGTGGCGCGCCTCGTGCCGCGGCCGCTGCCGGAGCAGGGCGCGGCGTTGACGATCCTGACCGCGGTCGCAACCAACACCATCGGCAAGATCGCGATCGGCGCGGGCATCGGCCGGGGCGCGTTCGCGGTGGAGATTGCCGGAATGGCCCTGGCGGCATTTGTCGCGGGCGGCGCAGCTTTGTGGCTGACGTTCCGGTTTATGGCGGCTTGAGCGTGGGCTGGCACAAGTCTCGCCGGAAGGGTAACAGGGAAAGGCAACGGGAGTGACCGGTAGGGGCATGTTCAAGCGCATTCTGATCGCCAACCGCGGCGAAATCGCCTGCCGGATCATCAAGACCGCCCGCCGGATGGGCATCGAGACGATCGCGGTCTACTCCGAGGCCGACCGCGACGCGTTGCATGTCGAGATGGCGGACGAGGCGGTGGCGATCGGCCCGCCGGCCGCGGCGCAGAGCTATCTGGTGATCGAGAAGATCGTCGCGGCCTGCAAGGCGACCGGCGCGGAGGCGGTGCATCCGGGCTACGGCTTCCTGTCCGAGCGCGAGGCGTTTCCCGAGGCGCTTGCCAAGGCCGGCATCATCTTCATCGGTCCCAATCCCAGGGCCATCGCCGCGATGGGCGACAAGATCGAGTCGAAGAAGGCGGCGGCGCAGGCGAAGGTCTCGACCGTGCCGGGACACCTCGGCGTCATCGACGACGACAAGCACGCCGTGCAGATCGCCGAGGAGATCGGCTTTCCGGTGATGATCAAGGCCTCGGCCGGCGGCGGCGGCAAGGGCATGCGCATCGCCCATTCCAAGGCCGAGGTGGCGGAAGGCTTCGCCCGCGCCAGGTCCGAGGCGAAGTCGTCGTTCGGCGACGACCGGGTGTTCATCGAGAAGTTCATCGTCAATCCGCGGCACATCGAGATCCAGGTGCTGGGCGACAAGCACGGCAACGTCATTTATCTCGGCGAGCGCGAGTGCTCGATCCAGCGCCGCAACCAGAAGGTGGTCGAGGAGGCGCCGTCGCCGCTGCTCGACGAGGCGACGCGCCGCAAGATGGGCGAGCAGGCCGTGGCGCTGGCGAAGGCCGTCGGCTACGACAGCGCCGGCACCGTGGAGTTCGTCGCAGGCCAGGACCGCAGCTTCTATTTCCTCGAGATGAACACGCGGCTGCAGGTCGAGCATCCGGTGACCGAGCTCGTCACCGGCATCGATCTGGTCGAGCAGATGATCCGCGTCGCGGCCGGCGAGAAGCTTTCGCTGAAGCAGGCCGACGTGAAGCTCGACGGCTGGGCGGTGGAAAGCCGGGTCTATGCCGAGGATCCGTTCCGCAACTTCCTGCCGTCGATCGGCCGGCTCACCCGCTATCGTCCGCCCGCGGAAGCGAGCCGCGACGGCGTGACCGTGCGCAACGACACCGGCGTCACCGAAGGCGGCGAAATCTCGATCCACTACGATCCGATGATCGCCAAGCTCGTGACGCACGCGCCGACGCGCGCCGCGGCGGTCGCGGCGCAGTCGAACGCGCTTGATGCGTTCGTCATCGACGGCATCCGCCACAACATCCCGTTTCTCGCGGCGCTGATGCAGCACAGGCGCTGGCAGGACGGGCGCCTTTCGACCGGCTTCATCGCCGAGGAATATCCCGACGGTTTCCATCCGGTCGTGCCCGAAGGCGCCACGGCCGAGACCATCGCCGCGGTTGCCGCCGCCATCGACCACGTGCTGGGCGAACGAAAGCGCCGCATCTCCGGCCAGATGACCGGCCGCGCGGTGACGCGCGAGCGCCGCCGCGCGGTCCGGCTCGGCGATTTCTGGCTCACCCTCGACGTGTCGCGCGAGGCGCAGGGCATCGCCGTGCAGTTCGTCGATGCGAACGGCAAGGCGGGGGTGCCGCGTGTGCTGACGTCGGCCTGGAAGCCCGGCGAGCCGGTGTGGAATGGCCAAGTGAATGGCCAAGTGAACGGCCAGCCGGTCGCCGTGCAGGTGCGGTCGATCCCGAACGGATTCCTGCTGTCGCACCGCGGCGTCGAGACCAGGGCCTATGTGTTCACCGAGCTCGAAGCCGCGTCGGCGAAGCTGATGCCGGTGAAGAAGCCGCCGGACACCGGCAAGATGCTGCTCTGTCCGATGCCGGGGCTGGTGCGGTCGATCGCCGTGACCGAGGGCCAGGAGGTCAAGGTGGGCGAGGCGCTCGCCATCGTCGAGGCGATGAAGATGGAGAACGTGCTGCGCGCCGAGCGCGACGCCACGGTGAAGGCGATCAAGGTGAAGCCCGGCGACAGCCTCGCGGTCGATGCGGTGATCATGGAATTCGCCTAGCCGCCGTGTCACGATGGCGGCATGAATCAGGCCGTGCCATCTTCTCCGGGGTCGCGCCTCGCCCGTGCTCCGTTTGCCGCAGCGGTCGTCGTTCTTTATGCGCTGAGCTTTGCCTCGCAGGTGCTGCTGTCGCCGCCGGTGACCGGGCGCATGAGCGTCATACCGTTCGTCGCGGCGCAGGCGGTGCTGATCGGGGCCTGGATCGTGCTGCATCAGCGCAGGCTGCGTGATGCCGGACGTCCCGGCGGCACCGCAATCGGCGTGGCGATGGTTTATGCGCTGGAGATCGTTCTGCTGACGCTCGTCGTCTGGCTCATGTTGTCGGCGGGGCCGGCCGACGGCGGCGGTGCCGGAAGCGAGGCCACCATCCTGCATCTGTTCGTCGTGCTGTATTTCCTGTCGCTCTTGACCGGAGATCCCGCGCTCGGCGTGCTGCAATACTGGGTGATGGGTTTTGTCGCGCTGATGGTCCTGCCGGTCGTCGTCGCGCTCTGCTATTCGCTCTGGGCCGGCACCCGGCCAAGCATCCAGCCCAGCGCCGCATCCGCCGCACCATGACGCTGCATTTTTCCTACGGCGCCAACATGAGCCGCGCGATCATGCGCCGTCACGCGCGCGACGCCGCGCCGCTCGGCGTGGCCGAGCTCGCAGACCACCGCTTCGTCATCACCGGCGACGGCTACGCCTCGGTCGAGCCCGCCCGCGGCGAGGCCGTGCACGGCGTGCTGTGGCGGATCACGCCGCGCGACCGGGTGACGCTCGATGCCTGGGAGAATGTTTCGGCCGGCCTCTATCGCGCCGGGACCGTGCCGGTGCGGCATGCCGGCGAGCTGATGCCGGCGCTGGTATACTTCGCCCGGCCGCGCGGCGAGGGACGGCCGAAGCCGGGCTACATCGAGCTGGTCATCGCCGCCGCGCGCGAATGGAACCTGCCGCCGCGGCACATCCGCGCGCTGGAAGCCTGGCTCGACCTGCGGCCGCTCGGCGCGGGCAACCGCAAGCTTGAAGGGGCGCGATGAAGGTCATCCGCCGGATCAGCCGCCACGTGATGTTTCATGGCCGCGTGCAGGGCGTGGGCTTCCGCGCCTTCGTCGAGCAGGCGGCGAACGAAAGCGCCCTCGCAGGCTGGGTGCGCAACCGGCGCAACGGTGCGGTCGAGGCGGTGCTCGAGGGCGAAGCCGCCGACGTCGACGCGGTCATCGAGGCCTGTCGCAAGGGGCCGCCGTCGGCGCGGGTCGACCGCGTCGATCAACGCGAGGCCATGTCCGACGAGCTTGCGCTGCGCGGCCCGGAGACGTTTGCCGTGCTGCCGACGATGTGACGCCGCTACAGCACGCCGAACTGACCGTACAGCGTCCTCATGTAGCCTTCCGCGGTTCCGGCATCGGGACCGGCCACCACAAAGAAGATCATCCGCTGCTCGGCCAGACAGCGGATCGAGGCGGTGTAGTCGCCCTTCTTGCCCGACATCGTCTGCGATCCGGGATCGGCCTTCTCGAACCCGGTGCGGAAGATCGCAAGCCGCGCGTAGGAGATGCAGTTGCCTTGATCGAGCTGCATCTGGCGCCACCGCGTGGCGATCGCGGTGTCGGCCACCGCGGCGCGCGGCGCGCCGACCGCGGCAATGAGGGAGCAGGCGAGCAACAAGCATCGAGCACGCATGACATGCCTCCCGCTTGATGAGCGTTGATCAGCCAATTTAACGCCCAAGCGTCTTTACCGTCCAAGCCGCCGGGAGGTTCCGTCGACCACCTGTTAGGCTTACTCGCTCGGGCTTGCATCAAAAGCCGCAGATTTTGCCCGGCACGATCTTTTCGGCCGCCAGCTACTCGGCTGCCAGGGCGGTTGCGCCCATTCGCGCCGGTTCGGCCGTGGGCCCGAACACCTCCTCGAACTTCTTGCGCAACGTCATGTCGACCTCGGCCATGCTGAGCGGCAGGCCGAGGTCGGCGAGGCTGGTGACGCCATAGCGCCGCTCGGCGACGCCGCAGGGCACGATGCCGGTGAAGTGCGAGAGCTCCGGCTCGACGTTGATGGCGATGCCGTGCAGCGTCACCCACTTGCGGACGCGGATGCCGAGCGCTGCGATCTTGTCCTCGAACGGCGCGCCGTTGAAATCCTTGCCCTTGTCCGGCCGCTTGACCCAGACACCGACGCGGTCGTCGCGCCGCTCGCCGAGGATGTTGAAGTCGGCCAGCGTGCGGATGATCCATTCCTCCAGGGCGGCGACATAGGCCCGCACGTCGGGCTTGCGCCGGTTGAGGTCGAGCATCGCATAGGCCACGCGCTGGCCGGGGCCATGATACGTGAACTGCCCGCCGCGGCCGGTCTGGTGCACCGGAAACCGCGCCTCGACCAGGTCCTGCGGCCGGGCGCTGGTGCCGGCGGTGTAGAGCGGCGGATGCTCGAGCAGCCAGACCAGCTCGGGCGCGGTGCCGGCCGCGATCGCGGCTGCGCGCGCGTCCATCGCCGCAAGTGCGGCCTCATAGCCGACCGGCTGGTCGCTGACGCGCCACTCCACCGGCGGGCGATCCGCCGGTGACTTCAGCGCCAAGGCAGCGTGGGAGCGGGCATTAACCACTCGTTCACCATACCATGTTGACCTTCGGTCCACGAACGTCGCTTAACGCAGCAAGGATTCGAATGGCCAGTATCGAAAAGGTCTCCCTCGACATCGCCGTGGTGTTGGGGCGCACGGACATGCCGGTTCACCAGGTGCTCCGGCTCGGCCGCGGCGCCATCATCGAGCTCGATGCCGGCGAGGACGACGACGTGCAGATACTGGCCAACAATTTCCCGGTCGCCAAAGGCACCGTCGTGGTCCAGGGCAACCGCATCGCGGTCGAGGTCAAGTCGCTGCTGCCGCGTTCGCCCGAGACGCGCGGATAGCGGCCCGAGCCTTGATATAGGCGAGGGGGCCGGCCGGCGGCAGTCCGGGTGGAAATCGGCCCGGAATCGCCGTCCAAGCGGCGTGCAGTGGCGCCCTTGTATGGCTTGGCTCGATTTGTTACATCGCGGGCGCCTCGACGCCGGTTTCCGGCGTCTTCCCTATGCGGTCATGGCGGAATTGGTAGACGCACTAGCTTGAGGTGCTAGCGGGGCAACCCGTGGAGGTTCGAGTCCTCTTGACCGCACCAATCCCAAAATCCTCCGGCTCGCCGTTTGAGCGCAGCCGGGCGATGCGCCCGCCCGCTTAACACGGCGCCGCGCTGTGGTATGGACCAAGCCGGAATGTCTCTGGGTGGGCGTCGGAAATGAAGCGGTATCGCATCCTCATCGCCGGTGCCGGCCTCGGCGGCCTGACCGCCGCGTCCTGCCTGATGAAGGCGGGCCACACGGTCGAGATCTACGAGCAGGCGCCGCAGCTCGGCGAAATCGGGGCCGGCATCCAGGTCAGCGCCAATGCCATGCATGTCATGCGGCACCTCGGCATCGAGGACCGCCTGCTGGCGGTCGGCGTCAAGCCCGAGGCCTACGTGTTCCGGCTCCATGACACGGGCGAGGTCATCCAGCGATTTTCCTTGTCCCAGGAGCAGTTACACGGCGCACCTTACACGCAGCTTCATCGTGCCGACCTGCACGAGATCCTCGCCGCGCGCGCCCGGCAGGCCGATCCCGACATCGTCCGCCTCAACCACAGGGTGACCGGCTTCACCGAGACAGCCGATGGCGTCGAGCTGCATTTCGCCGACCGGCCGTCGGTGAAGGGCGACATCCTGATCGGCGCGGACGGGGTGAAGTCGGTGGTGCGGGCGCAGATGTTCGGCGCGGCGCCCGCGACCTACACCGGCGACTCGGCCTGGCGCCTGGTCGTGCCGACCAGCCGGTTGCCCAAGGATCTGCTCGAACGGGTCATGTCGGTGTTCATGGGCCCGGAGGGGCATGTCGTCTGCTACTACCTGCGCGAAGGCACGCTGCTCAATCTGGTCGGCTGCGTCGAGACCGACGAGACCTCCGAGGAGTCCTGGACCGTCAAGCGGCCGTGGACCGAGTTCAAGGCGCAGTTCGAGGGCTGGCATCCGGCGATCCAGGCGATCATCGACGCCGCCGACAAGGACCAGTGCTACCTCTGGGCGCTGTTCAACCGCCCGCCGATCCGCGAATGGAGCACGGCGCGCGTCACGCTGCTCGGCGACTCCGCCCATCCGACCCTGCCGTATCTGGCGCAGGGCGCCGCCATGTCGATCGAGGACGGCGCGGTGCTGACGCGCGCGCTCGACATGACCGGGACCATCGCCGACGCGCTGCAACTCTACCAGCGCAACCGTGTCGACCGCACCGCCAAGATCGTGTTGCAGTCGAGCGCCAATCGCGAGCTGTTCCATCTGCGCTCGGAGGCGGAAATCCGCGCGCGCTTCGCCAAGCGCGACGAAGGCGATGACCGCAACCGCTGGCTCTACTCGTACAACCCGCTCACGGTCGAGCTGGTCTAGGGTCCTGGCGTCTTCGCGACCGGACACCCAACGCCGCCACGCTCAGCGTCACGCCAAACACGAGATAAGCGGCGGGCGCAATCGCATGGCCTGTGGCTTCGATCCAGCCACAGGCTGATGAATGGCGCGGTCCTGCCAGCTGTCTTTCACCGTGTCCCCGGCGCAGGAGGGAACTCGACGTAAGGCGCTGGTTTGATTGTTATTCATTTCATAGGGGAGGAGGAGTTCAGTTCGCAAATAGCGGTCGGCGAACAGCATGCGCGCAACGGCTTGCGGCCGGCATCGTTCCACGGCGCGGCATCCGGCAAACAATCGGCGCGACGGAGACTTAGCGGGAGCCGCAGGCATCCCGTAAACCGATCCTTAGGCGCGCGATGCTATGCGCCTGCCTTTCGGACCCATCCATGCGCTCGACCAGCGGCCTTTATTTCTCACGTCTCGATCATGTGCGGGCCGTTGCGGTCTATCTGGTCTTCGTCTGGCATTTCCTGCACATGACGCCGGTCTTCCCGGTGCCTTATGGCAGCGCGCCCTTCTTTCCCTTCGCCGTGCTCGATGAAGGCCATACCGGCGTCGCGCTGTTCATGACGCTGTCCGGCTATCTGTTCGCCAAGCTGGTCGGCGATCAGCAGCTCGACTTCAACAAGTTTCTCTATAGCCGCGCGCTGCGGCTCGCGCCGCTGCTCGCCGTCTGCCTCGCGGCCTGGTGGCTGATCGGCCAGCTCGGCGGCGACCCGGTGCCGGCGAGCGATCTGATCGCCGGACTGATTTTTCCGACCTGGCCGAAAGGCGCCTGGTCGATCACCATCGAGCTGCACTTCTATCTGATCTTTCCGCTGCTGCTCCTGCTCTGCCGGCGCGCGGGTCCGCACGCCCTGTTCGCGGTGCTCGCCGCGGCGCTGGCGCTGCGCCTCTTGATCTGGATGCGGATGGGCGACGTGCAGTTTCTCGCCTATTGGACCATCATCGGCCGCATCGACCAGTTCCTGCTGGGCATGATGCTGGCCTATGCGTCGCTGCGCCGCCCGGTGCTCATGCTGGTCGCGGCGATCGCCGGCGTGTCGTTCCTGATCTTCTGGCAGCAGTTCGCCGCCATGGGCGGCTATTACAACCGCACCGGCGTGGTGTCGGGCAGCCCGCTGTGGATCGTGATCCCGACCATCGAGGGCATTACCTATGCGTCGCTGATCGCGCTGTATGACGGCGCATCGGTCCGGCTGCCGTCCTGGCTCGACCGTGGCCTCGCCAAAATCGGCGAATGGTCCTACTCGATCTATCTGCTGCACTTCTTTCCGGTCGTTCTGTTGCGCTGGGTGTTCGAGGGGCGGATCGGCAGTGCGGAGCATTTCTTCCCGGTGCTGCTGATCGCGACGGTGGCCTTCCTGCTGTTCGCGCCGGTTGCCGGGCTCTCCTACATCTATTTCGAGACGTTCTTCCTGAAGCTGCGCCGGCCGTATCTGCGCAAGGCGCAGCAGGAAAGCGCCGCCCTGGCCAAAAGCACTGCCGTCTAAGAGCGTCAGGGCCGCTGGCCCTCATGACCGGAAATCCTGAACCGTCTACTGAGGCGGCGGCCGAAGGCCGCTCTCGAAGGATCAACGGCCCGTGTTCCGGGGCCGTCGCCCTTCGAGGCTCGCTTCGCGCGCACCTCAGGGTCAGTTGTTGGCCTCGAGCCAGGAACGGAAAATGTCCAAAACTGTTTGTCGGGCAAAATCGTTCGGATGCATGCGTTGGTTGCTTTACTTGTGACAAGGGCGGAGCCGGGGATACATTGGGCGCGTTGGCGCGGAGCATAGGGCCAGCGGAGCATAGGGCCAGCGGAGCATAGGGCCAGCGGAGCATAGGGCCAGGTGCCCGCACGGGCAGGTCGACGCGCTGACTTTCTGATGTGCTTGCCGATGCGGCCCATTTGGCCACGGCTCAGCAGCGAGAGATTGCGCTGCCGAGAGGCCGGGCGGTCGGGCGGAAATGGTTCCCGGCCGGCACCACGTCCGCATGAATATGTGTATCGCCGAGGCGAAGAGCGGCCGTTTCGAGATCGTTGAGAGCTTGGGGGCATCGACCCGGACGAGGCAATGGTGCCGCCCGTCGCGGAGTTCGGCCGGAGACCGATAGCGTAGTCAGTCCGTCAGGCAGGGAGCTTGAGATGAGTGTCCCGTCCCCGGTCAACGAGAGTCTCCTGGGCCAGCGCCTCGGCGGGCTCGGATCGGTCAGAAGCTGGGCGCCGCATGTCCTCGCGGAGCTCGAACGCTTCATCCGCACGGCCGACGACTATGATCTGTTTCGCGTCAATCCGATCCAATACGGCGGCCGCGCCGGGCTGTCCGAGGCGGACGCGATAGAGCTGTTCGTGCACAGCGCCAAGGTGGGCCTGTTCGAGATGGACTGGCTGCTCATCTGCGCCTATTGCCCGCAGGTCGCCGGCAGCTTTCGCGAGCTCGACCAGGTCCATCCACGCTTTCAGTGCGCGTTCTGCAACGCGATCAACGATGCGTCGTTGGACGACTACATTCAGGTCGCCTTTACGGTGTCGAGCGGCGTGCGCGACATCATATTCCGCCATCCGGAAATGCTGCCCGTCGAGGATTTTTACCTGCGCTACAACTTTGCCAAGGGCTTCATCGCTCCGCACGGGATGACGCACCGGCAGCTCGTTGCTGCGCTCTCACGGGGATTTGCCGATATCGAGGCCCATGAGCGCCGCAGCTTCGAGTTCGATATTACAGCTGGCCGTTTCGAGGTGCTGGACCTGAGCCATAAGCTCCTTCTGGTCTTCTTCGCGGACGGAGAGCCGGCCGAACCGCAAGCGACTCTGGTCCAGCTCGAGTCGGGCCGCTTTCTGCTGCCGGACCGGCCCACGGCACCGAGAGACATCGTCATCGGCGACGGACGCTTTTCGTTCCGGCAGACGGCCGATCTCAGCCCGGGCAGGCACACCATCCGGATCGAGAACCGCACCGGCGAGCGCGGTCGCTTCTGGTTCGTCCAGTATCCCTTCGGTTTCGAGCCGCATCCGGTCGAATATGAACCGTTTCTGTCCGGCAAGCGGTTGCTGCTCACCCCGAGCTTCCGCGAACTCTACAAGGCGCAGTTGGTGGATGAGGGCGAGAGCATCAACGTCTCGGACATGACTTTCCTTTTCACCGATCTGAAGCGGTCGACTCCGCTGTATGAAAGCGTTGGTGACGTGAACGCGTATTTTCTGGTTCGCCAGCACTTTGAGATCTTGAACAGGATCATCCGCGAGCGATCCGGCACCATCATCAAGACGATCGGCGACGCGGTCATGGCCGGGTTCGAGCGTCCGAAGGACGCCGTTGGCGCCTCGATCGAGATGATCGAAGAACTGTCGCGGTTCAACCGGACCGCTTCGCGGCCGCTGGGCCTCAAGGTCGGTGTCCACAAGGGGCGGGCGATTGCGGTGACGCTCAACGACCGGATCGACTATTTCGGACAGGACGTGAATATCGCCGCACGCGTGCAAGGTCTCGCCGATGTCGACGAAGTTTGCATCAGTGCAACGGTGATGGAGGCGCCGGGCGTCGGTGACATCGTCAATTCACGCCCGGTGTCGCGCAACTACGAGAACCTGAAGGGCATCGGTCAAAAGATGGAAGTCCATCGCATAGCAATCACGCCGGCGCAGACATAGACGACCGAGGTGCTGCCGGGTGGCGGCACCGCCGAGGTGTCCTGCGTTTTCGGATACAAGTCGAAGACACTGATCCAGGTCGGCGCGACTTGGTCGAAGGCGACCGACGAGAAGCTGACGCCGGACCATTGTTCTCCAACTCAACGGTGCTGCGCGCGCACTTCATGGCGGACGGCTACAAGCCGGACACCGTCGCCGGCAACATGCCGATCAACGGCGGCCTGCTGTTGTTCCGCGGCAGCGACGCCAAGGACCGCACCACGATGCTGATCCTGCAGGGCACGATCGCCAAGGGCGAGAAGGACCAGAACGTCCTGACGCCGACCGGGCTCGTGCTGTTCTACGTGGCCGACGCGAAGACGCCGGACGTCCACCGGCTCGCGCCGGGCTCGTTTCAGCCGAGGCCGCCGTCGGTCCAACGCCGCGCGGCCTGCCACATGCCGCAGCGGTGCGCCGGACGGGCCGAAGCCGATCGCGCGCGGCCCGACCTGCGGGTTGACATCCCTTGCGCGCGCCCTATAACAGTTCTTGTTTTGTTCCTATAACGGTTGCCGTCGATCGCGGCGTCCGAAGCGGGAGCAGAATGCGGTGCCCGACAATGGCATCGCGTTGGAGCGCCGGGAGGCGCCGGGCCCTACGTCACTGGGCCAGCGCGCCCGAAGCGGCACCCCCTGGTAACAGGGGACCTGCCGTGGCGCGCGGCGGACCCCGGATTTGGGTTCGCCAACCGGCGGCGATCCGCCGGTGGCGCCTCCCGGCGCTCCATCGCCTCTTGCGAGAGGGACGGAAAAAGGGGAAGCGGGCCGGCCCGGGCGCCCGAATTCAAAGTCCCGGGTCGCGGAGTTTTGTCCGGATGATGCGCCGGATGATGCAATGGCATCCCGAGCGTGCGGCGCGTGAGAACCTAGTTCGCCGCGGCGCACGGTCCGATCTTCTGCTCCTTGCAGATGTCTTTCACCGCCTCGATCTGGCCGATCACCTTCTGGAACAGCCGGCCGTCCTTCAGGGTGACCTCGGACAGATATTCGTTCATGACGATGTCCCGCGTCGCCGGATCGATCGCGATCGGTCCGCGCGGGCTGTCGAATTTCCACCCCTTGAGCGCGTCCAGCGCCTTGTCGCTGTCGATCTTGCCTTTGAGGGTCTGCACGACGTGCGCGATGGCGGCCATCCCGTCATAGCCGCCGACCGCGAAGAAATTCGGCGTCGAGGCCGCGCCGTATTCCTTCTTCCAGGCAGCGACGAAGCGCCTGTTCTCGGCGTTGTCGAGATCGGCGTGATAGTGGTGCATGGTGACGAGGCCGACCGCGGCCTGGCCCATGGCCTGCAGCTTGGTGTCGTCGGTGATGTCGCCGGGGCCGATCAGCTTGATGCCGGCTTCGCGCATGCCGAGCGCGCCGTAGGTCTTGACCACCGCGGTCGAGTGATCGCCCGCGGGGATGAACACGAACAGCACGTCCGGCTTCTTGTCCTTCGCGCGCTGCAGGAACGGCGTGAAATCGGGCACGGTGCCCGCGCCCCCCATGGGAATTTCATCGACCACCTTGCCGCCATTGGCCTCGAACGCGCGCTTGAAGGCGGCGAGGCTGTCCTTGCCGGGCGGGAAGTCGGTGTAGCCGACCACGGCGGTCTTGGCCTTGAGCTGCTGCGCGGCCGCCTGGCCCAGCGCGTAGCCGGCGTGCCACATGCTGAACGACACGCGCACGTAGTAGGGCGACATGTTGGTGATGTGCGCGGTGCCCGCGTTCATGATCACCGCGGGCTTCTTGCCGGCGGTGACGACCTGCGCCGACGCGATCGCGTTGGGCGAGTAGTTCCAGCCGGCCAGGATGTCGACGTTCTCCTGCGCGAGCAGCTCCTGGACCGCGATCCTGGTGTTGGCGCCGGCCGGGTCTTTCTCGTCGCGCTTGATCAGCTTGATCGCGTAGGGCCTGACCTTGTCCGGATTGAGCTTGAGGAAAAGCTCCATGCCCCGGTCGACCTGCTGGCCGAGCTCGGCGCCCACGCCGGTGTAGGCGAGGACGACGCCGACCTTGACCTCCTGGGCCCGGACCGGTCCTGCGGCCGCCGGAACGAGCAGCGACGCGGCAGCGATGAGCTTGGCAAGGGTGCGCATGGGAACATCTCCGCTCGAGCGATCCGGCGACCATCGACCTGCAGATCGAAAGGGTGCCAGCCCGCGCCGGGGCAGACAATGGGCCGATCGCTACCGGAACCGCCCGTCAGGCCCGGCGCTGCCGCGCGGCACGGAGGATACGCCGACGCCGCCGGCCTTCGGCACCGGAATGCTCGTCACCGGCGGCCAGCCGCCGGGTTCGGTGGTGACGAACTTGCCCGGCGTCGGCATGTTGCGCGCGGGTTTGGCGTCGGAGGTGAACGGCCGGATCGGCTGGCCCGGCACGATCGGCACGGCGCGCCCATAGCTTTCGGCGGCGGCGGGTTCGGCGGGCGCAGCGTCTTCCTCGCGCTGCAGCGATACGCGTTCGACAGGCTGGGGCGAGAGCGGCGCGGCGATGGCCGCCGTCGTGACGCCCTGCGCTGGCCCCGGCGGCGCGGGCTGCGCCTGCAGTTTCGGCGGCACGATGGCGGTCAGCGCCCGTTCCTGCGGCCGCTCTTGCGCCCGTTCCTGCACCCGGCTCTGCGGGGCCGACGCGACCGGAACCTCCGGCTGCGGGGCGCCGCGCGGCACCACATGCACCACGCGATAGCCGCGCATCTTGAGCTCGCGCAGCAGCTCGGCGATCCCGAGCGCTGTCGCCGGCTGGATGTCGTGCAGCAGCACGATGCCTTTGCCTTTCTCCTCGAGCCGCGCGATGGTCCGCCGCACCACCTCGGCGGCGGGAATGTGCTTCCAGTCGTCGGCGACGATGTCGGCGCTCCAGGTCACGAGCCTGCGCGACTGCAGGTAGGCCTCGACCTCGTTGGCGCGGAGCAGCCCGGGAATGCGGAAGAACGGCGAGGGCGGCCGCCGCTCGCCGAGCGCCGCGGCGATCGAGGCAAAGCCCTGCTCGATCTCGCCCTGCACCAGGTGGCCCGGCATGCGGTCGAAGCCGAGCACGTGGTTCTGGCTGTGGTTGCCGATGGTGTGGCCGGCGTCGCGGATTTTCCTGAGCAGGTCGGGATAGCCGCGCGCCATGCGGCCGATGATGAAGTAGGTCGCCTTGACGCAGTGCTCGGCCAGCACGTCCAGCACGCGATTGGTGTAGGGCGGCATCGGGCCGTCGTCGAAGGTCAGCACCACCTCGTGGTCTTCCAGCGGCAGCGAGCGCTGGTACTGAATCGTGCCGATGCGCGGGAGCTCCTGCGGATCGATCGTGAGCACGCGGCTGGTGCCGAGCGCATGCGGATTGCCCGGGCAATCGGCGGCGCGCGCGTGCGCCGCGCCGAGCGCCGCCAGCACAAACCCCGCCAGAACCACAGCCCGCCCATTCATGCGCCGCACATTAGCGGCTGGCCGCGCCAAACCCCGCGTCGCGCCGCGCTTTATCGGCGGTCATATTTAATGCGTGGCGTTAACGCGCGTGCTTAACGTCCGGCTGACTCATGCGAAGCGACGTGCGAGGCCGGGACGATGTGCACCACGCGATAGTCGAGCCGTTTCAGGTCGCGCAGGAAATCCGGCAGCATCTTCGCGGTCTGCGCGTGGGTGTCGTGAAACAGCACGATGCCGCCGCCCGCATGGATTAACCGTTGCAGCACCAGCGTGCGCTGGTGCTGCGGCGACATCGGATTCCAGTCGCTCGCCCAGAGGTCGGCACCGAACACGGCGATCCGCCGCCGGGCGAGGAGATCGACCAGGGCGGCGTTGGAGGCGAAGCCCGGAAAGCGGAAGAACGGCGTCCGCGGCACGCGGCTGCCGCTGCCGTAGACGGCCTGATCGACCGCGGCAAAGCCGCGATCGATCTCGGCCTCGGCGCGGGGAAGGCTCATGTGGCTGAGCAGCGGGTGCGAATAGGTGTGGTGCGCGACGGTGTGGCCCTCGGCCAAGACCTTCCGGGCCAGCGCCGGATGCGCCACGGCGTTGCGGCCGAGCATGAAAAAGCTCGCCTTGACGCATTCTGCGCGCAGCGCCTTGAGCACCGCATCGGTGGTGCCGGGCCAAGGCCCGTCGTCAAAGGTGAGCACGACCTCCTTGGGCTTGAGCGGCAGCGTCACCGGGAAATGCTTGCGCCCGACCGCAGGCGTTACCGCCGGGTCCACGGCAAGCGTGCGCGCGGTGCCGAGCGCGCTGGGGTTGCCGCCGCAGTCCGCGGCCGCAGCAGGCAGCGTCGCGAGCGCCAGCAGCGCGCCAACAACGGCGGAAATCGGGATTCGAATTGTGTTCGCCATTGGGCGCGCACATGCACCGATGGCCGGGACGAAGGCAAGCTGCATCATTCGCGAAAAACGCGCTGTCGCAATTGCCAGCCAAACTCGTGCGGCGTACAAGCCCGCTGACCTCAATCATCGCGCTCGGAGCGGCATGAACGTCACGCTCGACCAGCACGACCGTAGTGCGACCGCCGCCGCGGAAATGCGCGATGAGGAGGGTGCGATCCGCCCGGAATTTCTCGGGCGCGTCGCGAACGCGGTCGAGAACGGTGCCGCTGCCATGCTGCAGCGGCTTGCGGGCGACCTGCACGAAGCCGACACCGGCGATCTGATCGAGGCGCTCGATGCGGAGCTGCGGCCCCGCTTCATCGAGTTGATGGGCCGCGAGTTCGATTTCACGGCGCTCACCGAGGTCGAGGAGACCGTCCGCGAGGAAATCCTCGAAGAGCTGCCGCCCGATACCGTCGCCAAGGGCCTCCGCGAGCTCGATTCCGACGCCGCGGCCCAGATCATCGAGGCGCTGCCTGAAGAAGAGCAGGCCGAGGTCCTCGAGCGGTTGCCGCAGCGCGAGCGCGGCGCGGTCGAGCAGATCCTGCACTATCCGGAAGAGTCGGCCGGCCGGCGTATGCGGACCGAGTTCATCGCCGTGTCGCCCTACTGGACGGTCGGTGACGCCATCGACCACATGCGCGAGACCGCCGACCTGCCGGACCGGTTCTTCGAGCTCTACATCGTCGACGACCAGCAGAAGCTTCTCGGCGCGGTCGGGCTCGACCGCCTGCTGCGGACCAAGCGCCCGGTCCCGGTGACGGACCTGATGGACGAGGATCGGCGGCGGGTCAAAGCCACCGAGGATCAGGAGGAGGTGGCGCGCATGTTCGAGCGCTACAACCTGATCGCGGCTCCGGTGGTGGACGACGAGGAGCGTCTGGTCGGCGTCATCAACGTCGAGGACGTGGTCGACGTGATCGAGGAGGAGGCCGCCGAGGACATCGCCGCGCTGGGCGGCGTCAGCCGCGACGAGGAACTGTCGGACTCGGTCTGGACCATCGTCAAGAGCCGCTTCCCCTGGCTCTTCGCCAATCTCTGCACCGCGCTGATCTCGGCCTCGGTGATCCGCCAGTTCGAGTCCTCGATCGCCAACATGGTGGCGCTCGCGGTGCTGATGCCGGTCGTCGCCAGCATGGGCGGCAATGCCGGGACCCAGACCATGACCGTCGCGGTGCGCGCATTGGCCACCCGCGACCTCAGCGACGTCAACTCCTGGCGCGTGGTGCGCCGCGAGTTCCTGGTCGGCCTCATCAACGGGATCGGCTTTGCGGTGATCATGGGGGCGATCGCCGCCGCCTGGTTCCAGGTCACGGACCTGGGCGTGGTGATCGGGCTGGCCATGATCTGTGTGCTGGCCGCCGCGGCGCTCGGCGGCATCTTCATTCCGCTGACGCTGATCCGGCTCGGGGTGGACCCGGCGATCGCCTCCGGGCCGTTCGTCACCACCGTGACCGACGTGGTCGGCTTCTTCTCGTTTCTGGGGATCGCGACGCTCTGGTTCGGGCTGAAATAGCTCGAGGGCGGAGAGAAAATGGCCTTGCTGATCCGGCTGCTGACATCTCGTTAACCATCCCGTCCTAGGGTTCTCCGGGACGTGAACTGAGGCCGCCGACGGGCTCTTGATGAGTATCGCCTTACCCCAACGGCCGGCGCTGGCGCGGCGGTTGTGGACGCCGCGGCTTGTCGCGACGCTCGCGCTGTTCGTGGTCAGCGCGGCGTTCTTCTGCGCCGTCGTCGGCTACGCGCTGGTCCGCCAGGCCGACGAGCGGCAGGCGATGGAGCGCCGCACCGCGCTGCTCACCGCGATTCAGGACATCCGCAACGCCGGCGCTGATTTCACCAGGCTCGACCCGCGCCAGTTCAAATACATCGAGCGCACCGCCGGCCTGAAAAACCTCCGCTTCGAGACCGAGCCGATCGAGGACGACCGCGAGGTGCAGTCGGTGCTCGATACGCACGGCCGCATCCTCGGCTGGTTCTCGTGGGAGCCGCAGAACGCCATGAGCAGCGCGCTCGGCGAGCTGCAGCCGCTCGCGATCCTCACCGCGATCCTGCTGGTGAGCTTTGCCGGCTTTGCGCTCTGGCAGGTGCGGCGCACGGTGCGCGAGCTCGGCGCAAGCGAGCAGCTCGCTTGGCATCTCGCCCACGAGGACATGCTCACCGGGCTGCCGAACCATCGCAAGATGATCGAGCAGATCGACGCGGTGATGGCACAGCGCGCCCATGGCGAGGTGGCGACGCTGGCGTTCCTCGACCTCGACGGCCTGAAGGACATCAACGACGCCTATGGCCATGCCGCCGGCGACGATCTGCTGAAGGAGGTCGGAAACCGCCTCCGCAAGGTCATGCTGCGCGACGCCTGCTGCGGCCGCTTCGACGGCGATGAGTTCGCGCTGGCGCTGATCGCGCCGGACATGGAGGCGGCGGAGGACGCGGTCCAGGCCGTCGCCGCCGAACTGGCGCGGCCCTACTGGGCCGACGGCCAGATCGTGCAGCTCGGCGTCACCACCGGGCTGGCGCACGCGCCGCGCGACGGCCGCAGCCGCGACGAGCTGATGCGGCGGTCTGATCTCGCGCTGCGCTCCGGCAAGCGCAAGGAGCGCGGCAGGGTGGTGCGCTTCGCGCCGCCGATGGACGTGGAATTCGATGACCGCCGTTTTTTGGAGCGCGAGCTCAAGCGCGCCATCGAGGATCAGTCGCTCGACGTGCACTACCAGCCGATCGTCGGCGCCGACGGTACGCGCGTTCTTGGCGCCGAAGCGCTGCTGCGCTGGAACCATCCGTTGCGTGGCGCGATCCCGCCCGGCAAGTTCGTATCCATCGCCGAGAGCTGCGGGCTGATGGCGAAGCTCGGCGAATTCGTGTTGCGCCGGGCGCTGGCCGATGCCAGGCGCTGGCCGGGGCTCTACATCGCCGTGAACCTCTCGCCCGTTCAGGTGCGCGATACGGCGCTGGTCGAGACGATCACGGAGCTGCTTGCCGAATACGGCGTGCCGGCATCGCGGCTGATGCTGGAGGTCACCGAAGGCGTGTTGATCGACAATCCCGCCGAAGCCAAGGCGCGGCTCGACGCGCTGAAGGCGCTCGGCGTGCGGCTTGCGCTCGACGACTTCGGCACCGGCTATTCCAGCTTGACCTACCTGCAGCGCTTCAAGTTCGACAAGCTGAAGATCGACAAGGGGTTCGTCGAGCCGCTGGCGCGCCAGGCGGAAAGCCAGGCGGTGGTGCAGGCCATCGTCGCGCTCGGCCGCGCGCTGAACCTGACGCTGCTCGCCGAAGGTGTCGAGACCGAGGAGCAGCGCGTGCTGCTGCGGCTGGCCGGCTGCGACGAGATGCAGGGCTTCCTTTTCGCGAGGCCCGCGCCGCGCGAGGCGCTCGACAGGCTGGTCGCGGGCGCCGCCGAGGTTCCGTCCGCCGCACAGGCGGTCGCCTGATTGCCTCTGACATTCTCAGTCCGCTCCGCCCTATAATGCGGCAAAACCGGCCGTCCGAACGCCGGACCGAGATCAAGGAGCGCACATGATCCCCAACGCCTGGCAGGGCTTCGATTTCGGGCTTGGCGAAGACATCGACATGCTGCGCGAGAGCGCACGCAGCTTCTCTGACGACAAGATCGCCCCGCGCGCGGACGAGATCGACAAGACCAACAGGTTCCCGCGCGATCTGTGGCCGCAGATGGGCGCGCTCGGTCTGCATGGCATCACGGTCGAGGAGGAATACGGCGGCTCGGGGCTCGGGTACCTCGCCCATTGCGTGGCGATGGAGGAAATCTCGCGCGGCTCGGCCTCGGTCGGCCTGTCCTACGGCGCGCATTCCAACCTTTGCGTCAACCAGATCCGGAGGAATGGCAGCGACGCGCAGCGCAAGAAATATCTGCCGAAGCTGATTTCCGGCGAGCATGTCGGGGCGCTCGCGATGTCGGAGCCCGGCTCCGGCTCCGACGTGGTGTCGATGCGGACGCGCGCCGACAAGAAGGGCGACCGCTATGTGCTGAACGGCTCGAAATTCTGGATCACCAACGGCCCCGAGGCCGAGACGCTGGTGGTCTACGCCAAGACCGACCCGAACGCCGGCCCGCGCGGCATCACCGCGTTCCTGATCGAAAAGGGCATGAAGGGTTTCTCCACGGCGCAGAAGCTCGACAAGCTCGGCATGCGCGGCTCCGACACCGCCGAGCTGGTGTTCCAGGACTGCGAGGTGCCGGAGGAGAACGTGCTCGGCACGCTGGGGGGAGGGGTCAACGTGCTGATGTCCGGCCTCGACTACGAGCGCGTGGTGCTCGCGGCGGGGCCGCTCGGCATCATGCAGGCGGCGATGGATGTGGTGATCCCGTACCTGCATGAACGCAAGCAGTTCGGCCAGCCGATCGGCAGCTTCCAGCTCATGCAGGGCAAGCTCGCCGACATGTATGTGAGCATGAATGCCGCCAAGGCTTACGTTTACGCTGTGGCGCGCGCCTGCGACGACGGCCGCACCACGCGCGAGGACGCGGCCGGGGCGATCCTCTACGCCGCCGAGCGGGCGACGCAGCTCGCGCTCGACGCGATCCAGTGCCTCGGCGGCAACGGCTACATCAACGACTATCCGACCGGACGCTTGCTGCGCGACGCCAAGCTCTACGAGATCGGCGCGGGCACGAGCGAGATCCGCAGGATGCTGATCGGCCGGGAAATCTTCGAGAAAACAACCTGACTTGTCGGCCTGCGGCCGACCGAGCCGGCGACCCGCAGTCAGCGACCCATAGTCCGGCGGCCTTCCGTTAATCGCGTCTTAACCAAAATCGGTCCACCTCCTGAGCCGCTGAATCACAGGAGGCGGCATGATGCGGGTGCGACTGAAGGCGGACGGGCGTCTCGTGGAAATCCTTGCCGACGGCAGCGAGGCGGCGCTGCCGCTGCCGCCGCCCGAGGCCGACCAGCGCATCCTCGCGCCGTCGATTGCGCCCGAGCGCCCGCCGCAGACCGACGCCGGCTACGCGCGCCGCATCCGCTCGCAGACGAGGCTCACCCAAGCCGAGTTCGCCGCCCGCATCGGCGTGCCGATCGAGACGGTGCGCAACTGGGAGCAGGGCAAGCGCCAGCCGCGCGGCCCGGCACGGGCGCTGCTGAGGCTGCTCGACGAGGCGCCGGACGTGGCGTTCTCGGTGCTGGGCAAGCCCAGACCGCAGTAGGTGTCACCAAGACGGGTATGTGACACCCGCGGCCGGATATGGCATTCTGGGCCCTTCGTCGAGGTTGGGCCCATGCGGAAGCCAAAATCGCCGAGAGGCTTTTCCGAGGACAAGACCCGGTATCGCGCGGCTGATCGGCCGGTCTTGCCCCAAGTCGAAGTGCAGAACGTCCCACCGCCGGAAGTGCTGCCGGACGGCACCATCAGGTATTTCCTGAAACTCGGCGCCAAAGGGCGGCTGCTTTTGCCGGCCGAGATGCGGGCCGCGCTGGATTTGCAGGAAGGCGAGCTTGTCACAGCCTGGCTGAAGGATGGCGAGGTGCGGCTGCATTCGCATTTGCACGGGCTCCGGAAAGTACGCGATGAGGCCAGAGCCCTGGCGCAAAACACCGAATACGCTTCAGACGAATTGATCGCGGAACGGCGCGCCGAAGCGTTGAAGGAAGAGGAAGCGGCCGTGCGTTCGATGCGGCGCTCCCGGAAGCGACGTTGATGCCGGCGGTTCTCGATGCGTCCGCGGTTCTGGCCCTCTATCTCGATGAGCCGGGCGCTGAAACCACCGAGAGCATTGTCGCGGGGGCCTTGCTGTCTTCCGTCAACTACACTGAAGTCGTCAGCAGAGCGATTGATCGTGGCCATTCATTCGATCGCGTCCTGATGTCGCTGGCGCGGATGGCTTTCATTGTCGTTGCTCACGATCTGCCGCTGGCGCGCCGCGCAGGCGAATTGCGATTGCTCACCCGAAGGTTTGGTCTGTCGGTGGGCGATCGGGCTTGCTTGGCTTTGGCCGAACGCGAACGACTGCCCGCTTATACGACCGACCGTATGTGGACGAACCTGAATCTTGGGATCGATATCCGCCTTGTCCGCTAAACCACGCCCGCCGGTCCCATGGACCGGCGGGCGTGGTTGGCACGAGAGCGCCTGAAAGGCATTCTCGCTGGTGTCGCGTTCGCCAGTCGCGCTCGCCAATGTCGCCGTCCGGACGTTCGCCGGAGCAGGTTGCCGAACCAACTTCGGGCGGACACTGACTTGCGGCGCAACGGAGAGGGAATGGTTCAGTTCATCGAAGCAGGCGGCACGCGCATTCCGCTGATCGGTCTCGGCACCTGGGATCTGCGCGGCCGGACCTGCGCCAAGATGGTCGACGAGGCGCTGCGGCTCGGCTACCGCCACATCGACACCGCGGCGATGTACGGCAACGAAGAGGCGGTGGGCGAGGGGCTGCGCGCATCGGAGGTGCCGCGCGACGAGGTGTTCATCACCACCAAGGTCTGGTCGAGCGACCTGCGCGCCCGCGACTTCGAGCGCTCGGCGCGCGAGAGCATCCGAAAGCTGAAGATGCCGAGCGTCGACCTGCTGCTGATCCACTGGCCCAATCCCAGTATCCCGCTGAAGGAGACCATCGGCGCGCTTTGCAAGATGAAGCGCGAAGGCGTGGCGCGGCACGTCGGCGTGTCGAACTTCACCGTGGCGCTGATCGAGGAGGCGGTGGGTTACGCGACCGAGCCTTTGGTCAACAACCAGATCGAGTGCCATCCCTATCTCGACCAGGCCAAGGTGATTGCGGCGAGCAGAAAGCGCGGGCTCTCAGTCACCGCCTACAGTCCGATCGCCCGCGGCCGGGTGAAGGGCGACGCGGTGCTTTCGAAGATCGGCAAGGCGCACGGCAAGACCGCGGCACAGGTGTGCCTGCGCTATCTCGTGCAGCATGGCGTGATCGTCATCCCGCGCACCAGCCGCTCCGACCGGCTCAAGGAGAATTTCGCGATCTTCGACTTCAAGCTGACGGCGGCGGAGATGAAGGAGATCGCGGGCCTGGCCCATCCCGGTGGCCGCATCGTCGAGTGGGGCGGCACGCCGGACTGGGACGATTGAACGTCAGTTGAAACTCAGCGTCAGCCCGTCAATTCCCAATTCGCCGTAGTCCGACGACCACGTTTCGCCTGTTGTGACCGGCCAGGCGTCGGTGATGGTGCCGGTGGTGACGATCTCGCCCGCGGCGAGCGGCGGAAACTGCGGCAGCGTGGCCAGCACGCGGACCAGATGCGCGAGCGCCAGCGCCGGGCTGTCCAGCACATTCGCGCCGATGCCGCGGTCGATCACCTGATCGCCACGCGACAGCGTGACCTTGCAGGTCGGCAGCGCCGCGGCGAGCACCGCGCGGTTGGCGGCCGTCATCGCGACAGGTTCACCCACCACCAGCGCGCCGTGCAGCCCGCACGCCGCCGTGCAATCCGGCGCGGTGAACTTCCAGTCCGGGAAGTGGCTCTGCACGATCTCGAAGCCCGGCGCGATCCATTCCGCGCAGGCGAGCACTTCGATGGGATCGTCGGTCACCGGCACCGGCGCTTTGAGCTTGAACACCACCTCAGGCTCGATCCGCGGCTGCACGAACGGGCGCAGTTCGAGCTTGGCCTTGCCGCTCTCCGCGAAATGCACCGTGTCGGTCCAGACGTGGGCCCACATCGGCTGATAGACGCCATAGCGGGGCCAGATGGTGCGGTTGGTGAAGCCGATCTTGCGGCCGATCGCGCGCCAGCCCTGCGCGCGGCGCTTGCCCTCGATCTCGGCCAGCACCGCATACGCGTCCGCGACGCTGAACTCCGGCGCGTCCGAGGTGATCGGTGGCAGTGTCGCGACCCTGTCCTGGGCGGCGATCAGCCGGTCGGCGATTTCAGTGAGGTTCCCGGTCACTTGCTCTTGGCCACTTAGAAGAAGCCCAGCGACTCGCAGCCGGTGCCGCACGCAAAGCTCCGCTTGTGCGCGCGGCTCGGAATGTCGATCACGTGCACCGAGCCGTCGCCCTGGCACGGCACGTAGAGTTCGTCGCCGTGGAACGCCATGTCCATCGGTTGGCGGCCGACCTTGATTGCGGTCTGGGTCTTGAAATCCGGATCGATCAGGCTGACGGTGTCGCTGTTGAGGCTGGTGACGCCGAGCATGCTCCAGTCCGGGGCGTAGCGCGCGATCTGCGCGGCCTTCGGCACGCCTTCAAGCCGCACCTCGCCGGCAACCTTCTCGCTCGCGGTGTCGATCAGGAACAGCGTCGGCTCGCCGTCGTCGACCGCAACGACCGTCCTGCCGTCCTGCGAGATGGCGATGCCGGCGAGCGGGCGAGGGGTTGCGATCTTGCCGAGGAGCTTCCGTGTCTTCAGGTCGATCACCGAAACCGTCGCGTCCTCCTCGTTCTCGGTGTAGAGCCGGGAGCCGTCCGGGGCGATGATCAGGCGGTGGCCGTTGGTCGACCCGGAGTCGAGCGCCTCCACCACCTTGTTCCGCTTGCGATCGATCACCGCGACCTTCGCGCTGTTTTCGCAGGTGAGGTAGATCATCCCGTCCGGCCCGAGCTTCAGCGTGTGAGGCGCGATCAAGGGGCGAAGATCGATCGTGCCGACATGGGCGCGCTTGTCGAGGTCGAAGACGCAAAGGTGATGCTGCGGGTTCGGGTTCCGGCCGTGGACGCCGTCGCCGAAGATCGGCACATAGGCGAGGCCGGTTTCCGGCACCACCAGCAGTTCGTGCACCGTCCGCGCGATGCCGTCGATCGAAACCTGCGTCTCGTTGCTGACGGGGTCGAGGAACAGGACCTTGCAGCCCATCTTGTCGACCGCGATCAATCCGCGCGCGCCGTTGCTGGAAGCCATCGTGCCGCCGCCTTCCTTGGATGTTCCGAGCAAACTCTAGCGCAAATTTCGCGCAACAGGGCTCCGGAAAATCCTGTAGGAAGGGCCGATGACCGTCAGCCCTGATGCCGCGCTGGTGCTGTTCTCCGGCGGGCAGGATTCCAGCGTCTGTCTCGCCTGGGCGCTCGAGCGCTTCGCACGGGTCGAGACCATCGGCTTCGATTACGGCCAGCGCCACGCCGTGGAGCTCGCCGTGCGGCCGCGCATCCGCGAGAGCTTGCGCGGGCTGCAGCCGGAATGGGCCGCGCGTCTCGGCGACGACCATGTGCTCAAGCTCGAGACGCTCGCCGCCATTTCCGAGACCGCGCTCACCCGCGACATGCAGATCGAGATGGCCGGGAGCGGCCTGCCGAACACCTTCGTGCCCGGCCGCAACCTGATTTTCCTCAACTATGCCGGGGCGCTTGCCTACCGTCGCGGCATCCGCGACCTCGTCGCCGGCATGTGCGAGACCGACTATTCCGGCTATCCGGACTGCCGCAACGACACGATCAGGGCCGTGCAAAGCGCGCTCTCGCTCGGCATGGACCGCGACATGACGATCCACACCCCGCTGATGCGAGTCGACAAGGCCGCAACCTTCGCGCTGGCCAGGGAGATCGGCGGACAAGCCTTACTTGATTTGGTGATCGAGGCGACCCATAGCTGCTACCTCGGTGACCGGAATCATCGCCACGATTGGGGCTATGGCTGCGGCACCTGCCCGGCATGCCGGCTGCGGGCCGAAGGCTTTGATCGTTTCTTGCAGGAAGTCCATGAACATTGAAACGCGCCGTGTACTAGAGGGGGTCGTGTTCCTGGCCGCCTTCGGCCTGACCATTCCGCTCGCCAACTGGATGATCCTCCATGCCGGCACTGTTTGTCCGCCGAACGGCCCATGCCTCATTCCGGTGCTGCCGAAGGTCGGCGGCGCAAGTCTCATGGCGCCGTCGGGCGTGCTGATGATCGGCATCGCGCTGGTGCTGCGCGACCTCGTGCAGCGGCGGCTTGGGGTGATGTATTCGGCCGCGGCCGTCGTCGTCGGCGCGATCCTGTCGGCGATCTTTGCGCCGCCGTCGCTGGTGGTCGCCTCGGGCGTCGCGTTTCTCCTTTCGGAGCTCGCCGATCTCGCGGTCTATACGCCGCTCGCGCGGCGGCGGCTGATCGCCGCGGTGGTGGCCTCGAGCGTGGTCGGGCTGGTGGTCGACTCGGTCATCTTCCTCTATCTCGCCTTCGGCTCGCTCGACTTCCTGGCGGGCCAGGTGGTCGGCAAGGCCTGGATGGTGCTGCTGTCGATCCCGTTCGTGCACTATCTCCGCCGCCGCGATCAGCGGATCGGTCTCACGCCGGCCTGAGGGGAGGGAACGATGAGCGCCGCCTTCGACGTCCTGCGCCGCGTCACCACCGCGACCATCACCACGATGCTGCTGAAGAAGGGCATCCGGCATTGCTGGATCAAGGGCGCGTTGCCGCTGATCGAGGGCGGACAGCGTTTGGTCGGTCCGGCCTTCACGCTGCGCTTCGTGCCGGTGCGCGAGGATCTCGCCACGCCGGAAAGCTGGGGCAAACCGATCTCGACCCGCGCCGCGATCGAGGCCATGCCCGAGGGCTGCATCGCCGTCGCCGACGCGATGGGCGTCACCACCGCCGGCATCTTCGGCGACATCCTGGTGATGCGGATGGCGCGGCGGAATGTGACGGCGCTGGTCACCGACGGCGTGATCCGCGACAAGGCCGGCTGCCTCAAGGCCAACATGCCGATCTTCTGCCAGGGCACCGCAGCGCCGGCGTCGGTCAACGGGCTCACGTTTGTCGGCTGGAACGAGCCGATCGCCTGCGGCGGCTGTGCGATCTTTCCCGGTGACGTGATCGTTGCCGACGACGACGGCGCGGTGGTGATCCCGAAGGACCTGGTCGATTTCGTCGCCAGCGAAGGCGAGGAGCACGAGCGCTACGAGACCTGGGTGGTGAGCGAAGTCGAGCGCGGCGTGCCGCTGCCCGGCCTCTATCCGCCGAACGACGAGGCCAAGGCGCGCTACGCGGCCTGGAAGGCCGGGAAGACGTAAGACAACTCCGATCGGGATCGAAGGCGCGAGAGCAGGAGCAACGATGTTCTTCGTGCTGTCCAAGGTCCTGGTCTTCCTGACGGTGCCGTCGAATGTCATCCTGAGCATCGGGGTCATCGGGTTGATCCTGCTTCTCACGCGCTTTCGCCGAGCTGGCGTGCGGCTGACGGCGGCGTCGCTGCTGCTTCTTCTGATCGTCGGCGTCACGCCGATCGGCTATGCGCTGATCGTGGCGCTGGAAAACCGTTTCCCACCCGGCAAGGAGGACGGCCCGCCGATCACCGGCGTCATCGTGCTCGGCGGCCCGATCGACAGCCGCATGAGCACGCTGCGCGGGAAGCTGTCGATTACCGGCGAGGTCGAGCGGCTGTTGGAGGGCGCGGCGCTGGTGAAGCGCCATCCTTCGGCCAAGCTCGTCTTCACCGGCGGCAATCCGAGCCTGTTCGGCAAGGATCCGCCCGAGGCGGTCTATGCCGCGCAACTGTTCGAGCAGTTGGGCGTGCCCAAGGAGCGCCTCGTGTTCGAGGACAAATCGCGCAACACCGCGGAGAACGCGCAGTTCACCCGGGCGATGCTCGATCCCAAGCCCGGCGAGCGCTGGCTCTTGGTCACCTCGGCGGTGCACATGCCGCGCGCGGTCGGTGCGTTCCGCAAGGTGGGCTTTCCGGTCGAGCCGTTTCCGGTCGACTGGAGCAGCCCGCCCAATCCCAACCTGTGGCGGCTGCCGCGCAACCTGCTGGGCGGCGTCGGCGCTCTGAACGCCGTATCCCACGAGGTCATCGGCCTCGCGGCCTACTGGGCGACCGGCCGCACGTCCGAACTGTTCCCGGGTCCGTTGCCCGAGCCGACCGACTGCTGCGCCAAACCGCCTTAGTCCTGCCGCGCCAATCCGAGCCGGTAGGTGCCCTTGAAGTTGTTCGGGTCGGCGGCCTTGCCCTTGCGATAAATGACGATGCGGCCTTCGAGCGCGAGCCGGATCGCGGTGCGGCGGATGCCCGGCATCTGCAGATGCCATCGGGGACCGGGCGAGAGTGCATTGGCGGCGTCGACCGGGCTGATCGTCTTGCCGGCCGGCCGTTCCTCGAGGAGTCGCAGGATCGTGGCTTCGATGTCGGGCGGATCGGTCATGGTGAACGGTTTCTTAATCGGCCGCTGATATCCACAGGTTGCAGCGCGCCCGTGCGTGGTCCGGCCTATCCTAGAACAGTCCGGACGATTCGAGAGCCGAGTATGCGTACTCGGTCGGACGCGGGTGAGGCGAGTGCGCTGAACCGGAGGATCGTCGGATGTCAGTCAACATGGACGTTGGCGTGAGCGTGCCGCCCGGCCATTTCGGCCCGGCCGAGCTGGAAGCCGAGGCGGAGGCGATCTCGTTCGACTGGGTGCAGGACCTGGTGCTGGCCGCAGGCGCAGCGTTCAGCGTGCTGGTGTCGTGCTCGCTCTCGGTGCTGATCTTCCTGAACTGAGGGCCGGTCAGACCTCGATCAGCGAGCGCCGCGAATCCGACGCAAACTGGCGGCGCCACAGCACGATGGCGACGATCACGCTCGTCGCCATCAACAGCCACGGGCTGATGAACCAGCCAAGATAGCCGAGCGCAAAGAAGAACGCGCGCTGGCCGCGGTTGAAGTGACGCCCGGCGACCTCGCAAAGCCCACCGACCCGCGCGGCATGCGCCTTCGCCTCCGGCGTGTCCTTGTCCGTGGCGGGCGGCGTGGCGCCGACCAGGATCGCGACATAGTTGTAGAGGCGGTAGGACCAGGCGAACTTGAAGAAGGCGTAGACGAAGATGACGGCAAGCCCCATCGTCTTCAGCTCCCACTGCACCGGCGTCATCTGCACGCCTAGGGGCAGGGATCCCACCACCTCCAGAATCTCCTTGGTCGAGCGCAGCAAAGTGAGCGCGCCGCCGATCGCAATCAGCGAGGTGGAGGCAAAGAACGCAGTGCCGTTCTGCAGCGCCGCCACGATCTGCGCGTCGACCATGCGGATCTCGCGGCCGAGCATCTGCAGCATCCAGACGTCGCGGTATGTGTGCATCTCGGAGTTGAGGCCGCGCCGGCGCTGCTCGGTGAACGACAGGGTCAGCGAATAGAGCACCCAGGAGCCGAGGAACCAGACGAGCGCCACGATGTCGAGCAGCGAGAGCAGCGGCATGGCGAATCTCCGTTCACCGAAAGGTCCCACCGCGGGAACGCCCGTGCAAGCAGCGGCTTGTCCTGGTGCCAGGGCCGAATGCTGGCGTTTCACCGGCAGGTCTGCCACCATTCGGGGGAACGGAGACACGAATGCCGCAGACCATCACCACCGGCTACAAGGCGCTGCTCGAGGCCGCCGAACGCGAGATCGAAACCATCCCGATCGAGGAGGCCGTGAAACTGCACGGCCGCGACGATACCGTGCTGGTCGATCTTCGCGACCCGCGCGAACTGGAGCGCGAAGGCAAGATCCCGGGCGCGTTCCATTGTCCCCGCGGCATGCTGGAATTCTGGATCGACCCGGAAAGCCCTTACCACAAGCCGCAGTTCAGCGAAGACAAGCGCTTCGTGTTCTTCTGCGCCGGCGGCTGGCGCTCGGCGCTGGCCGCACAGACGGCGCACCGGATGGGCCTGAGGCCGGTGGCGCATATCCGTGGCGGCTTCGGCGCCTGGAAAAAGGCCGGCGGCCCGGTCGAAGCCTGGGTGCCCAAGCAGAAGGGCTAGAGTAGAGTGGTGTCGCCGGGGCTGCGGCCAAGGCCGAGGCGTCAGGTCGTTCCATGAGTGTCGAGCAGCAGCAACCGCCCGCAACCGAGGCCAGCACAACGGAAACGCCGTCGGCCGCGCCGCGCCGCGGCTGGCCGTCGCCCGAGGTGTGGCTCCTCGGCGCAATGGGCATTTTCGGATTGATCGGTTTCGTGCTGGCCTTCGGCCTGGTGATGGCGCGCACCACGGCGGATCCGCAGGCCGCCACGCAGCGGGTCCAGACACCCGGTGCGGCCCAGTCGTTCGTCAGCCCGCAGCAGCAAGCGGCGGGTCAGCAAGGCGTGGGTCAGGCGGGGCCGCCCGGCCCGCAGGGGCCGCCCGGTCCGGCGGGCCCGCGCGGCGCAACCGGCGATCCCGGCATCCGCATCGTCCGGCTTGCCTGCAACACCGGCGACTGCACCCTGCAGTGCGAGCCCGACGAGGTGCTGCTGACCGCGCATTGCGGCGTCGGCCGGTCCCAGGCGATCTATCCGACCGAGCAAAGCGCGCTCTGCCGCTCGCGCAGCACCGCCCGCGTCGAAGTGGTTGCGGCCTGCGTGCGGACGTCGCGGCGCTAGCCCGGATATCTCACAGAGATAAGCGCATCGGGGCGCCAAATCAGCGAAAGTGGTTGTGCAGCAACACCTTTC